>JANLTU010000225.1:0-15396 GCA_031363085.1 Gammaproteobacteria bacterium
CCCTTCTCCTTGCCTTCGGCTCTGCGAAAACCTGGCCATAGGACTTTCACCTATGAAGTAACGCGCCATGCCCGGCGCACACGTAAAGTTGAGGGGCGCGCCGCTTTTGGCGCGTCCCTCTCGAACGCCATGTTAGAACTCTTTGGTCAGTCTTCGTCACGGACTTTGGCACAGAACGGACACTCCTCAGCAGGATGGTCTTCGACTACCTCTTTGATGACGTCTGTCATTTCCTTTCTGTCATCAAAAATACCTTCCAATTCTCCTTTTGAAAATTTTGCGTTCCCTAACTTGTACGCTTCAGTAATATCCGCAGCGCCTTCAAAAACCGCGTCATCATGGAATTTGCATCGTTCAAGAACGCCCGCTTGTAGGGCGATACCGATTGCAGCACCACACTGTTGCTCATGATCTTCCATCATTCGTTTGGTACCGCCCATAGTGCTCTCCTTTTGAGTTCTAACGTAGAGCTAACCGGCGCGCAGCGAAGCGTAGCGTCCGTGTTGAGCGCCGGGTTGGGCGACGATGGCTTCCACTGGAGCGATTGCGCGATGCATAACCCGCCTGCATATGAAGCCGGAATATGTGATTGTGGCGGCACTAGAGCTGGCACCGTATGGTGGAGAAAGCTTTGTCGCCGCGCTTGTATCCTGGCCGTGGCCCTGAAAAATTGGTTTTCAGGACAACTAAACCGTGGATTTCCTTAACATGAAACAATTTCCAGCCAAGCTCATGAGACTCACTACCACCACTGGTTTGATACGCGCGCAGAGCTTCGTGCCCCTTTCCGTCAACACCGCAAGTATGCGGCTCGACGATTCGGCTATAACCGTCATAGGTGAAGCTCAGCGTATTCCTGTTGTTGATAGCGTTACAAATGCTCATTTGCTCTCCTTTTTGTTGCCCAACGTTAAGTAGACACCCTAAATGTCGTTTTATATTACGACAGTCTGGTGTACTAAACCGCTTCGGTCAATAATGGAGCCCTTAGCATCACAGCAGCCCTGTTTAGTACACCCCAATGTCGACGCAAACTACACCCGGTCAGTTTGTATCCCGGCCTCACTCTCCGCACGCTCTGGCTACATCTGCTTAAACCGCTGCGCGTAGGCGCGCGAGACCGAAAGGGTTTCGGTGTGTTCGCGCAGTTCCAGTAGGTAACGGCCTTGAAAGTCGCGGGTAATGCGGGTGATGGCGGCGACGCGCACGATAGCATTGCGGTGGATGCGCCAGAATTTGTCGGGGTCGAGTTGGTCTTCGAGTTCTTTGAGCGGGGTGCGGATGATCCATTCGTGCTCGCGCGTAAACACCGAGGTGTATTTGTCGGCGGCCTGAAAATAGTCCACGTCGTCAATCGACAACAATTGCACGTCTTCGCCGCGCGCGGCTTTCAGCCATTGCAAAAAAGACGGGCGCGTTTCCAGCGCGTTCTTGAGCTTGACTAATAATGCGCCCATATCGACTGGAGCCGCGCTGAGTTGCGCTTGCAGGCGCGCGACGCTTTTGGCGAGCCGTTCCTGAGTGACGGGTTTGAGCAGGTAGTCGAGGGCGGCGTTTTCAAACGCTTGCACGGCGTAGTGGTCGTAGGCGGTGATGAACACCACGCGGCACGCAGGCGGCATGCGCGCGGCGACTTCCAGGCCGGTGAGGCCGGGCATTTTAATGTCAAGAAAGGCCAGCTCAGGAGCCTCGACTTCGATCATGCGCAGCGCTGCGATACCGTTTTCCGCAACGCCCACGATACGTAACTGCGGCCAGCAGTGCGCGAGCTGGCGCTGTAAATGTTCGCGCAGCGGAGCTTCGTCGTCGGCGATGATGGCGCGCGGGGGGTTCATAGGCCGATCTCTGCCGAAGACCCCGGCACGATGGGAAGCGTGAGGCTGACCTTCACTCCCGTGGGCAGATGCGGCTGAATCGTCAGTTGACCGCGCTCCTGGTACAGCGCGCGTAAGCGTGTGCGGATATTGTTGAGACCGACGCCCGCGCCGCGTTCCGCGCGCAAACCCAGGCCCGTGTCGATCACCTGGATGATTAATGCGTCGCCGGCCGCGTGCGCGCTAATTTGCACCGCGCCGCCGTCGATCTTGGGTTCCAGGCCGTGTTTCACCGCGTTTTCCACCAAGGGCTGGATCAGCAAGGGCGGCAGCGCGAGGCCGCGTAATGCAGCGGCGACGTCGATGTGATAACGCAAGCGCGCGCCCATGCGCAAGGCTTGAATTTCAAGATAGGCGGTCACCAGGGCGAGCTCTTCATCCAGCGTGGTTTGCGCAACGCGCGTGCGTTGCAGGCTGGAGCGCAGGTAGTCAGTGAAATGTTCGAGCATGCGCCGCGCGCGCTGCGGATCGGTCTCGATCAGGCCCACCACATTGGAGAGCGTGTTAAACAAAAAATGCGGCTCGATCTGCGCCTGCAACAATTTAAGCTGCGTCTCGGTGAGGCGACGTTCCTGGTCAAGACGTTTTATATTTTCGGCTTGCAAAGCCGTCTGACTTTGCAGCAAGGCGCCGCGCGAATAAAAATAGTACGAGATAATGGCGCCGAACACCAAGGCGGCGGAGAACGAAACCACCACCGTACGCGGATGGGTTACGAACACGTCGATGAGGGCAATGTCGGTGAACAGGCTGCCGATCACGATGCCGCAGATGGCGCCTAAGGGCACTGCAAAAAAACGCACGTTTACGCCACCGAGCGGCGACGGGTGCAGGTACGCAAAGATGTGTACCAAGGTAAAGATGCTCAGCCCGATGGACTGGGCAAAGATGACGTTGGCGCGCAAATCAATTTCCGTCAATACCGTGAGAAACGCGGCGATCAGAACATTGAAAAACACCACCAGCAGAAGTTCTTTGCCGAGCGCACGCCAAAAGGCGGAGCCGCATTGAGCCGGGTGCGCGGTCATTGCCACGCACGCTGCCAGACGAAATACAGCGTGAGTTTTTCCGGCAGCAGCCGGTACGCGGCGGCGCGTTTGCCGCCGAAGCAGCGCACGCCCGTTTCGAAGTATTGACGGTCGCCGTCGTAACGCAATGCCGCCGTGCCGACGCTGCCGCCATCTTCGGGGGTGTGCAAAATATCCAGTGCCGGGCTCCACGTCGTGCCGGTGTAGGACACACGCAGCAATGTATTTTTACGCAGCAAATTGGGTGGCTCGAAGTAACGCATGTTATAGGAGATAGTGCCATAAACAGCGGCGCGGGGCAGCGCTGCTTGAGCGAGTAAATCCTGTTGTCGCCGGGCCAGAGTTGCCAGGTCTTGCCATTGTCGTGCCGAATACGCCGCGCTGTCATACCAAGCTTCGGTCAACCATGAAACGCCGGAGCGGTGTGTCCAGGTGAATCCCGCCAGCGCCTTGTGCCCGTGTCGGTGCTGCACGCTGATCAGCGGGTCGTCTGTGGCGAGCAGTGCAGAGTCCGACGACGTCAGTGTGTTGATCTGCTGTTGATAGCGGCGTTGATACAGCGCTTCGGCGTGCCATTCGAGCGCCGCACTGACCACCTGCGAGAAGGCGGCACCCGCTTCGAATTTATTGCGCCGGCTGCCGCGCGCGACCGCATACACATCGGCGGTATCGAGACGCCGATAAAAACGTGCGGCCAGCGCTTCGTCGTCGCGCGCTTGTTGGGCTTCACCGCGCCGTGGATTGGCATACACCACGCTGAGCGCGTTAGTTTCATCAAAGCGTTCCCAGGCGAGTAGCGGCACACCCTCTTGCGTCACGGCATAAGGCACGCGGCGATTTTCGCGTTGCACCACGTCGAGCGGGCGAAAGCCGAAGCCGACACCCCAGCTCAGCACTTTTTTTCCGATGCTTAGATAGTGCGTGCCGAGCGTGGCGTCGTAATAGAGTTCGTCGACCATGGTGTCGAGATCAGGCGCCGTGTGCTCATGCACCTGCCAGCGCGCCGACACCAGCGCATTCAATCCAGCGTTCTTGTAACGTAGATCGAGTTCTTGACGGCTGCTGTAATGGTCGAAAGTGTTAAACGGCTGCGGTCTAAACAGCGGGCTATTTTCACGCGCCTGATGGACCTCGGGTGCCACGCGCAGATTCACCGCGAGGTCGGCGGCCGGCGCACGGGTTGCTATGCTCAACATTATTAACCCGGCGCAACGGAAGTAACGCATCCGCTATTCTGCCACGCCGTTACGCACCAGAAACATCGGATTGTAAACTTCGTCCGGCAAGCTTTTAGGTGTGCTGTCCAAGTAGCGAATCACGGTTTTCTGGCCGGTTTGAATCGCATCGATTAATGTCATGCTCGTCACCTTGGATTGCCCGTGTACGGTCTCTAGGGCAAAGGTCGCGCGCTTGGCCAGCTTGCCGGAGGCGACGTAAAGATCGGCGCTGACCGGATGATGATCGGACTGCGCCAGATACAGTTCGATGCGCGCATAACTCACGCCTTTGCGGATGGCGCTGAGGTCGAGACGCACAGCGGGGATGCCGTCGAGGTCGACTGCACCGTGCAGCACACCGGTGTAATCCTCGCTCCAGGTCATGGTGGCGATGTCGCCGGTGGATGCCTCGCCGAGCAATTTTTGCAGCGGCGTGATGCGGATCGGGCGTTGGCTGGTAGGCACGATGATCCAGAATTGATCGTCGAGCATCAGCACTTTTTGTCCCAGTTCGCCGGGCGTTTTGAACAGCACCAGGGAGCGGCGCCCCGGTTGGGTGTACACGCTGTAGCGGCGTTCTTTATCGAGCTGGCCGTTTTTATAGAGTTGCACTTGGGTGTCGACGTGCATTGCCTCCGCCGCCAGTCGATAGCGATCCGCTGCCTTCAGTAAAGTGACAACATCGGCGCCCGAAGCCGAGGTGGAAACGAAGGCGAGCATTGCGAGTCCAAAAAGGCTATTAAACATGGGCGAGCGCCTCCACGATGGGTTTGCGCGCAGCGCTGCGGCTGGCGAACCAGGCGGCGGCGATACACAAGATGACCACTGCCAGCGACGTCGCCGCATACAATTCAACCGAGGCATTGATGCTGAGCGGATAACCTTCGGATTGTCCGGGTGGCGGTGGCATTTGAATGTTTGCCAGCGCCAGAAAAATAGTTGTGCCGCCCGCAAGCAGCATGCCCAGCAGCGTGCCGGAGACGCCGATCACGGCGGCTTCGAGCAGAAAATTACGCACCACTTGCGCGGGCAGCGTGCCCATCGCGCGCAGCGTGCCGATCTCACGCGTGCGCTCGACCACGGTCATCGCCAGCGTATTCCACACCGCAAACGCCACCATCAAAATGATCACCACACCGAGCAGCCCGAAAATTCGCTGGTACAAACTCCTGACGGCAAAGTAGTAGTAGGCTTGTTCCCACCACGATTGCAGGTCCAGCGCCGGCAGTTGTTTTTCCAGGTCGCTGCGCACGGCGCCGGTGAGTTCGGTGTCCCACAGATACACCGACACGGTGCTTGCCTTGTCGGTAAGCAACAGTTTTTGCGCGGTGTCCAAACTGGTGAGGACCAGACGCTTGTCGACCTCCGGCACGCCCACCGTAAAGATGCCGCGCACGCGCACGTCCTGAGCATTCAGTCCATTTTCGGTGGTGGTGGACAACAGCGTGAGCGAGCTGCCGACTTGCGCCTTCAACTGACGCGCCAGGTCTTTTCCAAGTAACACTTCCGGATCGGCGCCGGGCTGCGCTTTGACGCTGAGGATGGCGCCGGAGAGGATTTTCAGGAACGGCCCTTTCACCGCAAATTCGCCGCGCGGGTCCACGCCGGTGCCGAAAAATACCGTGGATTTGTCGCCGTTGCTGATCAAGCCGGTGAACTGCACGCGCGGCAGGGCGCTGCGGATGCGTGGGTCGCGTTCGAGGCGATTTTTCAGGGCGGCATAATCGCTCAAGCCCAAGGCCATCGGCGTGTCTTCTTCCTGGGTGAAAAAATTGCGCTGGGCGATGACGATGTGCCCGGTATCGCGCGCGCTCATCTCTTGCAGCGATTGGAAAGTGTAGAGCGCGAAGCCGCCGCCGATCAGTACCGCGCCGGTGCCGACCGCCGCGATCAGCACAGTGATGGCAGCGCGGCGGCGGTTACGCAACACATTTTTGCAAGCAAAAATCAGCCATTTCATTGCAGTGCTCCATCGAAAATCGTCAGGCTGCGATCACAGCGCGCGGCCATGCGTTCGTCGTGCGTGGCGATCAGAAACGTGGTGCGATGGGTTCGACCGAGCTCGTGCATCAAGTCGATGATGTGGCGTGCGGTGTCGGTGTCGAGATTCGCGGTCGGCTCGTCGGCGATGACCAGCTTGGGTTCTTTCACCAGGGCGCGCGCCACCGCCACGCGTTGGCGTTGCCCACCGGAGAGTTGATCAGGTCGGTGCCGTGCAACCGCTGCGAGACCGACGCGTTCCAACATCGCTTCCACGCGGGTTTTACGCTGTGCCTTCGGCAGCCCGGTCAACAGCAGGGGGTACTCGACATTTTCGGAAGTGGTCATCACCGGTACCAGATTGAAGCCCTGAAACACAAAGCCGATGTGCTGGCGGCGCAGCAGCGCAAGCTGTTGTTGCGACAGTGCGGCGGTGTCCTGCCCGTCGATCAAGTAGCGCCCCGCGTCCGGGGTATCCAGCAGCCCGCAAAGATTGAGCAGCGTGGTTTTGCCGCTGCCCGACGGGCCTTTGAGCGCGGCAAATTCGCCGCCGTGCAATTGCAGATGAATGTTGCGCAGCGCCACAACCCGGTTCTCACCCAGGCGATAAGTTTTGCTGGCGCCTTCAAGTTGCACGATGGCCGGGCTCGTCGGCGCTACATTTACGACCGCGTTCATGGTGCCAGCTCCTTGAGGCGCTGTTGTGCGCCGAGCGCAAATTCACTGCGCGGTGCCAGTGCAATTACCTTGCTCAACAAGCTGAGTTCTTCCACTGGTTTTTTATCTTTCTGCGCCGCATGGGCCGCTTGCAGGTAGAGGCGCGCCTGCACTTCGGGTGGCGACGCGGCGAACGCCGGATCGGCCAGAGTGCTCTGTAAAAGTTCTTTACCGCTGTCGAAGCGGTTAAAAAATTCAGGTATCCCGATAAATGTCGAGATCGCCACCAAGCGGGTTTCAACACTCACCGGTACACCGCGCAGCAACGCTTGGTCGTGCTCGGGTGTGAGTTGCGCAAGCCCTTTGTCGATGAAGTGCAAGCCTTGTTCGACGTATTTCAATTTATTCCACGGCATCCATGCGGCGCGGCCCTGGAGGGTATGGCTGCTGCCCAGGTAAGCGAGGTACAAGGGATGGTCGGGTTGCTCGGCCAGCAGTTTTTCAAACAACGCGTACGCCTTATCGAGCGCTGCGTTGTCGCCCGCCAAGCCCCGATCAAATTGTGTTTGTGCGGTTAAGAAATCCGCTGGGGTAGTATCTGCCGGCGCTGCCGTCGCAAATGCCCAGAGCAGGGGAATAACTAGCCAAAGCGAACGCGTCATCGTGAAGTCTCCTGAAGTGATTGAACGATGGCATCACTGTACGAGCAGGCTTGGCGATATGCGCGAGAGGTGCGACGAAGTGCGGAATCGGCCGACGGGATGTCGGTAGCGGCGATGTGCTGCTGATCAACTCTGTCTCTTTGAAATTTAACGTCAGACTAAAAAACGGTACGATGTACTGGTGAGGTAGGCTTTGTCCGGTATCTTGAAGACACCGGGCAAGATCTTCAAAATGCTTTGTGAAAACAGCCGCTGAAAACCAGCAAGAAACCAGCAAGATAAGGAGAGAAGCATCATGACCACCAACACAGTTCGTCTCCATCGTGTTTTGCGTGCACCACCGGAACGGGTTTACCGAGCATTTCTCAGTGCCGATGCGCTGGCCAAGTGGATTTCGCCGCACGGATATACCTGCACGGTGCATCACATGGAGGCTAGAGTCGGCGGAACATTCAGAATGTCGTTCACCAATTTCACCACCGAAAAGAGCCATGCCTTCGGCGGTGAATACCTCGAATTGGTAGCAAACGAACTCATTCGTTACACAGATAAGTTCGACGATCCGAACCTCCCTGGCGTTATGCAGGTCACGGTCTCGCTGCGGGCGGTGTCCTGCGGAACCGAGCTGAATGCGGTGCAGGAAGGCATTCCTGACGTAATCCCGGTCGAAATGTGTTACCTCGGGTGGCAGGAGTCGCTGGTGTTACTTGCACAACTCGTTGAGCCTGAAATTCGGCAGTAATCAACAGGGCGCCGAAGAATTAATCAGTTTTGAAATTCACAAATCAATGCTGAGCACTCTGCTGTAGCTCCCTATTAGTCGGCTCGACTAAGTCCGCTTGCTTGCAGGCTTTGGTGCAGCAAGGTCAGTTCGTCGCGAATGATTTTCAAGGTCGGGTAATCTGCGCCGTAGATGTCGGCCAACAGCGTGGCGGCGCGTTGGTAGAGCGGTTCGGCTTTGGCATATAAGTCGTGTACGACGCGCTGACGTAACGAGATTTGTGTGCGCAGCGCGGCAAGCCGTTGTGACGACAAGGCAACGTCGGGTGTATTTTTCGCCGGTGATGTCAGTTTGGCGACGAAGTTGTTGTTGTATGCAGCTTCGTGTTTTGCGCGGATATGGTACACGTTGGCGAGGCTGTAGAAGGCAATCGCAAGACGCGGACTATCAGCGTCAAGCGTAGCTTCCATAATTTCCGCAGACTCGCGATAGAATCGTTCGGCCTCGTCGTATTTTTCCTGTTTCATGCACACGCGGCCTAAATTGAAGAGCGCGTCGGCGACCGCGACATGTCGCGGTCCTAAGTTGTTCTGCTGAATTTCCAGCGCGCGCAGATAGGTTTCTTCAGCCGCGCGCGCGTTGTCTTGACGGGCGTAAATATCGGCGAGCTTGGTCAGGCTGTTCGCGACGTTTATATGGTTTGGGCCCAACACCGTTTCCCACAGATTTGCCGCCTGTTTGTAATACAGTTCGGCGTTGTCGCTCTGCCCCGAATACGCGTAGACGATGGCAAGGTTATAGGTGGATTGCGCGACCGCGTAGCTGTCCCGGCCGTCGGCGGTGATGCGGATTTGCAAGGCGCGCAAGTGCAGCGCTTCGCCCACAGCGTATTCACCTTGCATCACGTTCACGTTGGCAAGATTGTTGAGTGCGGCGGCAAGCTCGGGATGGGCGGAACCATAATGGTGTTCAAAAATGTCGACGGCGGCCTGGTAGTGTTTTTTAGCACGCTCGAAATCTTCGCGATATTCATACACGGCGCCCAGCTTGTTCAGGCTGTCGGCGGTGTAGGGATGTTCGGCGCCGAAGGCGGTTTGTGAAAGCGCCAGTGCGCGACGTATTTCGCTTTCGGCCGCGTCGATATCGCCGGCCGCGTAGTCGGTGACAAATTGCTGTGTCAGCGTATGCCAGTCGTCTTCGGCGTTATTGTCAGTTTGAGAAATTGAGCCGGCCGCCGGCAGGGCGCCAAGTTTGGCAATGACCAGCGGCGTCGCCGCGCCCGCTGTAACCGCAAATAAACAAGCAACGCCGCACCATACAGTGATAAATCCACGCATAACGATGATCTCCGGGGAGATCCGTCTCCGCTTGAATCAAACCGCTTACTGGGGTTTATCGGCGAGGGGTGGGGGCGCTTGAGGCGAGTTGCCTACCGCAAAATACGGATGAGTTGCAGGGCGATGAATTTGGCCTAAAGAGTGGGACCGCACGGCGATCCCGCATTGCGCTTACCCCGTAACCGGGTCAGTGCAGGACGCGCGGATCGTCCGGTTTGAGCTCGACCGATTGCATGCTGCCGGTATTGCTCGCGATGTAGGGTGCGGCCGCCGTGGCCATGTAGGGTAGCAGCCGCCGCAAGTCGTTGGAGGGGTCGATCAAGCGCACGGTGGTTTTCCACACTTGCTTGTCGCTGGCTTCGCCGTTGTTGAGCGCGTCGGCTTCGAGCACCGCAAAATGTGTGTACAGCGTCTGGCTGTTCAGCTCGGTGGTGTAGCCGATGACCTGCGTGCGCAACGGCACATACACGGTGCTGACGGTTTCAGTTTTTTGCCCGGCGGAGTCGGTCTTGACTTCTTTGTAGGTGATATTTTCACCGCCGCTGACGTGGTAGAGCGGGCGCAGATAGCTGTAAATTTCGTTGTGTCCGCTGGAGGTGCCGTAGCTGAGCGTTATTAAAATATTGGCGTCGGCGCGGGTCGCGGCTTCCACATAGCCCTTGGCTGCCAAGATGCGATGGAACTGCGCGGCAAATTCGCGAAAATACAGATCGCTGTCTTTCACGCTGCTCATGCCGCTGGTCATGACATATTTGATTCCGGCCACCGGCGTACTGCTTGCGGCGATGGAGTCGACCTTGACGACGTAAGTGGTGGCGCAGCCGGCCAGCAGCGCCGCCAACAGCAGGGACAGAAAAATTCGTGGCATGGCGGTAATCCTTCATAAAAAAGTAGCAGGATGTCACTCTACACCGGCCAACCTGAACCGGGTATGTACATTCGGACCCACCGCCATGCGGTAAGTTCTATACTGGCGAGCGCCTTTAAAAACCCGCACAGCGCCTGTATATTAGAAAACTCTAATTAATATTTGATAGGTCAAACACCGATGCCGAACGTTCCGTATTTAAGACTCCTGCGCGATCTGCCTGGAGCCGCAAGCGTGCTGCTGAGTATGCTGGCCATCAGCTCCGCGAACAGCGCCGATGTTTTGGAAACAGCGGTCGCGACGCAGCAGAAAGTGGTGCGCGAACAGACCTATGACGCAGTGGTTGAAGCCGTCAAACAAGGCACGGTGTCGGCGCAGACCTCGGGACGGGTGCAGGCGGTGTATTTCGATGTCGACGATTACGTGCCCAAAGATACCGTCATCGTGCGTTTCCGCGACAAAGAGCAGCAGGCTGGGGTGCAGGCGGCGCAGGCGGGAGCGAAAGAGGCTGAGGCGCGTTTCGCTGAAGCGCAGGCCGAGTTCACGCGCATCCAGGACGTGTTCGAAAAGCAGATCGTGCCGGAAGCGGCCTTCGATAAGGCCAGCGCCGATCTGGGTGCCGCACAGCAACGTCTCGACGCCGCGCAGGCGCGCCTGACGCAAGCGCAGGAGCAACTGGGGCACACGGTGGTGCGCGCCCCGTACAGCGGCATCGTGGTAAAGCGCCACATCGAAGTCGGCGAGACCGCCAGCGCCGGCCAAGCCTTGATGACCGGATTTGCCTTGGATGAATTGCGTGTCACTGCGAGCGTGCCGCAAAGCGTGGTTCAGGCGATTCGCACCAACAACCGCGCGCGCATTGTTTTTCCCAGCCAGAATAACCGTGTGGTCGAGCCGAAAACCTTGCGCATTTTCCCGTTTGCCGACGTGCAGACTCACAGCTACAAAGTGCGCATGAATCTGGCGGCCGGGCAGGACGGTTTATTGCCCGGCATGTTCGCCAAAGTGGCGTTCGTCACCGGCGAGGAGCTGCGCTTGTTGATCCCGGCGACGGCCTTGGTGCAACGCAGTGAAATCGATGCGGTATACGTGGTTGCGGCCGACGGCAAAATCACCTTTCGTCAGGTGCGTGTCGGGCGCCGCTATGATAACGGCATGCTCGACGTACTGGCGGGGCTTAACGCCGGTGAGCGCGTCGCGCTCGATGCGATGCGTGCCGGCATGCAATTAAAAGAACCGGCGGCAGCGTCGAAATGAGCGAAAAATTAGGTATTTCCGGCCACATCGCGCAGCGTTTTCTCACCTCCGAAATCACCCCGCTGTTGGCGCTGTTGGGCCTGTTGTTAGGCGCGTTTGCCGTCGCCATTACCCCACGCGAGGAAGAGCCGCAGATTAATGTCACGTTCGCGAACGTGTTCATCGCTTATCCGGGCGCGTCGGCCAAAGAGGTCGAGCAGTTGGTGGCCACACCCGCTGAACAGATCGTTGCGGAAATTTCCGGCGTCGAACACGTGTACTCGGTGTCGCAGCCCGGCATGGCGGTGCTCACCGTGCGTTATCGCGTTGGCGAGGATCGCACGGCGGCGATTGTGCGCCTGTACAACGCGATCTACTCGCACCAGGACTGGCTGCCCGCCAAGCTCGGCGTGGCGCAGCCGATTATTAAACCCAAGGGCATCGACGACGTGCCCATCGTGACATTAACGTTGTGGACCGACGACCCCAAGCGCGGCGGTCATGAATTGCTGCGCGTGGCGCACGCCATCGAAGCCGAACTCAAGCGCGTGCCGAATACACGTGACATTTACACTATCGGTGGCCCCGACCAGGTGGTGCACGTAACTCTGGATGCTGCGCGCATGGCCGGTTACGGCATCGCCGTAGACGACTTGCGGCGCGCACTGAGCAGCAGCAACGTATCGGTCGCCGCCGGTGCGCTGGTCGATCATAATCAGGAAATTCTGGTGCAAGCGGGCAGCTTTCTTGGCAACGCCGACGAGGTTGCGAGCTTGGTGGTCGGCGTGCAGCAAAACACGCCGGTGTACTTGCGCGATGTCGCCGACGTGGAACTGGGCGCGGACCAGCCCGAACGCTACGTGTGGTTCGGCAGCGGCGCCGGTGCGGCGCAGCCGGTGGCCGGTGAACATCCGGCGGTCACTATCGCGATTGCCAAAAAACCCGGCACCAACGCGGTGGCGATTGCCGAACAACTCAGCGCGCGCATCGAACAATTGCACGGCACCTTCATTCCCGACGGTGTGCACGTGACCATCACGCGCAACTACGGTGCTACCGCCAACGACAAGGCCGTGAAGTTGATCAGCAAGCTGGTGTTTGCGACCACGGCGGTGGTGCTGCTGGTGCTGGTCGCGCTGGGTGCGCGCGAAGCGCTGATCGTCGGCGCGGCGGTGGTGATCACACTGGCGATCACGCTGTTTGCCTCGTGGGCGTGGGGTTTTACATTAAATCGTGTCTCGTTGTTCGCGCTGATTTTCTCCATCGGCATTCTGGTCGACGACGCCATCGTAGTGGTGGAAAACATTCACCGCCACCGGCTGATGGGCGGTCAATCATTGCGCGAAGCGATTCCGCTCGCCGTCGACGAAGTGGGTGGCCCGACGATTCTTGCCACCTTCACGGTGATTGCGGCGCTGCTGCCGATGGCCTTTGTCACCGGCTTGATGGGGCCGTACATGAGCCCGATCCCGATCAACGCCAGCATCGGCATGCTGATCTCGTTGGCGGTTGCGTTTATTGTCACGCCCTGGCTGACGCTGAAGGTCATGAGCCGTGCGTCGGAGCATGTTCCGATTGCGGCGCAGCATGAAGACAGCGGCTTTGTGTTTCGTCTGTTCAACCGGCGCATGACGCCGTTCCTGAACGGCGACGCCGGTGCAGCGTTGCGCTGGAAGTTGCTCGCCGTTATCGTCGTGTTGATTTTGCTGTCGATCAGCTTGGTGGCGTTCAAGCTGGTGGTGATGAAGATGCTGCCGTTCGACAACAAGTCGGAATTTCAGGTGGTGGTTGACATGCCCGAAGGCACCGCGCTGGAACAGACCGCGCGCGTGTTGCACGAGCTGAGTGCGCATCTGGCCACGGTTCCTGAAGTCGACAATTACCAGAGTTATGCCGGCACTGCCGCGCCGATCAATTTCAACGGCTTGATCCGCCAATATTATCTGCGCAAGGCGGCGTACATGGGCGATATCCAGGTGAATTTGGTGCCCAAGCATGAGCGCGCACGCAACAGTCACGACATCGCGGCCTCGGTGCGCGCGCCGCTGCAACTGATCGCCCAGAAATACGCGGCCAACATCAAGATTGTCGAAGTGCCACCCGGCCCGCCGGTGCAGTCGCCCCTGGTTGCGGAAGTGTATGGTCTGGATTACGACGGGCAGATGCGCACGGCCAAGGAGTTACGCGCCGTGTTCGAAACCACCGCCGACGTGGTCGATGTCGACGACAGCATCGAGACGCCCGCACCCCAATTGCTGGTGAAGGTGGATCAACAAAAAGCCGCGCTGCTGGGCGTGTCGCAACAGGCCGTGGCGGATGCCCTGCGCACCGCACTGCACGGTGACGACGTCAGTTACCTGCACAGTGCACACAATAAATATCCGGTGCCGTTGCGGCTGGAATTTCCGGTCGCGGATAAAGTCAACATCGAATCCGTGCTGACGCTGCGCGTGCGCAACAACGCTGGTGCGCTGGTGTCGCTGTCCGACGTGGTGAGCGTGGACACGCAACACCGCGAACGCGCGATTTATCACAAAGATTTACTGCCGGTAACCTTCGTCACCGGCGACGTGGCGGGAAAAATCGACAGCCCGTTGTATGGCATGTTCGACATTCTCGGCCAATTGCGCGATGGTCCACTGAAGCAGTATCTGATCCAGTCGCCCGATGACCCGTACCGCTATGCGGTGAAGTGGGACGGCGAATGGCAGGTGACCTACGAAACCTTCCGCGACATGGGCATTGCTTACGCTGTGGGTATGGTGTTGATCTATCTGCTGGTGGTGGCGCAGTTCCGTTCCTATCTGGTGCCCTTGATCATCATGGCGCCGATTCCGCTGACGCTTATTGGTGTCATGCCCGGGCACGCGTTGCTGGGCGCGAAGTTTACCGCTACGTCGATGATCGGCATGATTGCGTTGGCCGGCATCATCGTGCGCAACTCTATTTTGCTGGTGGACTTCATCAATCAGCAGGTGCAGGCGGGCGTGGACTTTCAAGAAGCGGTGATTCGTTCCGGCGCCGTGCGCGCCAAGCCGATCATTCTTACCGGCTTGGCCGCGATGCTGGGTGCGTTCTTTATTCTCGACGATCCGATCTTTAATGGCCTAGCGATTGCATTGATTTTTGGCATCCTGGTGTCGACGGTGCTGACGCTGGTGGTGATCCCGGTGATGTATTACGCCCTGATGCGTGGACGTGTCGCACAGATCGCGACATGACAAGTTGTATTCACGCAAATAGTTGTTATATTTCATCAAATAATAATCTTTTTTATGGGAAGGGTATCGGATTATGGCAGACCGCAGACTGCAGGTGTTTCACGCTGTCGCTCGCTTGTTAAGTTTCACTAAAGCCGCCGAGTCTCTACACATGACTCAACCGGCCGTGACATTCCAGGTTCGGCAGCTCGAAGAACATTTCAACACACGCTTGTTTGATCGCACCCACAACCGCATCAGCCTGACCGATGCGGGCCGGCGCGTGTACGAATACGGCGACAAGATTTTCCGGCTCTATAACGACATGGAAAACGCAGTGCGTGAAATCACCGGCGATGTGAGCGGGGTGCTGATTATCGGTGCCAGCACTACCATCGCGGAATACATGTTACCGGCATTATTGGGCGATTTTAAACAGAAATACCCGGACGTGAATATCCGCCTGCGTGTTTCGAACACCGAAGGCATTGTGTCGATGGTGGAAAACAACATCATCGACCTGGGCGTGGTGGAAGCGCCGGTGACCAACAAAAATTTGGCGGTGGAATTATGCCGCGTCGACAAGCTGGTGTGCGCGGTGCCGCCCAAACACCCG
>JANLTU010000050.1:0-3026 GCA_031363085.1 Gammaproteobacteria bacterium
CATGCTTAGCGTGTGGTAGTTCAAGCGAAAGCCTTTACTCGATGGTCGCTCTTTGAATTTGTCGAGATTGCGGCGCAGCAACTGCGTTGCCAGGGCCGCGTCTTTGAGCAACAAGGCTTGCAGCGCATCGACGTAGTTGCACACTTCGATGTCCATGTGTTTGCCGTTGGGCCGTCGGCGCGGCCACGGCGCGTAGCGCCGCGCCAGCGCGAAGTCGGTGGCCATGAAGGCGGCGTTGAAGCCTTCGATGCCCGTGACTTCATCGACCTCGGTCCAATCCGCCTTGTCGTTCATGTACTCCGGCAAAGTAGGATCGTAGGCCATACGAAAACTCATCTCCATGCACTCGGCGGCTTTCTGGAACGCGGCGCGTGCGTCTTTCACGGCGGCGCGCGTCGCCAGGCTCTGGAACCAGACGCCGTGCAGGTAGCGGGCGCGGCCCAAGTCCATGTAACTCAGGTACATACTGGTATAGATGCCTTGATCGCGCTCGCCCGCCTCGATTTTTTTTTGCCACTTGGCGATACTTTCCAGGTTGTACTGTATCCACCATTCGGCATCTTCCCGGTCCGGCCCCATGCGTGGTGTTGTCATTCGCCAAAATCCTCAATGAGTTTCTTCTTGGTCGCTGCAAAATCGTCCAGTTGAAATGCGTCGGTCTGCTTCACGATATCTCCATCATGATCACGCTCGAACACGCGCACTTGGCCGGTCTCGGTGTTGGTGTGGGCGGAGATGTGGTTTTTGCGCCCTATGTTGTCTTTCACCTCCTGCCACAATTCCATCTCCTGCACGGTATACGGACCACCGATGCGGTTCGACGGCTTGCCAACTTTCTTTTTTTGGCGAAGCATCTTCTCGGCGTAGGCTTTGTTCTTTCTTGCGGAACCCTGCTTGCGATTCTGCGTGTCTTTCGCCACCCGCGTATTCCCATCCTTCGCGCCCTTGGCTTCCCCTTCGGTCAGTTTGCCATTATCACGTGTCATGCCGTCCGGGCCTTTGTGGCGTTTCACGAAACCCGCAGCGGTGGCTTTGCCCGTGCGCTTTTCGTGCTGCACCAAACCTTTCTCGCCCAATTTCTCCGACACTTTTATAACCCCCTTGGCAATCAGTTTGCCGCCGGGAACAAGACCCAACGCTATCCCCGCCACAGCGCCCAACCGACTCACCGGCTCGTCCGTGATCAGGTCGGTGCCGGTGATCACTTGCAGCGCGCTCTTGGTAGGGCCGACTATCGGCAGGTTGTCCGCCACCGTGGCGGCGGTTTCCAACACCGCACTGGGTTTTTCCGGCAACTTTTTCTTTTCCCCGCGCGGGATGCCGCTGGGGGCGACTTCATACAGGCCCACGCGCTGTTGGTGCAGCGCCTGCGCCGCATCGATGTCATAACCCGTCCAGCGGATCACTTCCGCACGCAATACGTGGCGGGAGTAAGGGTCGGAGTGCAGCGGTTGCAGGAACTTTTGGTAGCCGTCGCGGGTGGCGAAGTACACGCGCCGGTAACAGGGCGCGATGTGCCGCACGGGGAACAGCCGGTAAACGCGCCCACGCAAGCACAGGAGGCCGTGGCGGGTTTCTGTTTTGTCGTCCATGCGGGCCACTGCTCCTTCAGGCTGACCTGCGCAATCTCATGGCCACACGGGCGGAGAAGAGCAGGATTTTTCGGCGACCGCAGCTAATATAAATACACCGCACCGGCGTAAGGCGCCGAATTATCGCTCTGGCCGGGCGCGGTGTTGTTCACACCGGTGGCGGCGCTGGATTCGAAATGCGCACCGATCGCCAGCGTGGCACCGTCGTCGCTCAGCGCGAGCGAGCTGCCGAAATAATCACTGGATCCGGCTTCGGTATTCGAGGCCTTCACATACGCTTGTTGCGACCAGAGGATGCCGCTGCGCGTGTAGACATACGCCGCGCCTGAACCTCCCGCAGCGTAACCCGTGGCCTTAGAATTGGGTGAGCCGGAGATGATGCCAGTCGTTGCACTGGCTTCGCCATTCGCTCCCACCGCCAGCGTATTTCCGTCGCTGCTCAGCGCGACCGAGGTGCCAAACGAGTTATAGCTCCCGCTGTTCGAGGCCTTCACATACGCTTGTTGCGACCAGAGCGTGCCGCTGCGCGTGTAGACATACACCGCGCCGAAATTTGTACCTGCCGCCGCGTTGCCCGTGGCCGTCTCATCGGGTGCGCCGGGGATGACGCCGGTCGTTGCGCTGGCTTCGCCAGTCGCCCCCACCACGAGCGTGTGGCCGTCGCTGCTCAGCGCGAGCGAGCCGCCGAAACGGTCATTGGTCCCAGCGTTCGAGGCCTTCACATACGCCTGTTGCGACCACGTGGCACCGCTGCGCGTGTAGACATAGACCGCACCGAAATCTGTACCTGCCGCCGCGTTGCCCGTGGCCGTCTCGGCGGGTGCGCCGGAGAGAACGCCAGTGTTTGCGCTGGCCTCGCCAGTCGCCCCGACCGCCAGCGTGAGACCATCGGTGCTCAGCGCGAGCGAGCGGCCGAAATAGTCACCAGCCCCGCTGTTCGAGGCTTTCACATAGGCTTGTTGCGACCACGCGGTGGTGGCGCTGCGGGTGTAGACGTAGACCGCGCCTGCGTCTGCGGCCGCTTCATCCGGCGTGCTGCCGGTGCTACTGCTGTCTTCGCCGGGCGCGCCAACCGCGAGGGTATTGCCATCCCCGCTCAGCGCGACCGAGGTGCCGAAGGTGTCATAGCTCCCGGTATTACTCGCCTTGAAATAGCCAATGGTGCCAAGCATGACATTCAACGCACTCACTCTCGCCGAGGGCGTGCAGGCCTTGTTCGCATCGCAGGCTTCCAACATGAATTGCGCTTTGGGCCAGTTGATACGGTGCACTGAAATATCCCAGTCGTAGGTTGTGGTGGTTAGGTTGCTGCTACCCCCTGATAGCGGCACAAACCCCGAAACTCCATCCGGGTTGTAAAATATATGGTAGGTGCTCTTGCCGCGCACGGGTGCCCAACTGAAATGCAATTGTTTGAGACCGGCACTGACCGTA
>JANLTU010000005.1:0-5565 GCA_031363085.1 Gammaproteobacteria bacterium
CTCAACGCCAGCAGCACGCGCGCAGCCAGTTTGCGGTCGCAGGCGAGCTTGCCGAGTTCGCGCTGCAGGGTCAGATCGCGGGCTGTGTTTCCCAGTCCGAGTTGGGCCGCTTCCCGCGTCACCTCGTCCGGGCTTTCGTCCGGCGGCAACTCGATCAGCCGTACCGGCGGGCACGGGTTGCCGGCCCCCTGTTTGGCGCACAGCAACGTTACCTCATGTCCCATGTCGGCCAGCGCGGTAACGAATTCGCGCACATGCACCGAAGCGCCTTTGTCGCCCAGCACCGGGATGCCGCGGTCGGCGCACAGATAGGCAATGTTCATCCGCGTGCGCCCACCAGTAGTAGAGTTTGCACGGCTTTGGTGGTCTCCCAGCATTCGAAGCTGTCTTCCATTTTGCGGCGTGCCGCCTGTGCCAGACGTTGGCTTTGCGCCGGATCGTTTAATAAACGTTCCACAGCCGCCGCCAGCGCCAGCGGATCTTTGGGCCCCACCAGCAAGCCGGTATGGCCATCTTCCACCAGTTCGGGGATGCCGGAAACACGGGTCGAGACCACCGGCAGGCCGGCGGCCATAGCCTCGGCCAGCACATTGGGAATGCCGTCGCGGTCACCGTCTTCCATCACCTGCGGGGAGAGCGCAAATACGCTGGCTTGGCCGTAAAGCGCTACCAACCGGTCGTGTGCCATCGCGCCCAGCAGGGTCACGCTGTGTTGCAGGCCAAGCGCGCTGATTTGGCTCTCAAGTTCACCGCGCAGCGGCCCTTCGCCTACGATGGCGCAGCGAAACTTGACGCCGCGCGCTTTCAGCAATTGGCAGGCAGAAATAAGATCATTCAGCCCTTTTTTCGGCACCAAGCGGCCGACCGATAACACCAGCGGCACCGCTGCCGTGGGTGCGGTCTGCTCCCCCGCACGGATTGCCGCCGGTGCGTCACCGGGCGTAAAGGGGAACGCCGCCAGATCAATCCCATGATAGACCAGATGAAGTTTGTGCCACTGCGGTTGCGGCAGAAAGCTCTGCAGGTATTCAAGATTGTGGCGCGTGCAGGTCAGCACAAAGCGCGCGGAATCAATGCGTCGGCGCAGCGTTTTTTGCGGCGTCAGGTAAAGATCTTTGGCATGCGTGGTAAAGCTGTACGGAATAGTGCACATCACGCTTACCAGACGGGCGACGATGGCAGGCGCGTTGGCAAAGTGCGCATGCAGGTGCTGAATCTGCTGCTTTCGGCAAGCCACCGCCATGTAGCCGGAACGCAGGAATTGCTTCCACACACTCAACGGGCGGCGTGACAGCATGGACCACCACAGCGCAAGTGCGGCGGCATGAAAATAGCCCAGCGGCGCGGTCACCGCCATTTTTGCATGCGCCGCAGCCACGGCCGGAATTTTTGCCGCCCAGGTTTCGGGAAAATACGTGATGGGCGCTTGCAGCTCCAGCACCGCCGGATGCGCCAAGGCTTCTTCCGGACGCATCAGTGAGAACACATGCAGTTGCGTGCCAAGCCGCTCCAGCGCGCGCATCTCGTTGAGAATAAAAGTTTCTGAAAGCCGGGGGTAGCGCTTCAGCATGTAACCGATGGTCGGGGAGGTGGTCTGTGTCATAGCGTTGATCCAATGGGGGACGGGGTGTTGCCAAACAGTTCATCAAGGAAGTTGCCGACACGCTGGACGCCGCCCAGGTCTACAGCATTCCAGTCGCAACCGGGGGGCAGGGCGCCGGCCAAGGCGGCTTGTACCAGTTCCGCCAGTCGGGCGACCAAATCTTCTTCGGGCTGTATCGCCCAGGCGAGGCCCAGATTACTCAGCAGCCTTGCCCGTAGGCGTTGTTCCATGCGCGGTGCCCCACGCGGCACCAGAATAGCGGGTTTTTTGGCGACCAGAATCTCGGCGGTGGTGTTGTAGCCGGCCATGGTCACCACCAGCTCGGCGTTGCGGATCAGTTCGGTCAGTTCGGTGGTGTAGAAGATGATGCGCACGTCGGGTCGTTGCGCGGCGGCCCGCTCAAGCGCGCTGCGTTCCTCCGTCGCCATCAGTGGACCGGCCACAATGATGCTGTGCGCGACATCCTGCGGGAGACTCTCCAGCGCACGTAAATACGCGCTTAACAGCGGATAGCCGTCACCGCCGCCGCCGGCTGTGACCAGAATGATCGGCCGCTCGGGCGCGGTGGGCGCTGCCTGCAGATGATCCTCCGCTGACGCCTGGCTGTCGTGACGTGCGATGTATCCGCAGTAACGGGTCTTGGCGGCCACGCTGGGTGGCAGGTCGTATTCCTGTACCGGGTCGAACAGGTGGCGGCTGCCATACACCAAAATATGGTCGTAGGTGGTTTCGAGCAGTTGGTAAATGCCTTGCTCCCGCCACAGGCTGCGCACCGTTTCCGGGCTGTCGATAATGTCGCGTAGACCCAGCACGATGCGGGTGGCCGGCATGTTTTCACGCAGGTAGGCGAGCGCTTCCAGTAATTCGCCTTTCATGCCGGCCGGCGCATGGTCGATCAGGAATACATCGGGGCGATACTGGATGATGGCTTGCAGAATCACCGCCTCACGCTGTGCCTTCACCGCTTTAAAGCTGGAGCGATTGTCCCGCGACACGTACTCCTCGGCGCCGGTTTTGACCACCGGCGGGAGCGCTTGTACCTGTAGGCCCGCAGGCAGCGGCCACCCTGCCAGCACCGGTGAACCCGTCAATAGCAGCGCCGAAAAAGGCTGGCTGCGTTGCAGCAGGTGCGTGACGATGGCCAGATTGCGGCGCAAATGGCCCAGGCCGAAGGTGTCATGAGAATATAAAAGCACTCTTGGACCGACGTCCGGCTGGAGCATGGCGCTGGGTGCTGGGGTCAGAGGGTGTAATTGCATGAGGGAAGCAGCTCCATTTTGAGGTTTAAACATTCCTAACCCGCCGTTCCGGCGGGCATGGCCTCTTGTTATCTACAGGGGCGGTCGCAAAGATTCGTGCGAAAATTAAAAATAGACTAAAAGGCATTAGTATTTTGCCGTGTCACTCTTAAATTTTGCTGAGAGCATCGAAGCGGTCGCCTTTTTACGAAGGGAGGGGCGCGCTGTTCATTGAATGGGTGGCTGAGAGAGGATCGCAACGCCTGCGGTACACCCAACGAAGCCATGATTAGAAACTCCTTATGTTACCGTAACATGACAGCGCCCTTTAATTGGGGTCAGACACCAAAAACCGCCAGTCAGGCGTGTTGGCTGTGTGGATATTTGGCATTGTGTTTGGCAGCAATGCCCATCAGCCGACCGGCAAAACGAAACATTGGAAGCGAAACATTACGAATTTGTAATCATCCTGTCAGCACACCGTTGGGCGCAGCGCGGCACGCTAAGCTCCGGCAAGCTTTACGCACCCATGGGCTTACGTAGCGGCATGGTTTTAATTTTTAAGGCGATGGGCTATGTCCGAGTCCTGCTCTGGTTTGGTATCGGTGCAGAGGCGGGGTTGTTTTTGTAAGTACTTGTTTGTGGGTACTTAACGGAATGAAAGCGGTATTTAACTTGGCAGAGGAGAAGTTTGTGAACATGAGAAACATCTCGGTAGTAAGTTTTGTGTGGGCGATGGCCACGGGGGCGGCGGTGGCGGCGGATGACGCAGCGCATGATTCTAAAAGCGGCCATGAAGGAGACGGCGCGCATCATCAACAAAATGGCTGGATGTTCGAATATCGCTGGATGCGCATGAACATGGAGGGGCTGTTGGACGGCACCAATAAGGTGTCTGCCCGCGACATCTCGGGTGCCACCGACAATATGGGTATGGCAGCACCGGCTGCCGGCAAGGAATACATGATGGCGCCTAAAAAAATGACCATGGACATGCACATGCTGATGGCGATGCGGGGTATCTCGGAACGCCTTTCTGTCATGGGCATGCTGAACTATCTGCGTAACGATATGGAAATGGTGATGTATATGGGCAACATGGAGCCCACGCTTGAAAAGATGAACAGCAGTGGTTTGGGCGATTCGTTGTTGGGTTTGGCCTATCAGTTGGATCCCAGCGTGGAGCTGAGCATGGGGCTGAGCCTGCCCACCGGCAGCATTGATGAAGAAGACAGCATGGCGGGAACGAACACCATGACGGGCATGGATCCCATGATGGGGATGGGCGCCCCGACGGCGATGAGCAAAAGCCGGCAGCCGTATTCAATGCAACTGGGATCAGGCACCTATGATCTGGTGCCGGGCATCACCTACCGGGCGACCAGCGATGCATGGGAATGGGGCGCGAAGGGTAGCTTCACCTACCGCATGGGCAAGAACGCCAACGACTACACGTTGGGAAATCGTCTCGAAGTTTCCGCGTGGACCGGCTATAGCATCACGAGCCAGGTGCAGTTGCAGGGCCGTTTGGCGTCCACGAAATGGGGCAAGATCAAAGGCCAGGATCCGAAAATCGATCCCATGATGTCGCCCGACGGCGACCCGCAGGCACAAGGCGGTACGCGCGTAGATGCGCTGGTCGGTATCAACACCGTGTTGGGTGAAGGCCACCGGCTGGGTTTTGAAGTGGGCGTCCCCGTGCAGCAGAATTTGAACGGCCCCCAGCTCAAGACTAAGGGAATTCTCAGCGTGAGCTATCAACTTCTCTTGAAGTGAGCAGACGCATACGGTCGTGTGCGGAAGCGGTAGCGAGTCAATGTCGGCCCCTACCGGCGGGCGGGGTGCCCACGTTCCAAATAATTGATTAGGCGCCTACGCATAACAGATGGAAGCGACTTGCAGCCGCGCTGATCGCGACTGCAAGTCGCTCCCACAAAATTATTACCACTGCGTGCTTCGGGTGGGAGTAGGGGCGCATCCGTGTGTGCGCCTGAGTCGATGTGCCGACCCGAAGCCGGGCCGACACGCGGGTCGGCCGCTACATTACCGGCAGACAGGATGCCCCCGCAGTCGTAAGGGCGCAATTCATCACGCCTTCACCTTACGTTTTCAAAGAGCGCTTTCGTCATTGCGCGCTGGCGTGCTAAGCGCATAGCTTGCCAATTTGTAATGTTTTGGTCAGCTTGCCGTTGGGTGCAGTGCGGCATCATGGCCGCATGCAAACAGCAATAAAACCGTGTTTTGTCGGATTTTTGGCCATTGCCGCGTTTTTCCTGATCGCCGAGCACAGGGCTCACGTGTTGCTATTTTTGCCGTTCGTGCTGTTACTCGCCTGCCCCTTGCTGCACCTGTTCATGCATCGTGGCCACGGCGACCATGATGATCACCCGCCACGGCATGATCACCCGCCACGGCGCCTGTCTCTTGATCACATCTCATCTGATAACTACTTTGTAATGATGTGAGGCGGAACGAGAGTTTGGATGCGATGGTTGCAAAGGACGAGCTGGACTGGTCACGACAGATGTTTGGTGAGTGTGAGCTGGGCGACGCGCGGCGCCCCGAACGCTTGGTGAGTGTGGGAGCACGGATGTCGAAGCAGATGGGTCGCTCACTGGCGAAGAGTTGTCAGGGGGAGAGCGCGGCGTTGCTGGGCAGTTACCGGCTGCTGCGCAACGACGATGTCAATCCCGAAGCGATCCGGGAGGGCGGTTTTGCCCGCGT
>JANLTU010000071.1:0-6244 GCA_031363085.1 Gammaproteobacteria bacterium
CATGGGTACGATCTTGCCGGCATAGGGCGCGCCGAACGCCACTTTGCGTTTGCCCGTGCCTTGATTGATGAACACCGTGGTGAACATCGATTCACCGGTGAGCAAGCGTTTGCCCGCGCCCATCAGCTTGCCGAGCAAGCCCGCTTGCTGCTGCGAACCGTCGCCGAAAATGGTTTCCATTTCGATGTCGTCTTCCATGTACATCATCGCGCCCGCTTCAGCGACAGCGGCTTCTTGCGGATCGAGCTCGATCTCGACAAATTGCATTTCCGCGCCGTAAATCTGGTAGTCAATTACGTCCATCGCCATGTATTCGTCTCCGTGTGTGTCTTTAATAAATTGTGCATTCCAGCCGCAGGTGGCTTCAACCCGTGCTCCATGCGCGGGGCCGCCGCATGCCGGCAATCTTGCACACCTGCTGCATGTAGCCGTAGGGAAATAATTCATATAAACGTTGGCTGGCGTTGTCCTTGTAGCCCAGCTCGTCTTCGAGATACTTCATGACAAAGCGGGCATCCGCCGCGATGCGGTGCTGGTCAAAATAATTGCGAATAAATAGCAGTATTTTGCGGTGTTCGTCGCTCAGTTGCACTCCGGCTTGCTGTGCAAGTTTTTCCGCCACGGCATCGTTCCATGTTTCGGGATCGACCAGATAACCCTGATCATCCGTTGCGATCACAACTCCATTGACTTCAATTGCCATAATCGAAACCTCTCTTTTGTGACAGCGATTGTGCGCTGAAATAATTACAAGCTCCCTATACTGGGATTGTGTAGGCCGGTCACGTTGCGTCGACCAAATTCTTCGACTGCTAGATGAGGATCCCGTTCAACCCTTGCGCCAGCCAGGGGGCGTCTGCGGGCGAGCAAAATCGGTTATTCCGCCACCGCGAAAATAACGCGAATGCGTGCGTCTGTAAAAGCCGCAGATGCATTCGTCACAGGAATTATCCTAGAAACGGCAGTTGAACGGCCTGTGGAGTGCGATTTTTTGGGCGCAAGGCAAGGCGCAACCAGCGAGGAATAGCGAGCTATTCCGACGAGTTGCAACGCCGCCATGTGCACAACGGAGCGTGCTGTGTAGGCCGTAGTGGGCATCACCTCCTGGGTGACGCATGCATTGGCCAAAAATATCAATACTTGCATGCATTTGCTTGTGCCTTGCAGCGGTCAACTGCCGTTTCTAGGATGATGTAGGTTGCCGGCACACTTGGCCGCGCTTACTCGCGGAATTTTTTGTATCGACGACGAGGCTGCCACGGGTGGGGCCGTGACGAACCGATTTGAATCGGAAAGGGAATGGTTGCACCCACGCTGGGAAATAGCCGACGCTCAACCTATACTCACGCTAGCCGTTAACATGATGGCCGCACGGCTCGCCGCAAATGCAGCGCGAATTTAAAATGCGCTCCGCAAATATTAGGAGCGCGGTGAAGGCCTCATTCAACCCCTGTGTAGGAGACTCAACAATGGTAGCAGTGAAAAAACTTTCCGGTGTTGCATTGGCCGCAGCGGCTGCAGGTTTGTTCCTCAGCGGCGCGGTATTCGCTGAAGAAGGCGCCGCCGGGAAAGCCACCGACGCCAACATCAAATGCGCCGGCATCAATTCTTGCAAAGGCCAAACCGCATGCAAGAGTGCCAGCAACGAATGCAAAGGCAAAAATAGCTGTAAGGGCAAAGGCTTTCTCAGTGTATCCAAAGAAGAATGCGCTACCAAGAAAGGCACCGAGTTGAAAGAAGAGAAAAAGAAAGAAAGTTGATCGCGATCCGGGCTAGACACGGGTATTCGTCGGCCAAGAGCACGCCTCTAAAGCGACGCATAACCGTGTCTGAGCGTGTGCGGATGAACTGATAATAATTTCCGGAAGATCGCACGCTCTCCGGACGCAGTAAAAATTAAAGGGGCCTGTTTGGCCCCTTTAATTTTTGATGTGGTGCGCCCGGAGAGATTCGAACTCCCGACCACCAAGTTCGTAGCCTGGTACTCTATCCAACTGAGCTACGGGCGCATGTACTTTTCATGTTACTACTTCGGCCCCTCTATGGGGTGCCACCGTCCAAGCTCGTCACCCATGACTCATATTCGCGACCCCCAAACCCGCCGCTCACCCAACTGAAGTTACCGGCACTTTGAAGGAGCGGCATTATGAAGTTATCAATGCGGCGGGTCAACTGAATCGAAGATGGCGGAGAGGGAGGGATTTGAACCCTCGATGGAGTTTTTGACCCCATACTCCCTTAGCAGGGGAGCGCCTTCGGCCACTCGGCCACCTCTCCATTGCAAAAATCAGCGAACAGCTTTTACAACTGTTGCGCCGCCCGTTCAATCGGGCGGGTATTGTCCCAAATTTAATTCGATAAGCAAATTGTTTTCGCAATCACGTGTACAGGAGACGCGCGCAATTTCCGCTCCGAAACGCCGAAGGGCACATTATAGTGCCCTTCATTTGCAACCGTGCCCATGCTCTTGCAAGCTTGACTAACGCGACTCTCGCACTGCACCTACAGGCGGTGTTTCGGTCGCAGCAGTTCCGTCTGCGGGTGTTTGCGCTTTTTCTCGCTGAATACGTTCGTAAATCTCTTCGCGATGTACCGAGATGTGTTTCGGCGCTTCCACACCGATACGCACCTGGTTACCTTTGACACCAAGTACGGTGACGGTAACGTCATCTCCAATTACTAATGTTTCACCCACGCGTCTGGTCAGAATGAGCATCTATGTTCTCCTTAGCACTGAACTCCCGGTGTACCTTCTTATCGGCAATTTCGTTGAAAACTTCATTACTTAAAAAAACCTGCGTATTCCCCAAAACACCCTGGTTTTCCTCGTTTTGCGATTCTGCCGTCCGTTATTTTCCAGTGGCCCCCAACATTAAAGCTGTCGCGTAAAGGTATCTGGTTTGCCGTCACTTGGCAATTTCAACGCACCGATTCTGGCTTTTGCTCCAAACCGAATGCATCGTGTAACGCACGCACGCCTAACTCCAGGTACTTCTCATCGACCACAACTGAAATCTTAATTTCAGAAGTCGAGATCATTTGAATGTTGATGCCATGGTCGGCCAGAGCCTTAAACATGCTGCTGGCAATGCCGGCATGCGAGCGCATGCCGACGCCGACCAGCGAGATCTTGACAATTTTGTTGTCGCCTTTGGTATCGCGCGCGCGCAATTCCTTGGCGACATTGTTCATGATGCCCATCGCTTTGTCGAACTCATTGCGATGCACGGTGAAGGTGAAATCGGTGGTGCCGTCGGCGCCGACATTTTGCACGATCATGTCAACCTCGATATTCGCTTCACCGATCGGTCCGAGGATACGGTAAGCCACGCCCGGCTGGTCGGGTACGCCGACGATGGTGAGCTTGGCCTCGTCGCGATTGAACGCGATCCCGGAGATTAATGCTTGTTCCATTGCTTTGTCCTCGTACGTAATGAGAGTTCCCGAACCCTCGCCAAAACTGGATAAAACGCGCAGCGGGACGTTGTACTTGCCCGCGAATTCGACTGAGCGTATCTGCAACACCTTGGAGCCTAGACTGGCCATTTCGAGCATTTCTTCGAAGGTGATGCGCTCCAGGCGACGCGCATTTGGCACCACGCGCGGATCGGTGGAATACACGCCGTCAACATCGGTATAGATCTGGCACTCATCTGCTTTCAACGCCGCCGCCAGCGCCACTCCGGTGGTATCCGAACCACCGCGACCCAGGGTCGTGATATTGCCTTTTTCATCCACGCCCTGAAAACCGGCGACCACCACCACGCGGCCTTCCTGCAAGTCCTTGCGGACGTGCTTCTCGTTAATGTCGAGAATGCGCGCCTTGTTGTGTACATCGTCAGTGAGAATCTGTACTTGAGCGCCGGTATAGGAACGCGCCGGACAACCCAGCTTGTGCAGCATGATCGCCAGTAAGGCGATGGTGACCTGTTCGCCGGTCGACAACAGGACATCCAGCTCACGCTCATTGGGACGCGGGTCGATGTCTTTGGCAAGGCGCATCAAGCGGTCAGTTTCGCCGCTCATCGCCGACACCACCACCACCACATCGTGACCTTGCTTGCGATAGTCGATCACGCGGCGCGCGACATTCTCGATGCGCTCCACACTGCCAACCGAGGTACCGCCGTACTTCTGAACGATGAGACCCATGTTAAAATCTAACTTCCCACTTAGAGTAAAAGGCCGAAATTAAACTATAAAGTCACTACTTAATAAAGCTTTAATAAAGCGGTAGCCCATTAATTTTTAGGATATTTGCTGCCGCACCCACTCTGGCACCGAGCGCAGCGCGCCTTCCAGTTTGCTCACATCGGTACCGCCGGCCTGTGCCATGTCAGCGCGCCCGCCGCCCTTGCCGCCGATTTGCTGGGCAACCATGTTCACCAATTCGCCGGCTTTAACTTTGGCATTGAAGTCCGCTGTGACACCGGCGACCAAACTGACCTTGCCATCGCTGACCGCAGCCAACACCACGGCGGCGGAACCGAGCTTGTTTTTCAGTTGATCCACCGTGTCGCGCAGGGCTTTGACATCGACTCCATCGAGACGTGCGGCCAATATTTTCAGGCCATTGATCTCCTGCGCCTGCCCGGCGAGGTCGCTACCTTGACTGCTGGCGGCCTTGCCTTTCAACTGTTCCAGTTCTTTTTCGGTTTTACGCACACGCTCCAGCAACTGGCGTACTTTTTCTTCGACGCTGTCGCGCGTTGCCTTCAGTAGTTCGGCGACGTTCGCCATTTGCGCCTGACTCTGCGCGATCCACTCCAAGGCACGCGCACCGCTCACTGCCTCGATGCGGCGCACACCGGCCGCGACTCCGCCTTCGGCAACGATTTTGAACACACCGATATCGCCGGTGCGTCCCACATGCGTACCGCCGCACAGCTCAGTCGAGAACTGACCCATGCGCAACACGCGCACTTCGTCGCCGTATTTTTCGCCGAACAAGGCCATTGCGCCGCTGGCCATCGCGTCCTTGACCGGCATCACTTGGGTTTCGACCGCGTTGTTGACACGAATCTGCTCGTTCACCACGCGCTCGATCTGCGCCAGTTGTTCCGGCTTGATCGGCTCGAAGTGCGCGAAGTCGAAGCGCAAGCGTTCCGCTGACACCTGCGAACCTTTTTGCGTAACGTGCGCGCCCAGCACTTGGCGCAGCGCCGCGTGCAGCAGGTGGGTGGCGGAATGGTGGTAGGCGGTGTCACGGCGCAGTTGCATATCCACGCGCGCTTCGAGTGTTTGGCCCACCTGCAATTCGCCGAAGCGGACGGCACCGAGATGCCCGATCACCTCCGCCCCCTGCTTTTGCGTGTCGCTCACGACAAACTCGACGGATTCGTCGGCAAGCACGCCACGATCACCCACCTGCCCGCCGGATTCGGCGTAAAACGGCGTGCGCTCCAACACCACCATGCCGGCTTCACCTTTGCGCAACGTGGTGACGGTCTGGCCGTTTTTGAACAACGCCAACACCACGGAACGATCCACGAGATGCTCGTAACCAGTAAATAATGTGCGCCCTTCGACGCTCACGCCCTGCGCATACGCCACGCCGAATTGGCTGGCCGAACGCGCCCGCTCACGCTGTTCGTTCATCGCCTGCTCATAGCCTTCCAGATCGACTTTCAGGCCACGCGCGAACGCGATGTCGGCAGTCAGGTCGACCGGAAATCCGTAGGTGTCGTACAGCTTGAACAAGGTCGCGCCGGAAATGATCTTGCCCTTCAGCTTGGCGATGTCCTCGTCGAGAATTTTCATGCCGTGCGCCAGCGTCTCGCCGAAGCGTTCTTCTTCCTGCTTCAACGCGCGTTCTACTTGTGCCTGGGCGTGTGCGAGTTCCGGATACGCCGCGCCCATTTCTTTGACCAGCGGCGCGACCATTTTGTAGAAAAACGGTTCGCGCAGATTCAGCTCGTAGCCATGCCGCGCAGCGCGGCGGATGATGCGGCGCAACACATAACCGCGCCCTTCGTTGGACGGCAACACGCCGTCGACGATCAAGAATGAACAGGCACGAATATGATCGGCGATCACGCGCAACGACGCGTTACTGAGGTCTTTCACGTCAGCGAGCTGGGCAATTACTTTGATGAGATTGCGGAACAAATCGATGTCGTAATTGTTATGCACGTGTTGCAGCACGGCGGCGAGACGCTCCAGGCCCATGCCGGTATCGACCGAGGGTTTGGGCAGCGGCTTCATGCTGCCGTCGGCGGCGCGGTCGAACTGCATGAATACCAGG
>JANLTU010000110.1:0-78661 GCA_031363085.1 Gammaproteobacteria bacterium
ACCGCTTGCTGCCCAGCGACTTGCTGATCAGCGCGTATCCGCCGATAGCCAAGTGAGAGCGCCGGGGTTCGCTTGCATGAAACGTTTCGAACATCAGACCGTGCTTGCTGCGCGGGTGCCCTTCATTTACACCGAGCCGCAACACATCCGTGCGCGCGGCCAAGCGCAAGGTCGCTTGCTGGCGCCGCAGGTTCTGAACGGGCAGCAACAAAAAGTCGAGCTACGGTACTGGTACCGGCCGCTTGCGCCCATCGTTTCCGCAGGTGTGTTTCTGGACCCGTCCGAGATTCTGGGCGAGGTGCTGGAGGGCGACCATATTATCCACGTGTTGACACGTATCAGTTGTAGGCAGGCGAGTACCGGGAAACCGCGCTGGAAATCTTGAGTTTTTGCTACGACGGCCGGGACTGATGGCTGGATGCTGGCAAGAAAATACACGGTCTCGCCAGTGCGTTACGGAATCGGCGCCGGTCCACCCGCAGTCATTAACAACCTACAGCCAGAAAATATCCTGCGGATTCTGGCGCTAAACCTCAAGGCGGTTACCGAAGGCTCTACCGGCGTGCGCAGCGGGTATGGTGCTCAATATGTCGGCGAGCGGCCTTACCCGGCCGTTGAGCGCAGCAGGGTGTTTCTGGTATCGTGTGCACCCATGCTTGAGCCTGAAAATCCTAGGCTCTTAGCCCTCCCAGGCATGGGCCATCCCCGGACAAAACCTATGACCACCCGATTCATCTTTATTACCGGCGGTGTTGTTTCGTCATTGGGCAAGGGAATCGCCTCCGCGTCGTTGGCTTCGTTGCTGGAAGCGCGCGGTTTGAAAATCACGCTCCTGAAACTCGACCCGTACATTAACGTCGATCCGGGCACCATGAGCCCGTTTCAGCACGGTGAGGTGTTCGTCACCCACGACGGTGCCGAAACCGATCTGGACTTAGGCCATTATGAACGTTTCGTGCGCACCACCATGACGCGTCGCAATAATTTCACCACCGGCCGCGTCTATCAAAACGTGTTGAACAAAGAACGGCGCGGCGATTATTTAGGCGGTACTGTGCAGGTGATTCCGCACATCACCGACGAGATCAAACGTCTGATCGTCGACGGCGCCGGCGATGCCGACGTCGCCATGGTGGAAATCGGCGGCACCGTCGGCGACATCGAATCGTTGCCGTTCTTAGAGGCCATCCGCCAGATGGCGGTGGAGCTGGGGCGCGAGCGCACCTTGTTCATGCATTTAACGCTGGTGCCGTACATTCCGTCGGCCGGTGAGTTGAAAACCAAGCCGACGCAGCACTCGGTGAAGGAGCTGCGTTCGATCGGTATTCAGCCCGACGTGTTGCTGTGTCGCACTGACCGGCCGCTGCCCAACGACGAACGCCGCAAAATTGCGCTGTTCACCAACGTGGAATCGGCAGCCGTCATCTCGGCGCAGGACATGGATACGATTTACAAAATTCCCGCCGAGTTTCACGAGCAGGGTCTCGACAATTTTGTGCTACGCAAATTCCATCTCGATTATCCGCCGGCGGATTTGGGCGAATGGAACACGGTGGTCGATGCGTTGGAGCATCCGGCCGGCGAAGTGAAAATCGCGCTGGTCGGCAAATATACCGGGCTTGCCGATGCCTACAAGTCGCTGCACGAAGCCTTGATCCACGCCGGCATTCAAACCCGCACGCGCGTGAATATCGTTTACATCGATTCGGAGCAGATTGAAAAATCCGGCACCGTCTGCTTGGCCGACATGGACGCGATTCTGGTGCCGGGCGGATTCGGCGAGCGCGGCATCGAGGGCAAAATCCGCGCCGCGCAATACGCACGCGAGAACAAAGTGCCGTATCTTGGTATTTGCTTGGGAATGCAGGTCGCCATCATCGAATACGCGCGCAACGTCGCCGGATTAAAAGGCGCGCACAGCACCGAGTTCAATCCAGACGCGCCGCATCCGGTGATCGCGTTGATCACCGAGTGGGTCACGGCGCAGGGTGGCGTGGAGAAGCGCAGCAAAAATTCCGACCTCGGCGGCAGCATGCGGCTGGGTGCGCAAGCCTGCCAGTTGGTGCCCGGCTCGCTGTGGCGGCGCTTGTATGGCAAAGACGAAATCATCGAGCGGCATCGGCATCGGTACGAATTCAACAATAACTATCGCGCGCGGTTGACGCAGGCCGGGTTGATCATGGCCGGCAATTCGCTTGCCGGCGAGCTGGCCGAAGTGATCGAGCTGGCCGAGCACCCCTGGTTTGCGGCCTGCCAGTTTCATCCCGAGTTCACCTCCACGCCGCGTTATGGCCACCCGCTGTTCGCCGGTTTTGTGCGCGCGGCGTTGCAGCAGCGTGCCGCCGTACCGGCGCCCGGGTATTCACATGAGCAGGCCATGCAATTATGAAACTGTGCGGCTTCGAAGTCGGTCTGCACCGGCCGTTGTTCATCATCGCCGGGCCGTGCGTGATCGAGAGCGAACAACTCGCGCTCGACACCGCCGGGCAATTAAAAGAAATCACCAGCCGGCTGCAGATTCCCTTCATCTACAAATCGTCGTTCGATAAAGCCAACCGTTCGTCGAGCAAAAGTTTTCGTGGCCTGGGCATCGACGCGGGTTTGCGCATCCTGCACGCGGTGAAACAGCAGATCGGCGTGCCGGTGTTGACAGATGTGCACGAAGACACGCCGCTGGCTGACGTCGCCGCCGTGGTGGACGTACTGCAGACGCCGGCCTTCCTATGCCGCCAGACCAACTTCATCCAGAACGTGGCGCGCCAGGGCAAACCGGTGAACATCAAGAAAGGTCAATTCCTGGCGCCCTGGGACATGAAGAACGTGGTGGACAAGGCGCGCGAGACCGGCAACACCGGCATTATGGTGTGCGAGCGCGGCGCCAGCTTTGGCTACAACAATCTGGTATCAGACATGCGCGCGCTGGCGGTGATGCGCGACACGCACTGCCCGGTGGTGTACGACGCCACGCACTCGGTGCAATTACCGGGCGGACAGGGCAACGTGTCGGGCGGCCAGCGCGAACACGTGCCGGTGCTGGCGCGGGCGGCGGTTGCGGCGGGCATCGCCGGGTTATTCATGGAAACCCATCCGAATCCCGAAACAGCACTCAGCGACGGACCGAATTCCTGGCCGCTTTCGCGCATGGCGGAATTGCTGGAAACACTCAAGCTGATCGACGCCGCTGTGAAGGCGCGCGGTTTTGCGGAAGAAAACATGTAGGGTGCGCGGTGCGCACCCGCTTTAATTTTAGAACTATCAACCAACGGAGTAATCGCAGCAGTGGCCAGTTCGAAAATCAAAGAAATACGCGCCCGCGAAATTTTGGACTCGCGCGGCAATCCCACCATCGAAGCCGATGTCATTCTGGAGTCGGGGGCGCTGGGTCGTGCCGCCGTGCCGTCCGGTGCATCCACCGGTTCGCGCGAAGCCTTGGAGCTGCGCGACAACCAACCCGCGCGTTACCTGGGCAAAGGCGTGCGCAAGGCGGTGGCCAATGTCAGCGGCGAAATCCGCACCGCTTTACTCGGACAAGACGCCGGCCGGCAAGCGCACATCGACCAGCTCATGATCGATCTCGACGGCACCGACACCAAGTCACGACTTGGCGCTAATGCCTTGCTGGGGGTGTCGCTGGCCAACGCGCGTGCGGTCGCCGCGCATGCCGGCCTGCCTTTGTATCGTTCGTTGGGCGGCAACGGCGCGTTCACGCTGCCGGTGCCGATGATGAACATCATCAACGGCGGCGCGCACGCGGACAACAGCGTAGACATGCAGGAATTCATGATTATCCCAGCCGGCGCACCGGATTTTTCCGAAGCGCTGCGCACCGGTGTGGAAGTGTTTCACGCGTTGAAAAAAGTTTTGCATGGCAAGAAACTCAACACCGCCGTGGGCGACGAAGGCGGCTTCGCCCCCGATCTGCCGTCCAACGAGGCGGCGATTGAAGTAATTTTGGAAGCCATCGCCCAAGCCGGCTACAAGGCCGGTCAAGACATTTACTTAGGTCTTGACTGCGCCAGCTCTGAATTCTACAAAAACGGCGAATACGTGCTTACGTCGGAAAACCAGCGCATGAGCTCGGCTGAATTCGTCGACTACCTGACGCGTTGGGTCGACAAATATCCGATCATCAGCATCGAAGACGGTATGGCCGAAAACGACTGGGAAGGCTGGGCGCTGCTGACCCAGAAACTCGGCCAGCGCGTGCAATTGGTCGGCGACGATTTGTTCGTCACCAACACCAAGATACTGAAGCAGGGCATCGATCAGGGCATCGCCAATTCAATCTTGATCAAGGTCAACCAGATCGGCACCTTGACCGAAACCCTCGCCGCCATCGCGATGGCAAAGCAGGCAGGCTACACGGCGGTGATCTCGCACCGCTCCGGCGAAACCGAAGACACCACCATCGCCGACATCGCGGTGGCGACCGGCGCCGGCCAAATCAAAACCGGCTCGCTGTCGCGCTCCGACCGCGTGGCCAAGTACAACCAGTTGCTGCGCATCGCGGAAGAGCTGGGGGAGAGTGCGAAATATCCGGGGCGGGGGGCGTTTCGTAATTTGAAGTGAGGGTGGTGTGGACGGGACGTATTACCGTCACTGCGTTAGGATCGAGTTCGGGTTAGATATCCAAGACTAAGGAGAGAACATGAAGAACAAATGGTTGTTACTAAATTGCGCTTTAATTTTACGGCATCTGGGGTATGGGCGGCCGATGTGAATTTTGGCAACACTACGGTTTCGCTTGTTGAGATGCGCTCAGGTGCATGGGGATCTTGGTTGATCATCACCCTGAATGACAGTACTGGGGCCAGAATAATGAAATTTTGCGATACGGCACGATTGCGCCGCCGTGCTCGGTATACATTTTTGGGACATCCAAGTCCCAAAACGCCTGCGCTCGGCGGCGGGTATGCCTGCGGCGGCCCGAGCCGTCCTGCGTCCGTCACGACACGCCACACAGCGGCGCGCCATGACTGCCACAAATGACTCTACGCCGTGTCGGTTGCCTTGTGTTTTGTCTACACCCGCGCTCACGCGCGGACTCCGACAAAACCCCCGGCTCCTACGGCTACTCGGGGGTCGTCGCACTTCCTGTGCTCCTTCTTTGAAACTAACGACTGATGCATCTCATTCACCTGAGCGGTGAGAAGTTTTGCCGCTTGTTCAAGTGTAGCTGCACCATGCCTTACAAGTGCGATGCTTAGCTCTTTTGCGACGCTAGCAAAGCGCTCTAGAGTACGCCACTGGTCATGTATTCCTTCAGGTGTTACCCAGAAGCGCACATTGCTTTCGAAATAGGCGCTCCAGAGCTCAAGGCATTGCGATAGTTGTTGGTTGTAATTTTGAAGCCGGTGCCACGCAAGTACCGTATCGCGCGGAAATTTTGACAGTTGCTCAGGTGAAAGGCGTGATTGTTTAGCCGACTCAAGCATTGTTGAGAAGAGTCGAGGTATTGCACGCAAACTGGGATCGTTTTGGATCTCCTCAGGTGACCATCTGTTTAATGCTTCTGCCAGAAACACACTGATCTTGTGGGATGGTCCAAATGCTCCATCAGAACTTATCAATTCTTTGAGCACTTCGTTTGGAACAAAAATTTTTATTGTATTTCGGATTACTACCTCCGCTGCAACGAGTTCGCTCACTCGAACAAGATGTATGTATGCGATTTTGCATTCCGCGTCGCGTTGCGATTTTCTGTACAAGATCAATCGGACCCAGAAGCTTAGCCCCGCCGACAGAAGTGCTCCGATTAAGCCTGAAATTATTGCAACGTATTCCATGGTGATCTAACTAGTGCAGTAGGCTGGGTTTATCAACTCAGTCTACAACTCTGGCACCTCGCAATACGACGAAATTCACGCGTGCGCACTCGCATCAGTGCGCGTGATCAGGGCGCGCGTCCCACGGACAACATTGCGCGTGCGGCATCACGCCCGCGCGGCGTTCGTACCAGTCGCGCGTGTGGTTGACTACGCGCACCGCCGCCAGCATCACCGGCACTTCGATCAGCACGCCGACCACGGTGGCGAGCGCCGCGCCGGAATGAAAGCCGAACAACACGATGGCGGTGGCGACCGCGAGTTCGAAAAAGTTGCTCGCGCCGATCAGTGCGGAGGGACCGGCGACGCAGTGCGGCGAGCGCAGCGCGCGGTTGAGCAGATAGGCGAGTCCAGAGCTGAACAACACCTGGATTAAAATCGGCACCGCGAGCAGTGCGATGACGCGCGGCTGGCCGATAATGTGTTCGCCCTGGAAACCAAACAGCAACACCAATGTGACCAGCAGTGCGGTCAGCGACAGCGGTTGTAGCGCCTTGAGCGTGCGTTGCAGGCGTGTCTCACCGTGTGCGTCGCACAGCAACCTGCGGCGCCAGAGGTTGGCAATGACCAGCGGCACCACGATGTACAGCAGCACCGACAGCAGCAGCGTGTCCCACGGTACCGTGATCGAGGATAACCCGAGCAACAGTCCGACCAGGGGCGCGAACGCGAAGATCATGATCACGTCGTTGAGCGCAACCTGCGACAAGGTGAAATGCGGTTCGCCGTGCGACAGATGGCTCCACACGAACACCATCGCCGTGCACGGCGCGGCGGCGAGCAGAATCAGCCCGGCGATGTAGGAATCAATCTGCTCCGCCGGCAGCCACGGCCGGAACAGTTCATCGATAAATAGCCACGCCAGCAGCGCCATCGAAAACGGTTTCACCACCCAGTTCACCAGCAAGGTCACGCCCACGCCGCGCCAGTGGTGCGTAACGCCCTTGAGCGCGTGGAGGTCGATCTTCAGCAGCATGGGGATGATCATCAGCCAGATCAGCAGCGCCACCGGCAGATTGATATGGGCGATTTCCAGTGCCCCGATGCGTTGGAAAACCTCCGGCACCCAGGCGCCGAAGCCGATGCCGGCGAGGATGCACAGCAGCACCCAGAGCGTGAGGTAGCGTTCGAACCGTCCCATTGCAGTGTCTCCATCTTTGTCGTGGTAGGAGCGCCGCCCGCAGCGCTCCTACGTTAAGGTCAAGGCGCCGTTTCGTTGGCAACATGAATCGCGCGCGCCGCGTGCTTGATGTCCTGGGCGCTCATGCGCTCCAGCGGCAGTGCCAGAAATGCGCGCACGCGGCGTTCCAGTTGTTGGTAGGCGATTTCAAACGCAGCGCGACGTGCGGCCAGCGGTTCGACGTGTGTCGGATCGGGGATTGCCCAGTGCGCGGTGCTCGGATGGCCGGGCCAGATCGGGCAGGGTTCGTTTGCCGCGTTGGCGCAGACCGTAAAAATAAAGTCGAGCCGTGGCGCGTCGGGTGCGGCGAATTCATCCCAGGACTTGCTGCGCGCATGAGTGACGCGGATGCCGTGTTTTTCCAGTGTTTCCAGCGCAACCGGATTCACCTTGCCGCCCGGTGCGCTGCCGGCGGAAAACGCGCGCACGCGCCCGGCGCCGAGGTGATTGAACAAGGCTTCACCCAGAATGCTGCGCGCGGAATTGCCGGTGCACAGCACCAGCACGTTGAAGATTCGGGTGGTCATGAGTTGCTTCCTGAAATATTTGGTAGGAGCGCCGCCGGCGGCTCCTACCGTGCACTTTTGGCGCGTCGCTTACGTGTCGTGCTCGCCGCCGTTTTTGGTAAACACACGCTGCCGCTGCAGCAGTTGTCGGTGAGGTAGGCGATCAGGTCATCCATCACCGGGTAATCCGCCGCGTAATAGATAAAGCGACTTGCCTGGCGCCCGACAATCAACCCGACGCGGTTTAAGTGCGCCAGATGAAACGACAAGGTGGCCGGGGCAAGGGCGAGTTGTGCGCCGATGGCGCCGGCGTTGACACCTGCCGGCCCGGCCTGCACCAGCAGGCGAAAAATCGCGAGGCGGGTGGCGTGGCCAAGTGCCGCGAGTTTGTCCACAGCGCTGCTTGTTTCCATGTTTCGAGTATTATGGAAACGATCAGGCGAGTCAATGGCTACTTCGCGTATTACTTCGCAGCCGGCGCGCCGGGTGCTTAAATCAGCCTCCGACACGCAGCGCGTTTGCCCGTAAAAACGCCAGCCTCTATACTCGCGGTTCGTGCATCCACAGCAATTTTCATCGAGGCTTCCCATGTCGCTTGAGCAGATTCGTTCCTTCAATCCACCGATCCGCACCTTGATGGGCCCCGGTCCGTCCGATGTGCATCCGCGCGTGTTGGCGGCGATGGCGCGCCCGACCATCGGACATCTTGATCCGGTGTTCGTTAACATGATGGACGAATTAAAGCAGTTGCTGCAGTACGGTTTTCAAACCAAAAACGAGCTGACCATTCCGGTGTCGGCGCCCGGTTCGGCGGGCATGGAAACCTGTTTTGTGAATCTGGTCGAGCCCGGTGACAAAGTGATCGTGTGCAGCAACGGCGTGTTCGGCGGACGCATGAAAGAAAATGTCGAACGTTGCGGCGGGGTCGCCGTAATGGTGGAGGCGGAGTGGGGACGTGCGGTCGATCCGCAACGCGTGGAAGAAGCGCTCAAAAAAAATCCCGACGCGAAAATCGTCGCATTCGTGCACGCCGAAACTTCCACCGGCGCGCAGTCCGACGCCAAAACCATCAGTGCGCTGGCGCGCCAGTACGGCTGCTTGAGCATTGTCGACGCGGTGACGTCACTGGCCGGCACGCCGTTAAAAGTCGACGACTGGCAACTCGATGCGGTGTACTCGGGTTCGCAGAAATGTCTGTCGTGCACACCGGGCTTGTCGCCGGTGACGTTCAGCCCACGCGCGGTGGAAAAAATCAAAGCCCGCAAAAGCAAGGTGCAAAGCTGGTTTCTGGATTTGAATCTGGTGATGGGTTACTGGGGTGGGGCGGTCAAGCGCGCTTATCACCACACCGCGCCGATCAATCCTTTGTACGGCTTGCATGAAGCCTTGGTCATCATGAAAGACGAAGAGTTGGAAAACTCCTGGGCGCGGCATGCGCGCATGCACGGCGCGTTACGCGCCGGCGTCGAGGCGATGGGCTTGACTTTTTTAGTGCCGGTCGCCGAACGGCTGCCGCAGCTCAATGCCGTTCGACTGCCCGACGGCGTCGACGAAGCCGCCATCCGCCAGCGGTTGCTGCATGAATTCAATCTCGAAATCGGCGCCGGCTTAGGCGCGCTTGCCGGCAAGGTGTGGCGCATCGGGTTGATGGGCTATGCGGCTAATGTCAAGAACGTGCTATTTTGCTTGAGCGCGCTGGAGGCAACCTTGGCCGATGCGCGTGCACCGATCAAGCGTGGTGTGGCGGTGGATGCGGCGTTGCACGCGTTGCGCTGAATTGCCGACAGGTTGGTGCTGCGCGTCACCTGAGCGACCTGCCGAATATTTGCTCTTGGCGTGATATTTTTTCGGGGGCGCTCCTACATGCCCGCTCCCGTATTCAAGCGCGTTTCATTCCTGTGGATAACTCGGCATTAGTGTGTTTGCTGTTTGCCGGTAGTGTTGCCGCGCGATGGAACGACTACGGGCCGCGTGTTGTCACCCATGTGAGGCTCGATGCAAACAGCGATGTGGGATGATAGAGGCGTGTGCAGTGTGCGGAAGTTTTTTGCAAAATTAATTCCGTGGCTCAGCGCGGTGCTGGGGTGCTGTGCTGTTGTGACGGTGGTGCCGGGTGCTGTCGCCGCTGTGGCACCGGTAAAAATCGGCGCGCTCGCGTTCATGGATGAAGAATCGACCGCAGAGCGCTGGGCGCCCATCGCGCACTATTTGAATCGGGTCATTCCCACCCAGCAGTTTTCGGTCGTGCCGCTCACGCTGGACAATATCGACACCGCCATCTTCGGCAGTGAAGTCGATTTCCTGTTGACCAATCCGGCGTCGTATGCCGATCTGGAATCCGCTTACGGTGTGACGCGTTTGCTGACGGTGCGCAATCGCCATTCCGGCGGTGCGTCATTTACGCAATTTGGCGCGGTGATTTTTACCCGTGCCGACCGCAGCGACGTGCAAACTCTGGAAGATTTACGTGGCAAATCGTTTGCCGCCGCGCACGCCAATGCCTTCGGCGGGTGGTGGATGGCATGGCGCGAATTCAAAGCACGCGGTATCGATCCGTACAGCGACTTTAAGCGTCTGGAGTTTATCGGTCTCCCGCAAGACAAAATCGTTTACGCGGTCAAGAGCGGCAGTGTCGTCGCCGGGACCGTGCGCACCGACGTGCTCGAACGCATGGCGGAGCAGGGCCTGATCGAATTGCAAGACTTGCGCGTGTTGAATCCGCAGACCAATGCCGAATTTCCCTTTTTGCACAGCACGCAACTGTATCCGGAATGGCCCTTGGCGCTGGTGAATCACCGGCTGTCGCGCCTGGCGCAAGAGGTCAGCGTGGCACTGCTGAGCATGCCGGAAGATGCGCCCGAAGCGATCACCGCGCGCATCGCCGGCTGGACGGTGCCGTTGGACTACCACAGCGTGCACGACTTGATGCGCGAATTGCGCGTCGGTCCGTACCGGATTTACGGAATGGAAACCTTGCTGGAGATGGTCGCTCTTTATTGGCGCTGGGTGGTATTCGGAATGTTGCTGTTGTTCGCAAGCGCCAGCGTCACGGTGATGGTGGCGCGCTTGAATCGCCGCTTGCAACGTTCCGCCCGCGCGCTACAGGCGGAGGTTGCACAACGCACCGAAGCGCAGCGCATCAGCAAGGCACAAGCCAAACGTGTGCGTGCGCTCTACACAGTCGCTTCCAAAACCGGATTGTCGTACGACGAAGAAATCGTGGAGATTTTGCGTGCCGGTTGTGGCTTGCTCGGGCTCGAAATGGGCAAGGTGGTGCGCATCGATTTACCGCGCAACAAGAGCGTCGTGCATGCGGTCCATGCGCCCGACGGCTTCGCGCTGAAGCTGGGCGACATTCTGCCGCTCGACAAAACCTACTGCATTATTCCTAGTCTTTCCAAGCGGCCGTTTGCGGTCGAGCACGCGGCGCAATCGAAGTGGCGCAATTTGCCGTGCTACACATTTTCCGGCATGGAGTCGTACATCGCCGCGCCGATCTGGGTGAGCGCAGCGTTTTTCGGCACCGTCAGTTATGCCAGCCGCACTCCGCGTGACACGCCGTTTATCGAAACCGACATGGATTTAGTGCAACTGATGGGGCGCTGGATCGGCGTCGCTCTGGAGCGGCGCGCGCAGCAACAGGAGGTGGATCAGGCGCGCACCGCAGCCGAACTCGCCAGTCGCAGCAAGAGCGCTTTTCTTGCGCGCATGAGCCACGAATTGCGTACACCGCTCAACGCGATCATCGGTTACAGTGAGATGCTGATCGAGGATGGCGCCACGCAAACGCCGCAACAGTGCGCGCACGATCTGGAAAAAATTTGCTCCTCCGGCAAACAACTGCTGGCATTGATCAACGACATTCTCGACTTGTCGAAAATCGAAGCCGGCAAAATGGTGGTGGTGAGCGCAACATTTAAAGTCAAAGACCTGCTCGACGAGCTGGTTGCGACCATGCAGCCTACGGTTAACAAAAACGGTAATGTGATGGAAGTAAAATGCGCCGAGGATGCTGGTGAGATCACTGCCGACATCAGCAAGTTGCGCCAGATCATATTGAATGTATTGAGCAACGCCTGCAAATTCACCGCAAATGGTTGCATTACCCTGAACGTGGAGCGGCGTTTTGAAAACCTGCGGGAGTGGTTGGTGTTTTCCATCGCCGACACCGGCATCGGTATGAGCGCGACACAGTTGGAACGGCTCTTCGAAGATTTTTCGCCAGCCAATGCGGAAACCGTGGGGAAATACGGCGGCACCGGTTTGGGAATGGCGATCAGCAAGAAATTTTGCACCTTGATGGGCGGCGATATTGACGTGATGAGCGCACCCAAGAAAGGCTCGACCTTCGTGATCCGCCTGCCTGCGAGTCCCGACGCGGTGACTGAAACCGCGTTGCCGATTACAGGCAGTGTCGTGTAAGTTACCGGCGCTGCTGCCGATAGCAACGGTTATCTTGAGCGGTGAATAACCGGCGTTTTGCCATGTTGAAAAAAATGAACCCCATCGATTTTAAAAACCCGGCCTTATACATCAACCGGGAGTTAAGCCAGCTTGAATTCAATTGGCGTGTCCTGGCACAAGCCAAGGATGACACCATGCCCTTGCTGGAGCGGCTGCGTTTCCTGTGCATTTCCAGCACTAACATGGACGAATTTTTCGAAATCCGTGTGGCGGGGTTGATGGAGCAGCTCGAACTTCCTGCTGTCAAGCCCGGGCCCGATAACCTTTCCCCGCATGAGGTGCTCAACGTGGTCAGTGCGCGCGCGCACGAGCTGGTCGCGGAACAGTACCGGGTGTTGAACGAGGTGCTGATTCCGAAATTACAGCAGGCGGGTATCCATTTTGTGCGTCGCGGCGAATGGAGCGCAATGCAGGGAAGCTGGCTGCGCGACTATTTCGAAACCGAAGTATTGCCGATGTTAAGCCCGCTCGGGCTCGATCCTGCGCATCCGTTCCCGCGCATTCTCAACAAGAGTCTGAACTTCATCATCGCGCTCAAGGGCAAGGACGCGTTCGGTCGCAGCAGTAATCTCGCCATCGTGCAGGCGCCGCGCGCGTTGCCGCGCATCATCCAGATTCCGGCCGAACACAGCAACGGTTCGCCCTACCACTTCGTGTTTTTGTCGTCGCTGATTCATCACTATATGGCGGATTTGTTTCCTGGCATGAAGGTGCTGGGCTCGTATCAATTTCGCGTCACCCGCAACAGCGATTTATTCGTCGATCACGAAGAAGTGCAAGACCTGCTGCACGCGGTGCAGGGCGAACTTGCACAGCGCCGCTTCGGCGACACGGTGCGCCTGGAAGTCGTCGACGACTGCCCGGAACGCCTGACGGCCTATCTGCTGAATCAGTTCGAATTGGGCGCCGCCGACTTGTACAAAGTGAACGGCCCGGTGAACGTGAACCGGCTGATCGGCATTTACGATCTGGTTGAGCGCCAGGACTTGAAATTTAGCGGATTCACGCCACGGCAGCCGGCGGCGCTTGCGGAAAATCCGGAAATCTTCGACGTGCTGCGCAAGCAGGACGTGTTGTTGCATCACCCCTACGAGTCGTTCGTGCCGGTGATTGAATTTTTACGCCAAGCCGCCAGCGACCCGCAAGTGCTGGCGATCAAGCAAACGCTTTATCGCACTGCGCCCGATGCGCCCATCGTCGGGCACCTGGTTTCCGCCGCGCGCGCCAGCAAGGAAGTGACGGTGGTGATCGAACTGCGCGCGCGCTTCGACGAAGAAGCCAACATCGCGCTGGCGAACCGCCTGCAGGAAGCCGGCGCCCACGTGGTGTACGGCATCGTCGGTTACAAAACCCACGCCAAAATGATTTTGGTGGTGCGCCGTGAAGGCAAGCACCTGTGCCATTACGTGCATCTGGGCACGGGCAACTATCATCCGCTGACCGCGCGTTTTTATACCGACTACGGGTTGCTGACCAGCAACAAAGACATCGGCGCGGATGTGCACAAAGTGTTTTTACAACTGACCAGTCTGGGCCGCGTGGCCAAGTTGCAGAAACTGCTGCAAGCGCCATTCACGTTGCACGACGGCTTGCTGGAAAAAATCAAACGCGAGGTAAAACACGCCGAACACGGCAAGCCCGCACGCATCATTGCCAAAATGAACTCGCTGGCGGAGCCGCACATCATTCACGCGCTGTATGCGGCGTCGGCGGCGGGCGTGCACATTGATCTGATCGTGCGCGGCACCTGCGGGTTACGTCCGGGCATTGCCGGTGTGTCGGAAAATATCCGCGTGCGCTCGATTGTCGGGCGCTTTTTAGAACATGCGCGCGTCTGTTATTTCCATAACGGCGGCGAGCCCGACCTGTTGTGTTCCAGCGCCGATTGGATGGAGCGCAACTTCTTTCGCCGCGTCGAGGTGTGTTTCCCGGTCGAGGTAAAAACTTTGCGCGAGCGCATGGTGCACGATCTTGAAATTTATCTGCAAGACAATACGCAAGCCTGGGACTTGCACAGCGACGGTAGTTACCAGCGGGTTACGGCGCAGGGGCAGACACCGATCAGTGCGCAGTCGGTGCTGCTGGATGAGTTCGCGGAAACCTAAGCGCAAACATCAGCCACGCGGTTGTTTTCCGTCACGCAATCTCAAACAAAATTTCTGCTTCGCGTAACTGCGCCGCTTCTTGCGCCAGATCGGCGCGCAACAACGGCCGTGACTCCAGCCAGCCCTGCGGGCACTGCAATTTCAAAGTGCGTTTATTCGCCACGAGCATCAAGCTGGGCAACGCTTCGCTGCCGCGACTGCGCTGTAAAATAACCGCCAGCCGCAGCAGCACCGCCATGCGCAACCACGCGCTGGCGTGCGTCGCGGGTAATTCCTTCAACGCGGCCAGCGGCAGCTTGCCGCGTTGCGCACGCAACAGCAGGCTGAGTAGTTTGCGTTCGAATGTCGTGAAGCCGTCGAGGTCGGCGTTCTCGACAATATAGGCGCCGTGTTTGTGGTACTGATTGCTGGCGATATCCAGGCCGATCTCATGCAACTGCGCCGCCCAAGCCAGGTGCTTGGTGACTTGCATATCACGCAAATCCCAGTGGGCGGCGACGCACTCCAGCAATTGGCGCGCGTTGTTTTCCACGCGCCCAGCCTGCGCTGCATCGACATGAAAACGCGCCGCCAAGGCCGCAACGCTGCTGGCACAGGTGTCTTGTTCTGCCGGCCAGCCGAGCATGTCGTACAGCAGCCCTTCGCGCAGCGCGCCCTCGGAAACGCGCATCTGGGTCACGCCCAGCACCTCGAACAGTGCAACCAGAATGGCGACGCCGCCGGGAAACACCGACGCGCGCTCCGGGTTGAGCCCCGCGAATTTCAGCCGCTCGATGTGACCGGACTTGATGATCGTTTCAACCAGCCGCTCCAGCGCGGAGTGGGTGATGCCGTCATTGCCGCCGCCACTCAGCCGCAGCACATTGTCGACTGCGCGTATTGTTCCCGATGCACCGACCGCGTGCTCCCAACCGGCCGTGCCGAAATCAGCAGCAGCCGGTTGCAGGGTTGCGGCGGCGGCGGTTTGCGCGCGTTGCCAGCGCTTGGCGGTGATTTCGCCGTCCTCGAAAAACCTGCGGCTGAACGACACACAGCCCATATCCAGGCTCAGTAAATTTTGCGGTGTACCGCGCGCGCCGATGATCAGTTCAGTGCTGCCGCCGCCGATGTCAACCACCAACCGGCGCTGGCCGTTGTCTGCCAGCGTATGCGCGACGCCCAAATAAATGAGCCGCGCTTCGTCCTGGCCGGAAATGATTTTGATCGGGTGGCCCAGTGCGCGCTCCGCCGTTACCAGGAATTCTTTGGCATTGCGCGCGTTACGCAAGGTGTTGGTGCCCACCGCACGCACCGCGCGCCGTGGCATGGCGCGCAAGCGTTCACCGAATTTCAGCAGGCAATCGAGCGCGCGTTGTTGCGCGGCGGGGGTGAGGTTGCCGTCACTGTCGAGACCTGCGCCCAAGTGAATCATCTCGCGCATGCGGTCGAGCACTTGCAACTCGCCCTCGTAGGCGCGCGCGATTTTCATGTGAAAACTGTTCGAGCCCAGATCGACGGCGGCAAGCACTTCGGAAGATTTCGGTGGTGTAGGCATAACATCCCGGTTGGAAAATGATGATTTGTAGGCGTCACCCGTCGCGCCGAAGGCGGCGCCCCCACTTCGGGCCGCAGAACCAGTGCTGTAACAGTGAACCGGCCTATTAATTAATATCCGCTACTGCCGATATTATCGCCGGAGTCGTTCCGCGCTGTGTACTATGCACTCCACCGCGCTATTACAGAACACGTTCCAACACACTGAAGCCGTGTGCAAAGCTTGGACGACGCAGCCATAATATCGCCCGATTCAAACAGCAAGAGCAGTGGGAGAACAACTCGTGTCGAAGTTATGGATAGGGATTGCGGTTGCGGTGTTCGCATTGGCAGCCTGCGCTGAAAAGTTTGTGCTCAGCGGTTCGCCGGAGGTGGGCGGCTTGGTGATCGTCGACGCGATGGTAAAAACCAAAAGCTTTCTGGGGCAAGAAAGCGAGCCCGCCGTGGTCAAAGTCACGCTGCGCAAAGTGATCGGCGATATTTTTATCGATGGCGAAATCTTGCAAGGCTTGTTTGTATTTCAGGGCTTGAAGCCGGGTAAATATCAATTAATTTCCGTGACCACCAAACCGGCCAAAAAAGAAGTGGTGCTGACGGTGCCGGGCGACGACGAAGAAACCTTCACGTTTGACGTGGCCGCCGGCACACCCCTCTATATTGGCCAAGTGAAAATTCAGCAAGACGTGCGCCTCCGCGACTTGGGCATCCGTTTTAGTCTCAGCCCCGCTCCCAAGCGCGAAATCGAAGCGTGGAAAACCTTGCTGGAACAATCGCTGCGTTCGCAGTGGAAGTATGTAGTAGAAAAACACATCGCCTCGCTGTCCTGACGCTCCGCCAGCAGTTAAGGACTAAAAACCCCTCGTGGCCAAAGGATTTTGCACGCCCGTTGCCATCCCCGATTCGCCCTGATTGTTACAAATTTGCTACAAAATTGTTTCTATGTGGCGGCAAATTTGCCATTTGTTGCATCTTTGCCAAAAACTGCTATAAATACCGGGCAGAGAAACTTGGGTACACCAAATCGATCTTCACACCACTTGGGAGAGTACTACATGAAAAAATCAATTCTCGCGATCACCGTTAGCGCTGCCTTGGGCGCTAGCTCAGCACAAGCCGCCGTCGAAGTGTACGGCAAACTGCATTTGTCTCTAGACCAACTTGATAACGGCAATGTCTATAACGGTGATACCAATAATGCCGCATCGACCGTGAGTGCGACCAAGGGCGCGCCCGAGAGTGGTGGTGCAGCCAATGCGGGCACCAAAGCCAAGTCACTGTACGTATCCAACAATAGAAGCATTCTGGGTTTCAAGGCGTCTGAAGATCTTGAAGGCGGTATGAAAGCCATCGCGGTGCTGGAGTTCACGATCGAGGCCGATAATCAGGTGGCTACCGTACCCTTCAGCGAGCGCGAAGTGTACGGAGGTTTGGGTGGTGGTTTCGGTACCGTGCGCATCGGCAAAATTGATACGCCGACGAAATTGCTGGGCCGTAAGGCGGATTTTTTCAGTCAACAAGTTGGCGATGCGCGTAACTTGACGGGGCGTGCCAGTGGCTTGGGTTTGGTGACCAACGCGCCGCGTCACAATGATGCCTCTCTCAGAAACCCGGCGTACACATATAACACGACACAACGACCGAACTGGGAATGGCGCGCGACCAATGCGTTGGCTTATACCTCACCCACTATGGGCGGTGTCACCGTGGCGTTTTTGTACAATCCGGATGAAGGCCGTAAGGATTCCAGAATCATAGATTTGACCGCGACACTCGCGGGTGATGCGGGTCCGGGAAAGATGGTCGCAGGATTGGGTTGGTCAAGTCACGGCAAGGCGTGGAACAATGACGAGAAAGCCGAAACCAATATCCGCTTTGCCGGTAGTTATGCAATTGATGATATCAAGGTGGGGCTGTTTTATCAGAAGTCCGCCAACATGAATGCGGTTCCCGCAGTTGCTGCGATTGCTGCCTCAGGCGTTACTACTCCAGAAACAGTGTGTATCAACACTGCTACGGTTCCCACGAGCAGCAAGATTTGTGGCAGTGACAACAGCGTTAAAAAAGTTGTTGCCGAAAGCTTGGATCGCACCACCTGGGGTATCGGTGGTTCGTACAAAATTGGTGCGGGTGCTATCAAGGCCCAGTATTACAAAGCTGGCGTGTCCAAGGGTGCAGCCGAAGATCCCGCTGACGCTGCGAGCATGATTGTGCTTGGTTACGACCATAATCTATCGAAGAACACCAAGCTGTATGTTGCCTATGCAAAGACCAAGAACGACGACAATGGCGTTTTGGGAACTGCCGGTAGCGGCAACAAGATCCCGACCAAGGGTGGCACCTACGCCGCCGCCGGCGCCGCTCACGCCGCCAACAATATTCCCGGGCAAAGCGTGAACACTATCAACAACGGCAGCGATCCCAAGGCTTTGTCCTTGGGCATGATCTTCACGTTCTAAGTATTCGTTGAAGAGAGCAGTGTACTGACGGAGCCCTGGGCTCCGTCAGTTTGTAACCATGGGTAGAAGTATATTTTTGGAAGATTCACAACTCACGAGGAGTCTCACAATGAAGAAGTCAGTTTTGGCAGTAGCAGTGGGTGCGGCCTTGGTCATGGCCGGTGCAGCAAACGCCGATGTCTCCATTTACGGCAAGGCGCATGTTTCAATCGACAACTTGGACAATGGCGATAAGTCGTATCTCTATGTATCGAGCAACTCCAGCCGCATTGGCTTCAAAGCCTCGGAAGATCTCGATGGCGGAATGAAGGTGGGCTTTATGGCTGAGCAAACCATCGAGATGGATGGTACTGGCGCAAAAGTCTTCGACCGCGAAACTTATGTCAGTCTGGGCGGCGGATTCGGCGGGTTTGCGATAGGCAAAATCGATTCTCCGATGAAATCGCTGGGCCGCAAGATCGACTTTTTCAACGACCAGATTGGTGATGCGCGTAACTTGACCGCAGAGCAATTTAGTCTTACAGACTTAGGTATTACTAAGGCAAAAATATGTCCAGGTACGCTGAGCGCAGCGGCTGATGCTGCATGCGCCACATTATTGAAAACTAAGACTGTTGGTTTCGATTCTCGCCTTGGCAACATGATTACCTATACGAGCCCGGATATGGGTGGTGCAGGTGTAACTGTAGCGTTTATACCGGAAGATGGCATTAAGGATGGCAGTGCCTATGACTTAGCGGTTAACTATACCGGTGGTCCGCTATTTGTTGGTTTTGCCTATGAGAGTCATGGCAAAGGCATGAACGCGGGTGGTGAAGTTGAATCCGGCTTGCGTTTAGGTGCGAGTTTCGCCATGGGTGATGCAAAGGTTGCAGGGATGTTGCATAGCGCGAAGAATATCGGTGGTTTCAAAGACATTAATACGACAATTTTGGGCGTCGGCGCATCCTATAAGTTAGGTGCAGGTGCAATCAAGGGCCAGCTCTACAAGGCGGATAAATACAAGGACACGTCGAAGACGGGTGCGACCATGATTGCGCTGGGTTATGACCATTCGCTGTCGAAAAATACTATGGTCTACGCTGCCTATGCCGTAACCAACAACGACGATAGTGGTAAGTACAGTGTTGCGGGCGCGGGCCATGGTGCCAACCCTGGCTTCGCTACCGACAGTTCTGGCAAATCAGAAAGCCCAACGGGTCTGTCCTTCGGTGTCATTACCAAGTTCTAAATAACTGACAGTAGTTAATAAAGTTCTACGCAGTTTTTCACGGGGCCTTCGGGCCCCGTTTGTTTTACGTAGGGTGGGGGGTGTTCACCCTACACATTGCGATTTTTATCGACGGTGAAGGAGCATGACGCGACATTCAATTTATCAGGGCAAGGTGGTGGATTTGGGCATGGAGACGGTGCTGTTGCCCAACGGCCAGAACATCGAGTTGGAAATCGTGCGCCATCCTGGTGGTGCAGCGGTGCTGGCCTTGGATGACGCGCAACGGGTGTGCGTACTGCATCAATATCGTCACGCCGTCGGTGCCTGGTTATGGGAGCTGCCGGCCGGAAAACTGGACCCGGGCGAGCCGCCGCTGGTCACCGCACAACGTGAGCTGGAAGAGGAAGCGGGGGTGCACGCACAACAATGGTCAAGCCTTGGAGCCATGGTGAGCACGCCGGGATTTTGCGACGAAGTGATTCATTTGTTCGTGGCGCGCGAACTGACGGCTGTGCCGTTACGGCGTGAACCTGACGAAGTCATCCAGGTGTTTTGGTGGACGCCGCAGGAAGTGCATGCGCATCTGGAGCAGGGCGACGTGCGCGATGCCAAGACCTTAATCGCGCTGTACCGCTGGATGCTGATGGGGTAAGCCGTGACGGGGTGGTTATAGCGACAATATTTGAGGATAATTGAGCAACGATAAAATTTCGTGGGTGGGGCCCTATGGATCAGTCGCTGATATTCGATGCCGGATTAATTGAACGGTACGACACCTCCGGCCCGCGCTATACGTCGTATCCGACGGCGGTGCAGTTTCATAAAAACTTTGGCGAGGCGCAGTACCAGCAGGCCGCACAAGCCAGCAATGAACACCATCGTGCGGGCGAGGCCGCACGGCCGTTGTCGCTGTATTTGCATCTGCCGTTTTGCGACACCGTGTGTTTTTACTGCGGCTGCAACAAGATCGTGACCAAGAACCGCCAGCGCGCGGTGCCGTATCTTGAACATTTGTACAAAGAGATCGCGCTGCAGGGCGCGCTGTTCGAGCGCAGTCGCCCGGTGGATCAATTGCACTGGGGCGGCGGTACGCCGACGTTTATTTCACACTCGCAGATGCGCGACCTGATGCGCGTGACACGCAAGCATTTTCAACTGCGCGACGACGACAGTGGCGAGTACTCGATAGAAATCGATCCGCGTGAAGCTGACGCGAAAACGGTGCGCTTGCTGCGCGAGTTGGGTTTCAATCGCATCAGCCTGGGTGTGCAAGACTTCGACCCGGCGGTGCAAACGGCGGTGAATCGCATTCAGTCGGAACAGCAGACCTTTGCAGTGCTCGACGCGGCACGCCAGCAAGGTTTTAAATCAGTGAGCATCGATTTGATTTACGGACTGCCACTGCAAAGCGTCGCCAGCTTTGGGCGCACCCTCGACCGGGTGCTCGCGGTGCTGCCCGACCGCTTGTCGGTGTTCAACTACGCGCACCTGCCGGACCTGTTCAAGACCCAGCGCCAGATTAAAGACGCACAGTTGCCGTCGGCGCAGGAAAAACTCGACATCCTCCACCATACCATCGACACATTGACGCACGCCGGTTATCTGTACATCGGCATGGACCACTTCGCGCGCCCCGACGACGAACTGGCCCGCGCACAGCGTGCCGGCACGCTATACCGCAATTTTCAGGGCTATTCGACGCATGCCGATTGCGATCTGGTGGCCATGGGTATCACCTCCATCGGCAAGGTCGGCAACAGCTACGCGCAAAATGTGAAGGAGCTTGACACTTATTACGCGCGCCTCGACGCCGGGCAATTGCCGGTGTATCGCGGCGTTGCGTTGGACGCCGACGACCTGCTGCGACGTGCGGTGATCACGCAATTGATTTGTCATTTCCGACTGGATATTGCCGCGCTCGAAACGCAGTTCGGCATCGTGTTTGCCGACTATTTTGCGACGGAAATACCCGCGTTGCGTCAAATGCAAACCGATGGCTTGCTGAGCTTGAGCGCGCAGCGCATCGAGGTGCTGCCGGCGGGGCATCTGCTGATTCGCAACGTTTGCATGGTGTTCGACAAATATCAGCGCGGACCGACTGCGCAGCGGTTTTCAAAAGTGATTTAACGGTGTGTTTGGTAAGTGGTTCGCGCCGAAGGCAAACCACTACGCAAGCCAGCGGTTTTCTAAGAGCCTGTTCAAGAACTCATTCTCTAAAACGAATTGCTCGCGGCGATGAAGGTGGTGAGCGTCCACACCTGTAACTCCTGCACGCCGCTCGACACCTGCGCCTGACCGTTGCCCAGGCTGCTGTTAATGCCCAGCGTCAGCGACGAATTGCGGGTGAAGTTGGTTACGCTGAGGCTGCCGCCATACAAGTCCACATGTTCGAGTTGCGCGGTTTTTGTCGCACGCAGCGTCGGTGTATTGGAGCAGTTGCTGAACCCTCCGGCGCGCATCGCCCACTGCGCGTTGAGGTAATACTCCGAACCCAGCGCAAAATTCAGCACCTGCTGACGCTCTCCGGCACTTTGATTCCAGGCCAGATCGGCGCTGAACAGCAGGCGCTCATTGGCGAAGTAAGCACTGCCCAGACTCAGTTGCAGCGCTTGCTCGCGGCGTTCCGTGAAGCTGCTGACGGCGGGTTGCGCGATGAGCGCGTCGGCGGCCTGCTTGCTGGTGGTTTGTGCACGCGAGCGCGATTGCAGCAGCATGGTTTTGCGCAGGCTCATGCCCAGCGACAGACGTTCCGTCGGCGACCACATCAACCCCAGCACCGGATTGACACCGTACTCGACAATTTGAAAATAGCTATTGGTCCAGACCTGGTTTGAATTGGCCAGATACACCTGTTGGTTAAGAATGAATTGCTGCTTGCGGTAATGGCCGTAAAGACTCAAGCCAACCGAAACATCGTCGCGCGGTTTAAAAGCGAAGGACGGCCCGATGTTGTAGGTGGTGTCTTGGTTATTAAAGTTGATGTAATAGTCGGTGACCGCTTCCCCGCCGCTGGGCGTGAAGTTGGAAAAATGCTGATCCTGGTCGTCGGCCACGGCGTCGGTAACGACCACGGAAAATCCTGCCATGCCGCCGGCGAACGGTTGAATCAGGCCGAAAAAATTCGGCACCAGACCCGATGACACCCGCTTCCAGCTTTTGCTGCCGAAGACGTTTTTATATTCAGACGCCGAAGTATGAAAGGCATTCACGCTGCCGTTGAGGCTGGCGCCGGCAGCAAGCGCGATGCCGGCAGGGTTGTAATACAAGCCGCTGGGATCGTCGGAAATCGCCGTATACGCGCCGCCCATGCCGGCGGCACGGTCGCCGATCAGGATGTTGTTGTAGTGATAGATGTCGGCCTGCGCCGCCGTCGCAAAAAACACCACGACCCAGTGCGTAATATTAATAATGTGTCGCATATGAAGTGAATCTCTCTGGCCGGCGGGGAAGATTTAAATCAGTCAAGCCCTGGGTATGCAGCGCGGTGGCCAGCGCAGTTAAACGTTCTGCGCCGGAAGGATGCGTACGTTTGCCCTTGCCTATTGCCGCTTCCGCCGGCATATCGATGCGGGTTAAGAAACGGCTGAGCGCTTCGGGGTCGTAGCCGGTGTTGGCCAGCAGCATCAATGCCACGCGATCCGCTGCCAGTTCGTCGCGGATGTTGAAGCCTTCCTCAAACAACAGGTTTGTGGCCTGATCAACCGCTTGAAAAAAAGCCACCTTGGCGGTGTCGGCGGAACCGCCGGTGATGACCGACATCCAGGTCATCACGCCGTTTTCCTTGCCACGTATATGCATGGCGTTGACGATGTGCCGCAGTTGCACGTGGGCGATTTCATGCGCGAGCACGGCGGCGAGCTCCGCTTCGTCACGCAGTTGTCGCAGTGCGCCGCGCGTTATAAACACATATCCGCCCGGTGTCGAATAGGCGTTCACCTGCTCGCTGTCGAGCACCGCAAAGTAGAACGGCAACTCGGACCTGCCGCTATTGGACGCCAGAGCTTGACCAATCAAGGCGACGTAACGGGCAAGCGCGGTGTTGTCGTGCAGCGCTTCGCGGCCCAGTACGCGCGCAGCAACTTCGCGGCCGAAAGCCAGCTCCGCTTGGATATCGCCGGCTTCAAATTCATTGCTGTTGACGGCATGCGCACGGCGCCGGACATCTTGTGCCGCAGCGGCGTCCAGTGCGCCGCACAGGCTTGCTACAAGCAGCAGCAGGGCGCCGGTTGTGGGCGTCGGCGTGCGCATCGCGCTACTTGGCAGGCGCTTGCATAAACGTGTCGACGTCTTTTGCATCGACTTGGTTAGCTTCCATTTTTTCCAGCGCCGGGTAGTTGGTCTGACCTTGATCGCTGGCGCGCGCGCGTTCGTCCTGGCGCAAGCCGCGTGCGGCGGCGGCACTGCTGCTGGCCGAAGCGCGGCGGCGCGCAGCGTCTTGGGCAGAGCCGTCCGGTCCTTTAATAACGGTAATTTTTTCTTGCGGTGGGGTGTTGCCCAGCAGCAACGAGGGTACCCAGCCGGTGTGTTGTTGGTAGCTGATCTTGACCCATTGCTCGGCGGTTGCAAGCCGCGTCAGCGCCTCACCTTTGCTGACAGTGGCCAATAGTTGTGCCTGGAACGAGGGGTTAGCGAAAATTTTCGCCTTGTTGCTTTGCACATACACGGTGTCGGCGGCGAACGCGGTTGTGCTTGTGCACAACAGTGCGAGCGTGCAGAGAAATATTTTCATGGCGGTGTCCTGCGATGGGTGTTGCTCAACCGAGTGCTATTAGATCGGCGCAACTGCAGCGGACTTTATTTGCTGCTGAGCGTGTAGGCACCGTCCCAGTCCGCCGCAGGCGGAGTCAGTTCGTATGCGTGGCAGCGGGCAATAAACAGTTCGCATAATCGATCCGCAGGCAAGCTTTCGTACACGGCGCGCGCCTCCAGCCAGCGGCGTTGCTGATAGAGTTCAAACCCGTGCGCGGTGGCTTCACATACTAACCGTGCTGTGGCTGATGCTTCTGCGTTGGCAAACGGAAGCGGCGCGTACACGCGAATTGCGTGCGTTTTGCCTTTCACGCGCACGCTGTCCACCAGGCGGCAGGGAAATTCTGCCTGCACATGGGTGCGGGTATTTTCTGTGACCAATACCGGGCAGCCATAGGTTTTGGTGAGCCCCTCCAGGCGCGCGGCGAGATTCACGTTGTCGCCGATGGCGGTGTAGGCGAGCTTTTTTTCCGAGCCGATGTTGCCCAGCACCGCCTCGCCGGTGTTGATGCCGATGCCGATGGAAATCGGCGCGATACCGCGTGCGGTAAGCCCGGTATTGACAGTTTGAAGGGCCTGCAACATGTCGAGCGCGGCGCGCACCGCGTGTAGCGCATGTTGCTCGTCGCGCACCGGCGCACCCCAGAAGGCCATGATCGCGTCGCCGATAAATTTGTCGATGGTCGCGTGGTGCGCGAATAACACGTCGGTCATCGCGGAAAAATACACGTTGAGCATTTCAACGACTTTTTCCGGCGAGAGCGTTTCCGACATGCTGGTGAAATTGCGGATGTCGGAAAACAGCACGCTGATGTTGGCGCGCAAGCCGACCTCGGCCTCCAGGTAGTTTTCATATTTGTCGACCACCTCGGCGAGCACGGCGGGTGACACATATTGCGCAAGCACGCGGCGTACGCGCCGTTTGTCCTTGCCCTCGGTAAAAAACAAAAAACTGAACGCGGCGAACCAGGCGCAAAACGCACTCGCCATCGGCGCCAGCATGTCCACCACCACGCCGTAGCGGAATGCCAGCAACGCGCCCAAGCCAAACAGCAATAGCAGCACAAATAGCAACGCCAGTTTGACGCTCACGTGGCGCAACGCCAGCGCAGCCCAGGCACCCAGTAACGCAAGTATCAGGCTGATGCTCCACGTGATGGTGCCGGACAGCGGCCGCAAGAAATCACCGCTTAACAAATTGCCGGTCACCGATGCCTGCAAATAAACCCCGGCGGTTTTGGCCGACAGCGGCGTCGCTTTGAGATCTTGCACGCCCACGGCGTCGGCACCGATGAACACGATGCGGTCGGTGAATTCGTCGGGCTTGACCAGCAGATGCTCAACGTCGCCGGCATCGAGTTGCTTAAGCGCGGCAATCAGTCCGCTGTACGAGTAGGCGTTGAATTTTCCGTACTGATTGATGAGCAACTGGCCGGCGTGATCGAGCGGAATCCGGCGGGCATCGAGTGTCAGCGAGGCGGCTTGCCAGCGCAGCGTCGTCGGCCGCCATGTGTCGAGCACCGGCGCCATTGCCAGCGACGGAAACAGATCGTTGCCATAGAGGTGCAGCAACTGCATGCGCCGGTAACGGCCGTCGCGATCCGGTTCCGCGCGCACCGCGCCCACGCCCTGCGCTGCTTGCCACAAACCATTGATGGGGAGTTCGGCCGCGTTGTATGTGCTTGCTGCCGTCAGCGCGGGTTCAATCTGCAACTGCTGTTGCAGCGACCAGCGCTGTATGAAATCGATGGGCAATTGCACTTGCGAGACACGCGCGTGCGCATCATCCGGCGGATGGGTGAGGAACTGCAAAGCGTGGTAGGTAAAACCAGTCTGGCGCGTACTGTCGATCAGACGCTGATCGTGGTCGGTCAGCGCAGCCGAACGATCCAGGTCGCGCTGGTTCTCGACAAATAACATATCGAACACCACGGCGCGCGGTTTGCCGCGCATCAAAAAATCCAGCAGATCGGCATGCACCGAACGCGGCCACGGCCAGCGCCCGGCGTCGTGATTTAAATATTGCAACGAGGCTTCGTCGATCAGAATGACCGCGATTTCCGGCGGCGCGGGCTTGTCGGCATTGAACAGCCGCAGCCGCGCGTCGTAACTCATCCACTCCAACGGCTGCAAAACATCCAGCGCCGTTATGGCGCCGATCAACAGCACGCTGCTTACGGCCAAGGCCGTGCTCCACAGGGTGGTGATCACATGCGCGCGGGTTAAATTCATCACAGTGCGTGTAACGGAAACGCCGCAGGGGACTTGAGATGGGCGCAAGCGCCGTGACAGCAGCAGCAGGGTGCGGATTCATTTTTTTCCGATACCGGCTATGCTCTAGTGCTGTGTATAGTATTTCTACAAAAAAGGGGCGGCGGGGGAATTATGCAGAATGCATTTGCGCGGTTTCTGGCGTTGCGCAGTTGGTCGTTGCGTAGCAAAGTCAATTTGACGGTGGGTTTGAGTTTTTTGTTGGTGATGACCTTGGTGACCACCTACAACGCGCGCCGTGAAAACGCACGTTTGACGGAGTTAGCCGAAGAGCAGACCAAAGATCTAACGACGTTTTATTTCGATAGCCTGAACACCATGATGCTGACCGGCACCATGGATCAACGCACCATTCTGCGCAAGAAAGTTCTGGCGCGTCCCGAGGTGGTTGATGCGCGCGTGGTGCGCGGCGAGCCCGTCAAACAGCAGTTCGGCCCGGGCTATCCCGAAGAACAACCGTTGGACGATCTGGACCGACGCGCGCTGGCCGGCGAGGATATCTCCGTCATTGAAGACCGCGGCGGAAAACGCGTGTGGACGGTACTCACCGCGTTTCACGCAACTGAAAACACCCGCAACGTTAACTGTCTGCAATGCCATCACGTGACGTCGGGGGCAATCAACGGCGCTGTGCGCATCAGTGTCTCGCTGGCCAAAATCGACGCGTCGGTGCAGCAGGAAATGTTGGTGTCAATTCTTGCCAATTTCGCATTGTTGGCGACCGGGTTGTTGTTGGTGAATGTGGTGATGCGCACCTGGGTGACCAATCCGCTGTCGAAACTGATGCAGGTGGTGAACCGGCGTGCGGCTGGCGAGGAAAGCGTGCGCGCCGATGTGACCAGCGATGATGAAGTCGGCCGGCTTGCGGCCGCCTTCAACACGCTGGCGGAAAATATCATGATCGGCGCCAAGCGTGAGCACGACTCGGCGGAAGAGTTACGTGCAAAAGTCGCGCGGCTGCTGGACGTGATCCATAAAGTGACCGACGGCGACTACGACGTCGATGTCGGTTTTAACGGCAAAGACGCCATCGGCGAACTGGCCGGTAATTTGCAGATCATGATCACCTACATCCGCAACTCCATCGAAGAAAAACGTGTGGCGGTGGAAACCTTGCGCCGCCACGTGGACGAAATTCTCGGTGTGGTCACTAAGGCGGCCGAGGGCAATCTAACCGGGCGCATCACTGTGGCAAATACCGACGCCATCGGACAATTGGCCAGTGGCGTGCAGCGCATGATCGACAGCCTGAACAGCTTGGTGGCGCAGGTGCAACGATCCGGTATCCAGGTGGCGTCGTCGACCACCGAAATCGCCGCAACTTCCAAGCAACAGGACGCCACCGCCGCCGAGCAGGCCACCACTACCAATGAAATTGTCACGACCGCAACCCAAATATCGGCAACTTCGAAAGAGCTGGAAAAAACCATGCATGAAGTGGCAGGTATTGCCGAAGTCGCGGCGCGCTCGGCAACGCTCGGGCAGGCCGGTTTGACGCGCATGCAAACCACCATGGGACAGATTGTAGATGCCTCCGGTTCGATTGGTGCCAAACTTGAAATCCTGAACGAAAAAGCCGGCAACATCGGCATGGTGGTGACCACCATCAACAAGGTCGCGGATCAAACCAATCTGCTGTCACTCAACGCCGCCATCGAAGCCGAAAAAGCCGGCGAATATGGTTTCGGCTTCGCGGTGGTGGCGCGCGAAATTCGCCGCCTGGCCGATCAAACCGCAGTTGCGACGCTCGACATCGAACAGTCGGTGAAAGAAATGCAAAGCGCGGTCTCGGCCGGCGTGATGAGCATGGAAAAATTTTCCGATCAGGTGCGCCGCAGCGTGGAAGACGTGACGCAGGTGAGCCGGCAACTGGCACAGGTGATCGATCAGGTGCAGGAGCTACGACCGCGTTTCGAATCGGTGCATCAGAGCATGCATTTGCAGGCGCAGGGCGCGGAACATATTCATCAGTCGATGACGGTACTGAACGAGTCGGCGCAGCACACAGCAGACTCGATTCGCCAGTCCAACTCTGCCATCGAGCGCCTCAATGACGCGGCGCATACGTTGCAAAACGGCGTGACCAAGTTCAAGGTGCGTAAAGACGTGGAGTAGCCCGATGTTGTATTTACTTTTCCACGTTAAAGACGAAAGCTACGCGGTGAATGTACGCGAGGTGATCGAAGTTGTTCCCCGAGCTAAATTGCGCTCCATACCCAAGGCGCCGGACTATGTCGCCGGCTTGCTCAATTATCGCGGCGCAAGTGTGCCGGTGCTTGACCTTTGCATGCTGATGCACGACCAGAAATGCGCGTCGGTGTTCGGCAGCCGGATTGTGTTGGTGCAGTATCCCGACGCGCGCGCTGCGCTACGGGTGTTGGGGCTGTTAGCGGAGCAGGTGACCGATACCATGCAATGCGCCGCCGAGGAATTTTGCCCCAGTACGTTGGTGCATACCTCGGCGCCGTATTTACGCGAAGTAATCACCTATCGTGATCGTTTGGTGCAGCGTGTCGATGTCGGCATATTGCTCCCTGATGAAGTTCAAGCGCTGCTGTTTCAATAATCATGTCGTTCAAGGCCATCAAAGATTTGTTAAAGCAAACCATCGGACTGAATATCAGTACGGTGGGTGCATCGAACTTCGAACGCGCGGTGCGGCAACGCATGAGTGCGTTGGAAATTTATGACGTGCATGCTTACAGCGTGGCACTGCGGCAGGTGGACGAGCTGCGCGAGCTCATCGACGAAGTCATTGTGCCGGAAACTTGGTTTTTCCGGAATCCCGCATCGTTTACCGCCCTGCAACAGTTCGCCAGCACGCACTGGCCGGGGCGCAGTAATGGAAAAAAACTCAGGGTGTTGAGCATGCCTTGCTCCACGGGTGAGGAACCTTACACCATTGCCATGGCCCTGGATCAGGCTGGGTTGCAACCCAACGAATATCAAATTGACGCGTTCGATATCAGTCAGCGCTTGCTGACCAAGGCCAAACGCGGCGTGTACGGACGCAACTCGTTTCGCAACAAAGAAAACGAATTCCGCGACCAGTATTTCGATTTGGTCGGCGGCCTCTATGTGTTAAACGACAAGATGCGCAACGCGGTTAATTTTCAGCAAGGTAACTTGCTGGACAAATATTTTGGCGTCGGCCGACAAACCTACGATGTGATTTTTTGCCGGAATTTACTGATTTATTTTGACCGGGACACGCAGAATGCCGCCCTGAAAAAATTTCATACCATGCTGACGGACGACGGCCTGATGTTGCTTGGGCATGCCGAGACGCCGGATTTTCTGCGCGGCAACTTTACCCGCTCGGAGTACGTGCGTTCGTTCTCCTACAGTAAGGCGGCGCCGAGCACCAAACCGGTTAAGTCGAGCACGCGGTTTGCCGTGCTGACGCCAGCGCCTGCCGCGCCGAAAAAAACCGCACCACCATCGCCGCGTACCAAGCCGAACATGGCATTTTTGGAAACCGCCGCGCCCAAACATGCCGAGCCGTTGCCGCAAACCGACGCGGCGGTGCTGCGCGATGCGGCACGCTTGGCCAATCGGGGCGAATTACGCGAAGCCGGCACCTTGTGCGAAAATTATTTACGGCAAAATCCAACATCAGCTCAGGCGTATTATCTGCTGGGTTTGGTGCGCGAAGCCGAAGGCAAGCACTCGTTGGTGGGGGAGTTATTCAAAAAAGCGGTGTATCTGGATCCCAACCATTACGAGGCGATGATTCACTTGGCACTGCATCTGGTACGTTACGGCGATGCCGACAGCGCCAAGAATTTGCAACAGCGTGCGCACCGGGTATTGAACCGGAAAAAGCCGGAATAAATCGCTCCATATAATATTGGACATGCAAGCGTAAATTTTACTGGCAGGATGTACGCAGAACCGGAAGAATTCGCTAATGACGAGCCACGGCCCCAAGCACAACCCGCCCAGCGCTGAAGTCATCAATTGCTGGAACAGCATCGGTGTATGGGGCCGGGAACGGCCGCGTTGTCCGCTGTTGCTGGAGGTTATTCATTGCCGTAACTGCGAAAAATACATCGCTGCCGGGCAGCGCGCACTGCAACGCACCCTGCCTGAGGAGTACCAGCAGGAGTGGACGCGCTTACTGGCACGCAAAAAAGACGTCGATAGCGGGCACCCTCTGACTGTCATTATTTTCCGCGTCGGCGACGAATGGTTTTCATTGCCGGTCAATTATCTGCAGCAAGTCGAGACGCGGCGCGTGATTCATAGCATTCCGCACCGCAACTCCGCCATGGTTAAAGGCGTCGTTAACGTCGCCGGCGAAGTAAAAATGTGTTTTTCACTGGGCGCGTTGCTCGGCATCGAGCGGGCGTCAATGCTTGACTCAACCCAACGCACGGCGGTTTATGAAGGCTTGATCGTGCTCAAGAACGGCAAGCACAGTTACGTATTTCCGGTGACCGAGGTGCTGGAGCTGACGCGCATTTCGCTTGAAGAACTAAAAGCCGTTCCCTCCACGGTCTCCGCGCTTGCGGCCAGTTATTTACTGGGTTTGGCGCAGCACGGTGAATTACGCGTCGGGCATTTGGACGCCGATCTGATCATGGCTGGTTTCGAGCGTAGCCTCTGATGCGTAAAGATTACGGCAAAAATCTCAGTGAGCTGTCGATGATGGAGTTGTTTCAAGTCGAGATCGAGACGCAAGCTGAAACCTTGACCGGCGGATTGCTGAGCCTGGAAAAAAATCCGGCCCAGCCTGCGGTGGTCGAGTCATTGATGCGCGCCGCACATTCGCTTAAGGGGGCTTCGCGTTTGGTGGGTTTGCGCGCGCTGGAGCGGATTGCGCACGTGCTCGAAGACGTGTTCGTTGCCGCGCAAAAAAACGCCATCATGATCGGCTCGGATGCGGTGGATATCTGTTTGCATGCGGTGGATCTCATGAAGCTCGTCGCGCTGGGTAACGAATCCGCCGACGCAGGCGCAGCTTGGGGGGCGAAGATTGACAGTATCGTAAGCGCGCTGAAGTCGGTGCGGCAGGGGCAGGTACTGCCGGCTTTACGCCCCCTGCCCGCCGAGGCTATTCCCGTGTCGACGCCGCCGCTCGAATGGCCGGTCGCCGAAGATTCCGAACGCGTGCTGCGGGTCAGCGCAGACCGCTTGAATCGCATTCTGGGTTTGAGCAGTGAGTTGGTGGTGGACGTGCGTCAGGCGCAGACCCAGGTGCAGGCGTTGTTGCACATGAAGAAGAAACACGCCGATGTTTTGCAGACGCTGGATATGTTGCGTGATGCCTTGTCGAGTCTTGGCGCCAATGAGCGCGCCAGCATCTATCTGGCGCAATTGCGCAAACGCGCAACTGATTTCCGGCAACTGTTGGCAGAACAACTGGCGGAGGCCGATGCGTTCGACCGGCGCTTAGGCACCACCACTGCACGCGTGCATCGCGAGGTGATTTTGACGCGCATGCGGCCGTTAGCCGACGGGGTGCAGGGATTTCAGCGTATGGTGCGCGACTTGGCGCGTGCCACCGGCAAAAAAGTCGAGTTGCGTATTCATGGCCTGCGTACCGAACTTGATCGTGATGTACTGGAAAAACTCGAAGCACCGCTGACACACTTGATTCGCAACGCCATTGATCATGGCATTGAACCCCCGGCCGAACGGCGTGCGCGCAACAAGCCCGAACACGGCACGGTGCAATTGGCCGCCAGCTACAGCGGCGGCATGTTGTTGATCGTGCTGGAAGACGACGGGCGGGGTGTGGATATCGAGCAACTGAAGAGGAAGATCGTCGAACGTGGCTTGACGCCCGCCGACATGGTCGAGCGTTTGAACGTTGACGAATTGATCGAGTTTTTATTTCTGCCCAAATTTTCCACGCGCGATACCTTGACTGAGTTGTCCGGTCGCGGAGTCGGCCTGGACATAGTGCGTGAGGCGGTGCAGGCGCTGGGTGGAACAGTCAAGACCAGCACCAACCCGGGTCGGGGTGCGCGTTTTACGCTGCACTTGCCAATTACCTTGTCGTTGATCCCGGCCTTGCTCGTGGCGATCGGGCAGGAAAGCTATGCGTTTCCATTGGCACGTATCGACCGCTTGTTGAACATTGCGCCCACCCAGGTGCAATACATCGAAGGCCACCAATACACGGTGATTGATGGCGATAATGTTGGCTTGGTGGACGCATGCAGTTTGTTTGGCAAAAAATCGGAACTCGAAACCCACTCGCATCTGGACGTGGTGGTATTAAGCGACCGGCTTAGTCGTTATGGTGTGGTAGTGGATCGTATTGTTGGCGAACGCGTGTTGGCGGTGCAGAGCCTGGACGCGCGTCTGGGCAAGGTGCGCGACATCAGCGCCGCCGCGTTGCTGGAAGACGGCACGCCAACTTTGATCATCGACGTCGACGACTTCGTGCGCTCCATCGATCACGCGCGCCGTGGCGGCACGCTCCAGCACATGGACGAATGGGCCGACAATCTAAAGAGTAAAATCGAGAAGCGCGTGCTGGTGGTGGACGACTCCATCACCGTGCGCGGTGTGGAAGCCAAATTGCTTGAGATGCACGGCTATGTGGTTGCGACGGCGGTGGATGGCATGGATGGCTGGAATCGCGTGCGCAGCGAGCGTTTTGATTTAGTGATCACTGATGTCGACATGCCGCGCATGGACGGTGTTGAATTGGTTGATATGATCAAACACGACCCGCAGTTGAAAGTCATTCCGGTCATGATCGTGTCGTACAAGGATCGGCCGGAAGACCGGCAGCGCGGTTTGGAAGCAGGTGCGGACTATTATCTGACCAAAGGTAGTTTTCACGATGAAACCTTGATCGACGCCGTTATCGACCTGATCGGCAGGGCTGGGAGTTAAATGAAAATCGCCATCGTCAACGACATGTTCATGGCCGCAGAAGCGTTGCGGCGCGCGGTCGTGACCAATACCAATCATCGCGTGACGTGGATTGCGCAGAATGGGCGCGACGCCGTGGCACGTTGTACGACCGATCTTCCCGACTTGATTCTGATGGACTTGATCATGCCGGAAATGGATGGTGTGGAGGCCACGCGCCGCATCATGACCGACACACCCTGTGCAATTTTGATTGTGACCGCATCGGTGGATGAAAATGCCGCGCAGGTTTTTGCGGCCATGGGTTACGGTGCGCTGGATGCCGTGAATACGCCGTTGTTGGGTACGCGCGGAAACGAGGCGGGGCGCGCGGAATTTCTCGCCAAGCTTAAGACTCTTGAAATGTTTATTCGGCCCCGGCATGCGCAGTCGGAGTTGTCCAAGGTTGTGCGGGCCAACGCGTTGCCGGCAACCGGTTATCAACTGGTGGTGATCGGCGCGTCGTCGGGTGGGCCCTCGGCGTTAATGACAATACTGGCCACGTTGCCGACGGACTTTCCGTTGCCAGTGGTCGTGGTGCAGCATGTGGATCCGCAATTCGTTCCAGAATTAGTGACTTGGCTTGCGCTTCACACGGCGTTGCAAGTGCGTATTGTCAAACCCAACGCGCGCCTGGCGCCAGGAGTTGTCTATCTCGCGGCGCGCAACGAACACCTGGTACTTAACGCGTGGGGTACCTTGAGTTACGATACCCAACCGCACGACTCGCCATATCGACCGTCGATTGATATATTTTTTAACAGTGTGCAGAGGCATGGTCGCGGGCGCTGCATTGCGATTCTGTTAACCGGCATGGGGCGCGACGGTGCGGATGGGTTGTTGCAATTGCGCGAAGACGGGCACGTCACGATTGCACAAGACCAAGCGACTTGTGCGGTGTACGGGATGCCGCGAGCAGCGGTAGAACTGGATGCTGCTGCCCATGTGGTGCCTTTACTTGATATTTCACCGTTGTTGCTGCGCACGGTTGATGCGGCGGCTTGTACGGAAAAGACGCAATGAGCGCGATTGTTGAACCTGTTGTAATTACGCCGGTTGATACAAAATGCATCGTGTTGCTGGTCGACGATCAGACCATGATCGGCGAAGCCCTGCGCCGCATGTTGGAGTCCGAAGTCGATATCGAATACCACTATTGTCAAGCTGCGGATCAAGCCCTGGCGCTGGCGCTGCAGGTGAAGCCCACGGTGATCTTGCAGGATATTGTCATGCCGCAGTCCGATGGACTGAGTTTGCTGAAAGAGTATCGTACGGTGCCGCAGACGCGTGCGGTGCCGATTATCATGTTATCGACGCGCGACGACCCACGTTACAAAAGCCAAGCCTTCGCTGCCGGCGCCAGTGACTATTTGGTGAAAATTCCGGATCAAATCGAACTGATCGCGCGTATCCGTGCGCATTCGCGCAGCTATCAGGCGCAGGTGCAGCGCGACGAAGCGTTTCGGCAATTGCATGCGTTGCAACGCCAGTTGGAAGCCAGCAATCGCGAGTTGCATCGCATCTCTTGCCAGGACGGCTTGACCGGAATTTACAATCGCCGCCATTTCGATATTTATCTGGAGCAAGAGTGGTCGCGTGCGCTGCGCGAGGGCTCGAATATTTCCTTGGTGCTTGCCGACATCGATTACTTCAAACCGTTTAACGACCACTATGGCCATCTTGTCGGGGATGAGTGTTTGCAACGTGTCGCGCGCGTGTTCCGCGAAGTGTTGCAACGCCCTGGCGATCTGGCCGCGCGCTATGGCGGCGAAGAATTCGTGGTAGTGTTGCCCAAAACAGATTTGGAAGGTGCTGCGCTGATTGCTGAATCCATCCGTGTGCGCGTCGAACGCTTGGGCATCAGGCATGAATTTTCCAAGGTGGAGCGTTGCATCACGCTGAGCATCGGGATTGCAACGGTGCGTCCAAATCCGCGCATGCGCCCCCCCGAGTTGGTGGGGTTGGCAGACAAGGCGCTCTATCAGGCCAAGCAGCATGGACGTAATCGCTGCGAGCAAGCGCGCAATAATCAAGATGAATTAGCCATGTTGCACAATCGTAATAATAAAGAGTCGGAAGCGGGCAATTAGCGCATCATTAACCGGAGCCATGGTCGTGGCATATTTTCTGCTGCAAAAATAGGGACAGCGTTGAGGAAGGTACTCCATGAAAGAACTCACCGAATGCAAAAATCTCTACGGGCCGCTGCCCGAGCGTGATGTGCGCATGCTGATCAGCATGGTGCATCAGCCATCCAACGAAATTTGGGAATTGGCGCGCCGCGTGGTGATTTCCGCCGCTCCAGTGATGACGCTGGATATGGCTGTAAAATTGGTAGCTCCGCCCAATCTTGGCGAAGTGCCCGACGCCTTCACGGTGCGGCGTGCGATTCGTTACGCCGTGCGCGCGCAAAAAGGGCGGCGCGGACGCCAACCGCATTGGCGTTAATTCCTCCCGAAGTGCCGATAACACGACATCCCTTGAGACCCTCTGCCGTAAATTAGGCGCTTTTCGTTTTACATACACATACCGCCTCAAGGTGAACGCAAGGCTTATCATCGGCGGTGAATGCTGTGATGAAATTTACTATATGCGGCAGGTGTTAACTTTCAAGCGCCATCGGCGATAACCAAAAATGAGAAGCGTCAATGTGCGACGTTGATCAAGAATAAAACTACCACTTGAGCCCGCATTGGACGAGACGTCATGAGCATTGTAAAGTTTGCACGGTGTGCATTCAGCCGCCTGATCGGGCAGCGAAGGGACACGCATAAAACAGTGTTGTATCGGGGTAGGGGACGCGTGTCGCGCATTCAACTTAGGCTGTTTTTCGGCTTGGCTGTGCTGATTTCAGGACTGGCGCAGGCGAATAAAGATTCGGAGCGTACCGGCGTTGATCACAACGCGGTGGAAATTGTCACGACCGCATTTGGTTTGGAACGGCTGACCCAATACTCTGCCAATCGTAACGCCTTGGGCGTGGCTTGGGCGCAGTTCTTCGGCATGGAGGCATCGTACTTCGATTTAGGTGATTCCAAATTCGCCAAGCGTCGGCCGGTGAGCGGTGAGCTTGTTGAAAATGTCGGTGGACGTATTGATCTCAAGCTCGCTGTGGATTTTTCAGCGCCGTTGGGTGGGCGCTCGCGCTTATACAGTCGCGTCGGCATGTATTTGTGGGATGTCGACGTCAACTACAATCGCGTCACGCATCAACTGGATACGTCACGCGGCGGCAACAGCCGCATGGTCGGAGTCGGTGCAATGTATGGCGAAGACGCCATGCGTATCAGTGTTGAGCTTGAACAAGTGAATGCGAATCCGCTTGCCGACGCCCGCGATCAGCAGCGTTTGTTGCTTAATGTCTCATCGAAGTTTTAACGCGATAACAAGAACCTGAACAGGCTCTAAGGCAGGGGATTACGCTACACCTTGCACTCATGGGTTAATTCAACTTTCCCGTCTTCATAAACGGTTTCCAGTCGCACTGTAAAACCCCACAAACGCGCAACGTGCTTGAGCATCTCGTCAGCCGACTCGGCCAATGGACGGCGCGTGTACCGCACATGCCGCAACGTCAGCGTGCGATCACCACGGCGGTTCACGTTGTACACCTGAATGTCCGGTTCGTTGTTGCTCAGATTATATTGTTCGGACAACGCGCGTCGTACCATGCGATAGCCTTCGTCATTGTGGATCGACGCGACTTCGAGTTCATTTTTTTTGTCGTCGTCGACAATCGAAAACAAACGCAGATCGCGTATTACTTTGGGCGACAGATATTGCGCGATAAAGCTTTCGTCCTTGAAATTGCGCATCGCGAAATCCAGTGTTTTATGCCAATCGCTGCCCGCGATTTCCGGAAACCAATGGCGATCTTCACTGGTCGGCTGTTCGCAGATACGTCTTAAATCACGGTAGAGCGAGAAGCCCAGCGCATACACGTTAATGCCGCTGTAGTGAGGGCTGTCGAAGGGAGGCTGGTACACGACGTTGGTGTGCGACTGCAGGAACTCCACCATGTAGCCGTCGCTGAGCAAGCCCTCGTCATACATTTGATTCAAGATGGTGTAGTGCCAGAACGTCGCCCAGCCCTCATTCATGACCTGGGTCTGCCGCTGCGGATAAAAATACTGTGCGATTTTGCGCACGATGCGCACGATCTCGCGTTGCCAGGGTGTCAACAGGGGGGCGTTCTTTTCAATAAAATACAGCAAATTTTCCTGCGGCTCGGGCGGAAAACGTTCTTCGCTGGATTGGCTTGGGTCTGCCGCTTTCACTGGAATGGTTTTCCACAGATCGTTGATCTGTCGCTGCATGTATTCTTCGCGCTCTTTCTGTCGTAGTTGCTCTTTGTTGGTCGACAACTTGGGCGGCCGCTTGTAGCGATCCACGCCGTAGTTCATCAACGCATGGCAGGAATCCAGCACGTCTTCGACGGCGGCCAAGCCGTAGCGCTTTTCACATTCGGCGATGTATTTTTTTGCAAACAATAAATAGTCAACAATCGCGTCCGCACTGGTCCAGGTGGTGAATAGATAATTATTCTTGAAGAATGAGTTGTGGCCGTAGGCTGCATGCGCAATCACCAGGGCCTGCATCATCATGGTGTTTTCTTCCATCAAATAGCAGATGCAAGGATTGGAATTGATGACGATTTCGTAAGCCAGCCCCATCTGCCCACGCCGGTAGCGTTGCTCGGTCGACAGGAAATGTTTACCGAACGACCAATGGTGGTAATACACCGGCATGCCGATCGATGCATAGGCATCCATCATCTGTTCGGCGCTGATAATTTCGATTTGAATTGGAAACGTGCTCAGTCCGAAGTTACCTGCGACACGCGCAATTTCATCGTTGTAGGTGGCGATGAGTTCGCGCGTCCATTCGGAAAACTCGGAGAGATGTTTGCGTTTCATGCAACTTGCTTTTTAAATAACTCGCGGAACACCGGATAGATTTCGCCGATATTTTCGATGCGCTGCATGGCGAAATTTTCGCAACTGGATTTAACGTTCAGATATTCGCGCCACAGGTTTTGCGGGTTTTCGTTAGTGATTTCGATGTAGGCGAAATACTGCACCAGTGGCGTAATTTGATTAATCAGGATATCTCGACAGATGGGCGAGTCATCATTCCAATTATCGCCATCCGACGCCTGTGCGGCGTAGATATTCCAATCAGCAGTCGGGTAACGTTCGGTCACGACTTCATGCATGAGCTTCAGAGCGCTCGACACCACGGTGCCGCCGGTTTCGCGCGAGTAAAAGAAATCTTCCTCGCTGACTTCCTTCGCGACCGTGTGGTGGGAGATAAACACCAGTTCGATTTTTTCGTAAGTGCGTGTCAAAAAGAGATACAGCAAAATAAAAAAGCGTTTCGCAATGTCTTTCTTGGCTTGATCCATTGAGCCGGAGATGTCCATGATGCAGAACATCACCGCCTGCGTGGTTGGCTTTGGAATATCGACGCGGCTATTGAAGCGCAAGTCAAACGGATCGATGAATGGAATGATGGTGATGCGTCGTCGTTCCTCGTCAATTTCATTTTTGATGCGCTGCACGCGTGGGTCGTCGGCGCCACACACCAGTAACAAGCCTTGTAGCTCGGCTTCGAGTTCTTCGATGCGTTTCTGATGCGGTGAACGTAGCGCAATACGTCGCGACATGGCGCCACGCATCGAGCGCACGATATTGATGTTGGATGGATTGCCGGTATGGGTATGGCCGGCGCGCACTTTACGCACGTCCGGGATTTTGGCGATGTTGGTCTTGACTAGGTTGGGCAGTTCGAGGTCTTCGAAAAAGAATTCGAGAAATTCTTCTTTTGAAAGCTGGAATACAAATTCATCCATGCCTTCGCCGCTGTTGCTGGCCTGCTTGCCCCGGCCCTTACCGCCGCCATTGGGGCGCGGAATGGTGTCGCCGCGAACGAATTCGCGATTCCCGGGGTGAACGGTTTCACGCATACCGCCCGAGCCGTGCCGGAAAGTGGGCTCGGAGATATCCTTGGATGGAATGGAAATCGCTTCGCCTTTTTCGATCTCGGTGATGGAGCGGCCGGCGATGGCCTCGGCCACTGCTTTCTTGATTTGCGTGCGATAGCGTTCGATAAAACGGCGGCGATTGACCGCGCTTTTATTCTTGCCATTAAGACGCCGATCAATTATTTGTGCCACAACTGCCGACCTCAAGCTCGGATGCCACGCACTTTTCCTATCGGTTTGGCCGTCCTGTCACGACGACTTACGTACCCGCAGATACCACTCGCACAGCAGACGAACCTGCTTTTGTGTGTAACCACTTTTCATCATGCGCTCGACGAAGTCCTGGTGTTTTTTCTGATCGTCGCCGGAGGCTTTGGCGTTGAACGAGATCACCGGGAGTAGGTCTTCAGTATTTGAGAACATTTTTTTCTCGATAACCGTGCGCAGCTTTTCATAACTGGTCCACTTGGGATTTTTGCCGTCGTTGTTGGCGCGCGCGCGCAACACGAAGTTGACGATCTCGTTGCGGAAATCCTTCGGGTTGCTGATGCCGGCCGGTTTTTCGATTTTCTCCAGTTCTTCGTTGAGCGCGCCGCGATCAAAAACTTCACCGGTGTCGGGATCGCGATATTCCTCGTCTTGAATCCAATAGTCCGCGTAGGTCACGTAACGGTCGAAAATGTTCTGGCCGTATTCAGAATACGACTCCAGGTAGGCGGTCTGAATTTCTTTGCCGATGAATTCAATGTAACGCGGCGACAGATAGCCTTTCAGATAGGACAGATATTTCTCTTCGATTTCTGGTGCGAATTGTTCGCGTTCGATTTGCTGTTCGAGCACATAGAGTAAATGCACCGGATTCGCAGCCACTTCGGTATTATCGAAGTTGAAAACTTTCGACAGGATCTTGAACGCAAAGCGCGTCGATAAACCGGTCATGCCCTCGTCGACACCGGCGTAGTCGCGATACTCCTGATACGACTTCGCATTTGGATCGGTGTCTTTGAGGCTCTCGCCGTCGTAAACGCGCATCTTGGAATAGATATTGGAATTCTCCGGTTCCTTGACGCGCGACAACACCGCGAACTGCGCCATCATTTCCAGCGTGCCGCGCGCGCAAGGCGCATTGGCGAGGTTGCTGTTGGTCACCAGCTTTTGATAAATTTTTACTTCTTCCGATGCGCGCAGGCAGTACGGAACCTTGACAATATAAATGCGGTCGAGGAAAGCTTCGTTGTTCTTGTTGTTTTTGAACGTCACCCATTCCGACTCGTTGGAATGCGCCAGGATGATGCCTTCAAACGGAATTGCCGACAGACCTTCGGTGCCTTTGTAGTTGCCTTCCTGAGTGGCGGTCAACAATGGGTGCAGCACCTTAATTGGTGCTTTAAACATTTCGACGAATTCGAGCAGGCCGCGATTGGCCTTGCACAACCCGCCTGAATAACTGTAGGCGTCGGCGTCGTCCTGCGAATATTTTTCCAGCATGCGGATGTCGACTTTTCCGACCAGCGAGGAGATGTCCTGGTTGTTTTCATCGCCGGGTTCAGTTTTGGCCACAGCAATCTGTTGCAACTGCGACGGGCGCACCTTCACGACTTTAAATTTGGTGATGTCGCCGTTGTGTTCGTGCAGCCGCTTGACCGCCCACGGCGACATGATCATGTTGAGGTAGCGGCGTGGTATGCCGTAGTCTTCTTCGAGAATTTCGCCGTCTTCGATAGGCGAAAACAAGCCCAGCGGCGACTCGTAAATCGGCGAGCCTTTGATGGCGTAGAAGGGAACGTGCTCCACCAGTGCCTTGAGTTTCTCCGCAAGCGACGACTTGCCACCACCGACCGGCCCCAGTAGATACAAAATTTGTTTTCTTTCTTCGAGACCTTGTGCGGCGTGTTTGAAATACGACACGATTTGTTCGATCACATCTTCCATTCCGTAAAATTCGCGGAAGGCCGGGTAAATTTTCAAGATCTTGTTCGAGAACAGCCGACTCATGCGTGTATCGTTGCGCGTGTCGACCATCTCCGGTTCGCCGATGGCCTTGAGCATGCGCTCGGCAGGGGTGGCGAATGCGGTAGGGTCTGATTTACAAAGTTGCAAATACTGTTGAATCGTAAGTTCTTCTTCCTTCGCCTCTTCATACCGGGCTAAGTAATGACTAAAAATGCTCATGATGCGCGCCCTCCGACTGTCACTTAAGCAATTACGCTGCGAATAGACCCGACGTATTGGTGTCCATATTACCGATAGCGACACGAACTACGTTCATAATAAGTTTTAGCAAGAACCAAGCCAGTGCGACTGCTACGACCATCACACGCTGGTGACGTATCACTACGATTGCTCTCTCACTAGTTAGATTGTAGTCGTCGAATGTAAACAGCCCAACTGGATTAACGCGCTGGCTGGTTTTGCTCCTCCTTAAAGGTCAGAGAAGCATAGGGTAAAAAAGTTCGATGGGTAGTCCATATGAGCAACGTCGAACACAAAAAAATATTGCGCGAGAGGCGTGATGCATCCACGCCTCTCGATGGTGTGTTGTCAAACGTTTGACTGAAGAACCGGCAGAAAACTATTTCTTGAATGCAAGAACTTGCGCGTTACGCGGTGGATCAGTCTGCATGGCATGGGGATGCGAGCCCGCCAAAAGCTGTAAGGAAGCCGCTAATCCGCTGGGGCCCAGCAGCGCGTCCCACATCATGGAGGACAATTTGATGCACGCACCCATTGCGGTATGCGCGCGCCGCCGTTCCATGTCGATGCGAAACTGAAGTCCGCGTAAGCGGCGTTGTTTGGATAGCGGTACCGTGCTGAGATAGTTTTCGATGACGGCTTGGCGCCGTTGTTCGAAACCTTCGGGGTCGCGTTGCGCGAGCTCCAGCCATTCATCAAAATTAAAGGGCTCCAAGTGCCCGGTACTGTGTGTCGACATCATACGACCACCTTCCTTAACCTGAATATTCGACGCAACTATAACATGCTGCCAAAGCACGTCGAACTAACGAAATTCGCTCAGTAAAGCCTGGATTACAAAATAAAATTCGGAAAATGACGCAAGCTGCGGAGGCGCGGCGAACACGGTCACAGCGCGTTTGTGACTTAGGTCATTTGGTTTGAGTGCAGCTTTTCGCTGGAGTAAAGCGTGTTCTCAAGCAAGGTCGCGACCGTCATGGGTCCGACCCCACCGGGCACGGGCGTAATCCAAGCAGCGCGATCTTTTGCGCGCTCGAATTCCACGTCACCCATCAAACGACCGTCGGCGAGACGGGTGATGCCCACGTCGATGACCACGGCGCCGGGCTTGACCCATTCGCCTTTGACTAAGCCCGGTTTGCCGACCGCAGTAATCAGTATTTCAGCACGTTGCACGTGCGATTGGAGTTCGCGCGTAAAGCGATGGCATACAGTGACGGTGCAGCCGGCGAGTAATAATTCGAGGGCCATGGGTCGGCCGACAATATTCGACGCGCCGACGATCACCGCATCCGCGCCTTTGATCGGGTGCCCCGTGTGCTCAAGTAAAGTCATGACGCCATGGGGTGTGCAGGGACGAAGCAGCGGGTTACGTAAAGCGAGACGCCCGACGTTGTAGGCATGAAAACCGTCGACATCTTTGTCGGGGTGAATATGGTCGATGATGGCTTCAGGCGAAATCTGTGCAGGTAGCGGTAGCTGTACCAAAATACCGTCCACATCGGTGCGTTCATTGAGCTCGCTTATCAGCACGAGCAACTCTTTTTCGCTGGTGGTGGCCGGTAAGTCGTAAGAGAAGGAGCAGATGCCGACTTCTTCGCAGGCCCGACGTTTGCTGCGTACATACACTTGCGAAGACGGGTCGGCGCCAACCAGAACAACGGCCAGTCCCGGAGCGCGCAAACCACGCGCACGACGCTGATCGATGTGCTGTTTAATATTGCGGCGGATTTCTTCGGCAATCAATTTGCCGTCGATGATGCGTGCGCTCATGCGTACTGGGCTCAAGAATTGTAAGGCGCGTATGATCGCATGCTGCGTGCAGTTCGCAAATTACACGCCTTCAGCATAGCTTCTGTGCAAGTGTGCCGCTATAATCTCGCCGCATCGGGGTATAGCGCAGCCTGGTAGCGCACCTGCTTTGGGAGCAGGGTGTCGAGAGTTCGAATCCCTCTACCCCGACCAATTTTAATCGCACGGCACTGCGCCCGTAGCTCAATAGGATAGAGCATCAGCCTTCTAAGCTGAGGGTAGCAGGTTCGAATCCTGCCGGGCGCACCAATCCCCCGTGGTGTTTTCTGTTTGGGTCTGTATAATTTCGGCCGCACGTCGTTCAATGGTGGGCGTAGCTCAGTTGGTTAGAGTCCCAGATTGTGATTCTGGTTGTCGTGGGTTCGAGTCCCATCGTCCACCCCAATTTATTAATTGGTTAGTTAATACGGTTGGCGCACCGTATGATTTAAGGTTGAATCGCTTGCGAGGGTTATGATTCAATCACCGCCCTTGGGTCGTTAGCTCAGTTGGTAGAGCAGCGGACTCTTAATCCGCGGGTCGAAGGTTCAACCCCTTCACGGCCCACCAAGTACTAAACGCCTGGCCGCCTATAAATGAAGCGCCGGGCGTTTTTCTTTGCGTATCGTAGCTCGATTATGTGCGGGTATAATCCCGCGCAGCACGCGAAAGTGGCGAAATTGGTAGACGCGCTGGATTTAGGTTCCAGTGGGGCAACCCTTGAGAGTTCGATTCTCTCCTTTCGCACCAAATTTTGGCATCAAGGTCGTTGGGCGGTTTTCGAAACACTCTTACATTCAAGCGAGGAACGAGGATGCAAGTCTCAGTGCAAACACTTAATGGACTGGAGCGACAAATCACTGTGGCAGTGCCAGCCGAAAAAATCGAATCGGAAATTAAAACTCGTTTGAACTCGTTGTCGAAACGGGCACGCATCTCCGGATTTCGTCCCGGCAAGGTGCCAATGCATGTCATTCAGCAGCACTACGGCAATCAGGTGCAGCAGGAAGTGACGGGCGAGGTGCTTGAATCTTCGTTTTATGAGGCGGTAGTAAAAGAAAAACTACGGCCCGCTGGCTCGCCACACATTCATCCAAAGTCGCGCCAACCCGGACAGCCGTTGGAATATACCGCCACCTTCGAAATTTACCCGGAAGTGAGTTTGAATCCATTTGGCGGAATTGAAATCGAGCGGCCGAGTGCAGAAATTACTGAAGCCGACGTGGATCGGGTACTGGACAATATTCGCAAGCAGCGTATGGAATGGCAGGTCGTCGAGCGTGCGTCGCAAACGGGTGATCGCGTACGTGTCGATTTTAAAGGTGCGTTAGACGGCGGTGATTTTCCGGGTAATGAAGCGCAAGACATGCCGGTGGAACTTGGTAAACAACGCATGATTCCTGGCTTCGAAGAGAATCTCACCGGCGTATCCGCCGGAGCGCAATTGTCTTTTACGTTACGCTTTCCGTCTGATTACCACCGTGCTGAGATGGCCGGCAAAGAAGTGCAGTTTGAGGTGAAGGTCAATGCTGTCGAAGAAGCACGCTTACCGGAATTAACAGAAGATTTTGTGCGTAGCTTGGGCGTGGCTGACTCCACAGTGGCATCGTTGCGTAAAGACGTGCGGCAAAATATGCAGCGCGAGCTCGACGACCGAATTCAAGCCAAGCTTAAACAAAACGTGATGGATGCCTTGATCAAGAATAATCCGATTGTTGTGCCCAAAGCATTGGTGCAGCAAGAAGTGCAGGTCTTGATGAAAAACGAAAATATCGCCGACAGCGCATCGAAGTCACTTGATCAGGCGACCGCTAAGAATCAATTGCACGAGTTTGCGCAGCGGCGCGTTGGCTTGGCGTTAATTTTGTCTGAAATCGTGCGACAGCAAAATTTGAAGGTGGAGCCGAAGAAACTGCGCGAAGCCGTTGAGCACTTTGCCTCAACCTACGAAAAACCTGATGAAGTGGTGCAATGGTATTACGCCGACAAAAAGCGCCTCGGCGAGGTTGAGTCCTACGTTCTGGAAAACGAAGTAGTGACTTGGGTTGCCGCGAATGCGCGTCTGAAAGATGTCGGCAGCTCGTTTGACGCCCTCATTAAACAAGGGCAGACTGCCTGATCAAGGAGATTACGTCATGACCGATATAAAGAATATGTCGCAACAGATTACCGGATTAAACATGGTGCCCATTGTTATCGAGCAGTCTGCGCGCGGCGAACGCGCTTACGACATCTATTCTCGTCTGCTTAAAGAGCGGGTGGTGTTTCTGGTAGGCCCAGTCGACGACTATGTAGCCAATGTGATTGTCGCGCAATTGTTGTTTCTTGAGTCTGAGAATCCAGACAAAGACATCCATCTTTACATTAATTCACCCGGGGGTTCGGTTACAGCGGGGATGGCGATTTACGACACCATGCAATTTGTTAAATGCGATGTCAGCACCTTGTGTATTGGTCAAGCCGCCAGCATGGGCGCGTTGTTATTAGCCGGGGGTGCTGCGGGTAAACGCCACTGCTTGCCGCACTCGCGCGTCATGATTCATCAGCCCTTGGGCGGTGTGCAGGGGCAAGCGACCGATATTGAAATTCACGCGCGCGAAATTTTGGCAATACGCGAGCGTTTGAACGAGATACTTTCTAAACACACTGGGCAAGCGCTTGAGCGCATTCAGGAAGATACCGACCGTGATCGTTTTATGAACGCTAACGACGCCGTTACATATGGACTGATTGATTCAGTTTTAGCCAAACGGTTAACCAACAAGGCGTAAAGTTTCGGTTATTATTTTGGTGGGACGCAAATTGCAAATCGTGTATTGATTCAGGTTTGTTGGTCAAGAGTTGCGATTTACGCAATATTTATAGATTATCTGGGTTGAGTCACTTTGACGTAGTAACCAGCAGGGCATCCTAAATGAGCGACGAAAAGCACGGCAAAGGAGACAGCAGCGACAAGTTATTGTACTGCTCGTTTTGCGGAAAGAGTCAGCATGAAGTACGCAAGCTGATTGCCGGTCCATCCGTATTTGTGTGCGATGAATGTGTAGAGCTCTGCAACGATATTATTCGTGAAGAAGTGCAGGAAAAATCCACTGGTGCCGTCGGCAAAAAATTACCCACGCCGCACGAGATCAATAAAATTCTCGACGAATATGTCGTAGGCCAAACGCGTGCTAAAAAAACTTTGTCGGTTGCAGTGTATAACCATTACAAGCGCTTGGATGTGTCCTCGAAGAAGGGTGCTGTACGCAAAGATGTACGCAAAGATGAAGTTGAGCTTGCCAAGAGCAACATCCTGCTGATTGGCCCGACCGGCAGTGGTAAAACATTGTTGGCGGAAACACTGGCGCGGTTACTTAATGTGCCGTTTACGATTGCCGACGCGACCACGTTGACCGAGGCAGGATACGTTGGTGAGGATGTTGAAAACATCATCCAAAAATTGCTGCAGAAATGTGACTACGATGTCGAGAAAGCTCAAACCGGCATTGTCTACATCGATGAAATCGATAAGATTTCGCGGAAGTCGGATAACCCGTCGATTACGCGTGACGTTTCCGGCGAAGGTGTGCAACAAGCGCTTCTAAAGCTCATCGAAGGCACGATTGCATCGGTCCCTCCGCAAGGCGGACGCAAACATCCTCAGCAAGAATTCTTGCAGGTCAATACCTCTAATATTTTATTTGTTTGCGGCGGCGCATTTGAAGGCTTGGAGCGCATTATTCGTGACCGTTCTGAAAAAACCGGCATTGGGTTTTCTGCCGAGGTGCGCACCAAGAAAGATCGTAAGGCCGTTTCTGAGGTGTTGACAAATATTGAGCCCGAAGATCTGATCAAGTATGGCTTGATTCCAGAATTCGTTGGCCGCTTGCCGGTCGTTGCAACGCTTGGCGAGCTTGATGAAGAAGCCTTATTACGCATCCTGGTCGAGCCGCGTAACGCGATTACCAAGCAATATGCAAAGCTGTTTGGAATGGAAGGCACCGAATTGGAATTTCGTGACGACGCACTGCGTGCAATTTCTCGCCGTGCGATGGAACGAAAAACCGGTGCGCGTGGCTTGAGATCGATACTCGAACAGGTGTTGTTAGACACCATGTATGAATTGCCATCGATGGAAAATGTCAGCAAAGTCATTGTTGATCAGGATGTAATTAATGGAAAATCTAAACCGCTTTTAATTTTCGAGGGTGGCGAGCACCACCAAGCAGCATCGGACAAGTAATTTGTCAAAGTTTTAGTAGGAAAAAAGCGGAGCTGCAAGGCTCCGCTTTTTTTTCAACATAAAAAATAAACGTGCGCCAGTTGCCTTGATTTTTACTTGTGCGGCACTCACATTGTATCGTGAGTGTATATCGTGGTACTCACCGATGATTACGTTATGAAGCAATGCGCCGGACGCGAGAATATGTTTTTAACGGAATTATTCTATGAGCCGTTAACTCTCAGTAGATGAGTCCCTACTAATCACGGTGCGCTACAAGTGTCACCGAACATTCACGGGAGCATGAAGCCATGACATCTGAAGTCAAAGTGCAGAATCTAGTTGTTCCCGTATTGCCTCTCAGGGATGTGGTCGTTTACCCCCACATGGTCATCCCATTATTTGTTGGTCGAGAGCGATCCATTCGCGCCTTGGAATCAGCGATGGAGACCGACAAGCAAATTTTGCTGTGCGCGCAAAAAAGCGCCGCGCAGGACGAACCGACCAGCGAAGACATTTTTACGCTGGGTACCTTGTCGAATATTTTACAATTACTTAAATTGCCCGATGGGACCATCAAAGTGCTGGTCGAGGGTAGCGAGCGCGCACGCGTCGTCAATTTTTTCAGTTCGGAAGAATTTTTTAAGGCGCAGGTCGTGACTTATCAGCAGGAGCGAATGGATGAGCGCGAAGTCGAAGTGCTGTGTCGTTCGGTGCTGTCGCAATTTGATCAATATGTCAAACTCAATAAAAAAGTACCGCCGGAGATTTTATCTTCACTGGCTAATATCGATGATCCAGGCCGTTTGGCGGACACGATTGCGGCGCATTTAGCGCTTAAAATTGAAGAGAAACAAAAAATTCTTGAGATCACTAATCCGCGTGAACGCCTTGAACACCTCGTGGCGCTGATGGAGTCGGAGATTGACCTTTTGCAAGTCGAAAAGCGCATCCGCGGGCGCGTCAAGAAGCAAATGGAAAAAAACCAGCGCGAGTACTATCTGAATGAGCAAATGAAGGCGATTCAGAAAGAGCTCGGCGATATGGATGATGCGCACAATGAGGCGGATGAATTACTCAAGCGCATCGAAAGCGCAGGCATGACGAAGGAGGCGAAAGCCAAAGCGCTTGCCGAGCTCAATAAGCTTAAAATGATGTCGCCAATGTCGGCTGAAGCCACTGTGGTTAGAAATTACCTCGACTGGTTGCTTAACGTGCCGTGGAAGAAACGCTCCAAGGTTTCTTCAGATTTGACGCATGCTGAAGGAATTCTCGAAAGTGATCACTACGGGCTTGAGAAAGTCAAAGAGCGCATCCTTGAGTATCTGGCAGTGCAACAACGTGTAAAGAAGCTCAAGGGTCCGGTACTGTGTTTGGTGGGTCCACCGGGCGTGGGCAAGACATCGTTGGGCAAGTCGATTGCGCGCGCCACGAATCGTGATTTCACGCGCATGTCCTTGGGCGGCGTGCGTGACGAAGCCGAGATTCGAGGTCACCGTCGTACCTATATCGGTGCCATGCCCGGAAAAATTGTGCAAAATCTGTCGAAGGTCGGCACGCGCAATCCGCTCTTTTTGTTGGATGAAATTGACAAGATGGCGATGGATTTCCGGGGTGATCCGGCGTCGGCGTTGTTGGAAGTGCTCGATCCCGAGCAGAACAACACCTTCAACGATCATTATTTGGAAGTTGATTTCGATTTATCCGATGTGATGTTCATTGCCACGGCCAACACGATGAATATACCTGGCCCCTTGCTGGATCGTATGGAAGTGATTCGCATCCCCGGTTACACCGAGGATGAAAAAATTAATATTGCCATGCGTTATTTGGTTCCAAAGCAACTGAAGAACAACGGGCTGAAGGAGTCGGAAATTTCGGTGACCGAGGGCGGTATTCGCGACGTCGTACGCTATTACACGCGTGAAGCCGGCGTGCGCAATTTAGAGCGTGAAATTGCCAAGGTGTGTCGCAAGGTAGTGAAGGACATTTTGCTGAAAAAAGGCGGCAAGTCCAAGCAGGTGTCGGTGACGTCGCGCAATGTGGACAAATATTTGGGCGTGCGTCGTTTCCGTTATGGCCGTGCTGAAGAAGTGGATCAAGTGGGCCAAGTGACTGGCTTGGCCTGGACCGAGGTCGGGGGTGAATTGCTCACCATCGAAACGGTAGTCATCGCCGGCAAAGGCAAGCACAACATCACCGGGCAACTGGGTGATGTCATGAAAGAGTCAATACATGCTGCTATGAGTGTGGTGCGCAGCCGGGCGGAAGCGTTGCGGATTGATCCGGAGTTTTACGAGAAACTAGATATCCATATTCACGTGCCCGAAGGCGCGATTCCGAAGGACGGCCCGTCCGCAGGTATCGGTATGTGCACGGCGCTTGCGTCTGCGCTGACGCATATCCCCGTGCGCTCAGACGTTGCGATGACCGGAGAAATCACTCTGCGTGGAGAAGTGTTGCCGATTGGTGGATTGAAAGAAAAGCTGCTGGCGGCGCATCGCGGTGGAATCAAGACGGTCATCATTCCGGAAGAAAACGAGCGTGATTTAGCCGAAATACCGAAGAATATCATCCAGGATCTGGAAATCCGTCCGGTACGCTGGATCGATCAGGTTTGGCAAATTGCGTTGCAACGTATGCCGGAAGCCGCGATAAAACCTGGCGAACCGACTCCGCCGGAAGGTCCGAAAGTGGATAGTAAACCGGGTAAGGAGCGCGAAATTCGTCGCCACTAAAAATTTGGTTTCATCCAACATCAACCGAGCACAGTATTACTGTGCTCGGTTTTTTATTTGTCCTCGCCGTAACAGATCACAATAGTGCACTTCCTGATCAAAGCGTTAACACGCGCACGAGTTTGACGCACATTCGACGTCACAACACTGCTGTTCCCCTGCTATGTATGCGGCGCGCTTGTGGCATGCAGATTGCCTACTCTTCCGATTATTGAACGCAGCATCTTGTTAGAAAGCAGGCAATGCTCGCGCTTCAGACGCGCTTGAATTTAATAACATCAGGGAAGGTAGCCAGTTGTGATCAAATTTATTCGAACGTCTTATTTCGGCAAGTACAAAGAAATTGTCTTGGCGGTAGCGCTGTTCTTGCTGTTCGATTTAGCTGTTTTGCTGCTTAATTTTTATATCTCGCTTCAGATTTCGTCGGACGCAATGGCCATCAATCTTGCGGGGCGGCAACGCATGTTGTCGCAGCGTATGACGAAAGAATTATTAATTGCGACACAAGATGCCGTCCAAGGAGAAATAAAGTCTTCCAGTCTCGTCGATCTGCGTAAAACAGTTACGCTGTTTGACGGCACACTTACCGCCTTCGAACACGGGGGTAGGGTGCCGGGTGGTAACAGTAAACCGGTGTTCTTGAAGGCAGTGTCTACACTAGGAGCCCGGGTATTAGTCGCCGAGGCAAACGAAGCTTGGCTTCCGCTGAAGAGCGCGATAGCGCCCTTCATGAGTGATGATACCCGGTCGATCCCGCTAATGTCGAAAGCGCTCGAATACGCAGTGCGTGTTGCGCGCGAACGCGATGCACAGCTATTGACATTGATGAACGATCTGACTATGCAACTGGAAGATGCCGCCCGTGCCAAGGCCGACCGCCTGCGCTTAGTACAAACTGGGGGGATTGCTCTGGCGTTGCTGAATTTCGTTTTCATCTTGTTCAAATTTATCGCGCGCTTGCGCGCTACCGACCGCAAAGTTGAAATTGCGCAAACGGAAACTGCCGACATTCTAGGCACCGTCAAGGAAGGATTGTTTCTGCTTGATGCGGAGTTTAAATTCGGCACACAGTATTCTGCCTCGCTGGCCACCATCCTTGGTGGTGAAGTTACGCCAGGAGATGATTTCCGCGAGTTGCTGCGCCAAATAGTGCACCCGGACGTATTTCCGTCAGCGCTCGACTACATCAACTTGTTGTTTGGCGACCGCATCAAGGAAGCACTGGTGCTCGAACTCAATCCGCTCCAATCCATTGAAGTGATAGCGCCAGGCCAAGATAAAATATCGACACGGCGCTTTCTGACGCTGCAATTCAATCGCGTATTGCATGGTCAGGATGTACCTCATTTATTGGTGACCGTGTCGGATGTGACCGATCAAGTGGTGTTAGAGCGCGAGCTGGCGGCGGAAAAAAAGAAGAGTAAGGCGGAAATTGCAGTGTTGTTGGATCTGCTGAAAGTGGATGTATCAACGCTTAATTTGTTTCTCACTACGACGGAGAAAACGCTGCTTGATGTCAACGAACAATTGCTTAGCGTCAAAGGGAACGAGCGCGATATGCGCTTCATGATTGCAAATATATTTCGCAAAATTCACACCGTGAAGGGCGACGCCGCCGCGTTGGGCTTGCGCGCCTTTGAGGACCTTGCGCATCAGTTCGAAACTTTGCTGGCGCGACTCCGGGATAAGGGTACGGTCACTGGTGACGATTTGATTGCCGTGCCACTTCCGCTGGACGAACTATTTGAACGGATGACAGTGGTTCGTGATCTCGCCAGCCGGCTAGCCGGATTCCATGATGCGTTTGTGCAGCAACCCGGAAGCACCGGTATGGTCGACGACTTGATGCGACTTGCGCAGCGCATCGCAACTGATCATGGCAAAGAAGTACATGTGGACGCTGATCTTGATTCACTCGATAATCTTCCCGCTGCCGTTCAAGCCGACCTCACGACCGTGGTCGTGCAACTGTTGCGTAATGCTATTGTTCACGGCATCGAGCCCGTCGCCGAGCGCGTGGTACAAGAAAAATCTCCGATTGGCAGTATTTACATTGCGCTAAAATGCGCAGCGGAAGGCGAGTATGAATTAAACCTCCGTGACGATGGCTGCGGATTGATCCCGCAGCGCATTAAAACCGCCTTGGTTGAATCGGGTCGCTACACAGCGGCGCAGCTTGAAGATTACGACGATAAACAAATCATCACGAGAATTTTCGACTCAGGATTCAGCACCGCGCTGCGGGCGGATCGCGATGCAGGTCATGGCGTCGGCATGGATGTCGTGAAACAGATCCTCCTGCGGCTCGGCGCGCACCTACGCATTAAAACCCGCGAAAATACCTACACGCAGTTCTGCATTCGGTTTGCGGTGTAATTGTGGCGCACTCCAAACCCATGTGGCAACATCACTGGCGGTGGGAATAAAGCAGGGAGTGATTCCCACAGGATGGCAGTGACGATGACCGATCTCACACGCAAATATAAAAACTTGCAGCTAACATGTTGCCTAAGTTTGCTTGACACCGCTTTCTGTCCGTTGGTATAAAGCCCGAGCTAATCTGGCCGCCTTCAAATGGCGGCTTCATTTTTCGCAGTAAATAAATTCCGTGGCGTGTACCTTGAAGAGGGGAACAATGTGAACAAATCCGAACTCATCGATGTTATTGCCCAATCCGCCGACCTTCCGAAAGCACAGGCTGGTCGCGTATTGGATTCTGTAATTGATGCGATTACCCAGACCTTGATCAAAGGTGACCAAGTCACGGTTGCCGGCTTTGGCACATTCTCAGTTCGCAGTCGCGCCGCGCGTACCGGTCGTAATCCGCAGACCGGTGCAGCGATCAGTATCAAAGCTTCCAAAGTGCCGAGCTTCAAAGCTGGCAAAGCACTCAAGGATGCCGTAAACTAGCGCGCTTTCCGCAGCATGGGGTGCTTAGCTCAGCTGGGAGAGCATCGCCCTTACAAGGCGAGGGTCGGGGGTTCGATCCCCTCAGCACCCACCAGGGTTTTAGGAGTGGTAGTTCAGTTGGTTAGAATACCTGCCTGTCACGCAGGGGGTCGCGGGTTCGAGTCCCGTCCACTCCGCCACTCATTAAATAGCGAGGGCGCTCCGGGATTTTGGAGCGCCTTTTTTATTGCCGATTATCAACACGTCACAAGGTTGCGTTGCCATGCTTGAATACATTCGTGAACGGGCACAAGGATGGTTCGCCTGGATCATCATCGGAATGCTGATCATTCCGTTTGCGCTCTGGGGAATCAATTCGTATTTTGACGGTGGTAGCGCAGCGGTGGTCGCCAACGTCAACGGCACTGACATTCCTCTGCGCGAGTACGAAGACCTGCGCCAGCAACAGCGTGAGCGTGTGCGTTCCATGCTCGGCGCCAGTGCCAATGCGGAGCTGATCGAGTCTTTGGTGAAGCCGCGCGATATTCTGGACGGTGTGATTGAGCGTGAATTACTCATGCAAGCGGCCAAGAAAGCAGGTTACCACGTCGGTGATGCGCTGCTGGCCGAACAGATCAAGGGTGAAGAAGGTTTCCAGCGCGAGGGGCAATTCTCCAAGCAAATCTATGAGCAATATATTCGCTCGCAAGGACTGACTTCCGCCGGCTTTGAAGCGCGCATGGCGCGCTCAATGCTGCTTGGGCAGCTTAATGCGGGTGTGCTCGACAGCGCGCTGGTTTCGAAAAAAGATGTCGAAAGTTATATTCGCTTGCGCGACCAGAAGCGCGAGTTGGGTTACATGATCATTCCAGTCGCGCAATTTGAAGCAGCGGCGACGGCGGCAGATGACAAGGTCAAAGACTATTACGAACGAAATCGCGATAAGTTCGTACAGCCTGAAGAAGTAAGCGTTGAATATGTCGAGATCCAATCCACCGATCTGCTGGGCAAGGTCAGTGTTACGGAAGCCGAGCTGAAGCAATATTACGACGAGCAAAAAGATCAGTTTGGCGTAGGTGAAGAACGTCGCACGCGCCACATTTTGATTGCGGCAGACAAAGTTAAAGATCCGACCGGTGAGAAAGGACTGGCACGGGCGCAAGACCTGCTGGCACGTGTGAAAAAAGGTGAGTCCTTTGAAGACTTGGCGAAGAAAAACTCCGAAGACCCAGGCTCTGCAAGCGGCGGCGGCGATCTAGGCTTTTTGTCCCACGACCAAATGGACAAGGCATTTGCCGAAGCGGCATTTGCATTAAAGCAAGGTGAAGTCAGTGCGCCGGTAAAAACTTCTTACGGCTATCATCTGATCAAGGTTGAAGAGATTCGAGCCGGTTCGCAAAAGCCCTTCGAACAAGTGCGCGGCGATATCGAACAACGCGTAAAAAACAAAAAAGCCGATGCGCAGTTTTTCGAGCGTTCGGAAACCTTGGCGACCACGGCCTACGAAAAACCTGATTCCTTGCAACCGGCTGCCGATCAGTTGGGACTGAAGATTCAAACCACGGGCTTCTTTGGCAAGCGCGGTGGCCCGGGGATTGCGAGCAATCCCAAAGTGGCGGCGGCAGCATTTAAAGAAGAGGTTTTAAAGAAGGGGCTCAACAGCGAGCCGGTCGAGGTCGGGCCGAATCATATCGTCGTGTTGCGCATGAAGGAGCACAAGCCGGAAGCGCAGCGCACCTTGGATGACGTGCGGCCTCAAGTCGTTGCTGCGGTGAAGCGCGAGTTCGCCACGCAGCAAGCTGAACAGGTCGGCAAGGTCGCGCTCAAACGCATTGATGCGGGCGAGGATCCGTTGGTAGTTGCCAAAGAATTAAAGACCGAATGGAAGACCGCGACCGCCGGCCGCAACGAGGCGGCCTTGGATCGAACCCTGGTCGAGCATGTGTTTAAACTGGTGCGGCCCGACAGCGGCAAGGCCACCGGCAGTGGCCTGCGCATGGGCAATGGCGATTATGCGGTGCTGCGTCTCACTGGGGTGAAAGACGGCGATCCAACTCAGATCGACGACACGCAAAAGAAATCCATCACCAAGACGCTTGCTGACGGTGCGGCGGACAGCGAATTTTCCGCGCTGTTGGAGAGCATTAAAAAGAGCGCGAAAATCGCACGTTACGAAACTAAATTGTAAATTTTTCTTCAGCTAAAAGGCTCGTTGGAATACTGTTCCGGCGAGCCTTTTGTTTTTGCAAATGCGGAGCGAAAAATGAAAAGACCAGCGAGCTTGCTTTTGTGTTTTGTAATTACCTTGGCCAGTGTCAGTTGTGCGACCGACGAGTTCGGCAACCGACGTCCACTGACCAGCGCCGAGCGGGGAGCGATGATCGGCGTGGGTGCGGGTGCTTTAGTCGGCTATCTTGCGCGGAAGGATCACAAAGGCAAGGGCGCGCTAATCGGGGCGGTAGGCGGTGGGCTGGCCGGCGGTGCCGTGGGCGCCTATATGGACAGCCAGCGCAAAGATCTGGAGAAAGTGCTTGCCGCTGAAGTCAGCTCCGGTGCCGTCAAGATCGAGAAAAAAGACCAAGACACGTTGATGGTCACGATGACCGCGCACACCTCGTTCGATTCCAACTCGTCTGAAATCAAACCGGCATTTCACAGCACCTTGGATAAAATCGCCGAGGTACTGGTGCGCTACGGAAAAACTTACCTTGTGATCATTGGACACACCGACGATGTCGGTACGTCAGAATATAACCAAGCGCTGTCCCAGCGCCGCTCGGGAGCGGTGCGTGAATATCTGCAAAACCAGGGTGTCGTTCCGCAGCGCCTGGAAGCCTTGGGGAAAGGCGAGACCGAGCCACGGGCAGCGAACAAAATAGAAGAAGGCCGCAGTTTGAATCGCCGCGTGGAAATCCTGGTCGAGCCGGTGGTACACGAGTCCGCTCAGGGGACGAACTAAACTGCGGGATTAATCGCGGCGCACATGCTTGACAATAAATGCCGCAACCTGCTCGGGGCGGTCGATGTCCAGGCGTGTGATCTTCGCCGCAAGTTGCGTTGCCTTGTCGCAGGCAATCGCGATAATGTCATGATCCGTGTCGCACAGCAGCGGATGCCCTAGTTTTGCGCGATGCACTTCAATTTTTGGCATCACCTCGTGTTTAAAGCCTTCGACCAGAATCAAGTCCAGACGTGTTTGATCCAGATGCTCAAGTAGGGCATCGAGTTGCGGATCGTGCGCCCCACCTTCATTTTCTACCACTAAGGCCCAACGCTGCGAAGACGCGACCAGCATTTGGCGGGCGCCGGCCTTGCGTAGCACATAGCTGTCTTTGCCGGGTTGGTCGATGTCGAAATTATGATGCGCGTGTTTGATCATGCCCACGCGCAGGTGCTGGGCCACCAACAAGGGCAGCACGGCTGACAATAAGGTGGTTTTACCCACGCCGCTGAATCCGGCAAAACCTAATAAGGGCAGCGGTGTCATAGGCTTCCACTCGAAAGTGTTTGCTAACGCGATTTAAACCCGGTGATATCCGCCGGTGTGTTGAGATTGACGAAGCTGTTCGCACACTCGGAAAAGTCAGCGGTGCAGCAGCCGATACCTTGCAGCCACGTTTCCATTTTATATTCGCCGGCGCGCAAAGTGCGGCGTAATTCATCGCGCAGGCTGGTGTGCAGCAACGCAAATGCCGGTTGTGCGCGCGCGCCGTCGTGCGCCATGCAGGCGCGGCTGCGACTGCGGTGCAACTGCAACAGTAAGCGCGCCACCAAGTCCGTGGGCAAGCGCGGGGCATCACACGGCACCGTGACGATGTAGTCGGTGGTCGTGTACGTCAAAGCACTTAAAATTCCCGCCAACGGGCCGGCGTAATCTTGCGTGTCTGACATGTGTTCATCGCTGATGACGGCGAAACCATAGCGCGCATATTTGTCATGATGGCGATTGGCGCTGATGATAATAAGCGGCACTTGCGGCCGGAGCCGGCGCAGTACGTGCTCGACCAGGGGTTTTCCATTCAAGGTGACCAAGCCTTTGTCGACGCCCCCCATGCGCATGCCGCGCCCGCCCGCCAGGATCACGCCGGTGATGTTGGTGAGCGCCATCATTGCACACCGCGCAATGCTAACAATGCAGCACCGTAGGCGGCCTGCTGATGTTCGGGCGTGAGCATGGGAACCTCTAACAAGCGTGCGCGCAGCTTCGTCCACGCGTGGTTCTGCGCGCCGCCGCCGACGCTGCGTATCGAGGTTGGACGCGGCGCGCCAAGCTGCGCGAGTACTTGGTAGCCGCGTTGTTCGATGCGTGCGATGCCTTCGAGCAGACCTTGAAAAAACGTCACGTCGTCGCGCGGGCGCGGCGTTAAACGTGGCGCGTGGTTAGGATCGTTGTACGGGAAACGTTCACCGGGGGCGAGCAGCGGGTAGTAGTCCAGGCCGGTGGGGGTATCCGGATTCACTTGAGGTGTCATCGCCGCCATCTGCGCGTCGCTGAAGAAACTGCGTAGCACCGCGCCGCCGCTGTTGGAGCCCGCGCCGACCAGCCAGCGTTTGCCCAGTGGCTGGCTGTAGACGCCATGTTCGGGGGCAAACACCGGTTGCTCGGCAATTACCTTGACCACCAGCGTTGAGCCTAACGATGTGACCGCCTCACCGGCGGCATTCGCGCCGGTGGCGATAATCGCAGCGGTGCTGTCTGAGGTTCCCGCGACGATTTGCGTCGTGGGCGGCAATCCTAATTCCAGCGCCGCCTGCAAGGTGAGGGTGCCGATGCGCGTGCCTGGTTCGACCACCTGCGGCAACCATTGCGTGCGCAAGCCTAGCGCGTGCAGCCACGCAGGCCAGCGTTTGGCCTGCACGTCGTAGCCGGTTTTTAGCGCATTGTTTTCATCGGTGATGTCGTAGCGCCCGCACAAGCGGCCGACCACCCAGTCGGCGTGATGCAGCGCGTGCCGCACCTGCGCGGTGTCGGTGTGATGTTGCAACCACAGTAATTTGGCAAGACCTGACGCTGTACCATGCGCAGCGGAATTACGCGGTGCGTGCAATGCAAGTGCGCGCGCTTCGTCAACGGCGCGCGCGTCGTTGTACATCAGCGCGGGAGTGAGCGGCTGGCCGTGTGCGTCGGCGAGCAATAGCGTGCCGGAGGTTGCATCCAGCGCGAGCGCGCAGACTTGGCGTGCTTCGACTTGGCGCAGCAGGGCCTTGATCACCGCGAGCGTGCCTTGCCACCACAGTGCGGGAGGCTGTTCGACGTTAACGCCGGCGCGTATCGGCGCAGCGTAAGCGAACTCGGCCCGTCCGTGCACGGCGCCGTGTTCATCAATCGCCACGACGCGGCAACCCGAGGTGCCAAGGTCGAGGCCGAGGTAGAGATCAGGTTTCATTGTATCCGTCGCGTGTCCCGGTCGTGACCCAAGATCGAAGGGAGCTGGGCGTTACCTTTTTCTGGGCGATACCTTAAGCTCCTCGCCGTTTTGATCGGCGACGCCTAGACGATAGCGGTCTTCGAAGCCGTGCAGCATGTAGCCGTCGACCAGCAGGGTCCAGTTTCCGGCCGGAGGATTAGCGAAGGTAAAATGTTCAGGGTTGCTGAGCGTGGCACCGGTGCCGTCATGAAGGCCATCCGGGTCGATCAGCAGCAGATCGAAATCGTGGGTCGGGTAGTAGGCCCAGGTGGTGCGCCATGACAAATCGAAGGTGATTTCTTTTGTCGAGGCCGGAATTTTCAGTTTGTAGACATCGGTTTCGTCGTCTTCCAGTGAACCGGTCGCGACCGTGGGTGTGGCTGCATCAAAGCCCGCCCGAGTAAGTGTGAGTTTGCCGGACATTTTGCCCGCATTGATCGCCGTGGCGCGCACCGCGACACGCAGCACTCCGGCAGAGAAACCAAAGGTCTTGTCGTACTGGGTGTTCACTTCGGTCTTGCCGATCCGGTCCCAGGGGCGGGCATCGATTGACAGAGTGGCGTCGGTGATTGCGAGCTGGAAGCGGTCGCCTTTAATGCCTGTCTTCGGATCGGCGGGGAGCTGATTTTGCTTGTCGGGCGGCAATTCAAACGTGATGTTGTCGAGCTTGATATTTAACCGGCCGCGGGGCGGATTGGTGACGAAAAAATGCACGGTTTCGCCGGCCGCTAAATCCTTGATGTCGGCAGTGAACGCGTTATTTTGGAAAACTACCGGCGCCACGCCGGCCTTCTTAATGTTGTCCTGCACCAGGGTCGGCGCGTTGATTCTTGGTAGTTCGGGTATGTTGCCTTCGAGCGTGCCGCCTTCCAGCGTGCCGCCTTCCAGCAAAGCGTGCGCCGCGACAACGTCGAGATAGCCGCTGCCTTGCTCAATGGCCGGCACCGTGCCACCGCCTAGCAGTTTGGGGTTGGCACCCTTGATTAACGCCTCGCGCACCTGTGCGGCGCTGGCTTTGGGGAAGGCGCCACGCAGCAGTGCGGCGGCGCCGGCGACCATCGGCGACGAAAACGACGTGCCGCTGACCAAGGCGATATCGCCGTTGGCGGCCTGTACAAAATTGGCAACACCGTTGGCGATCAGGCTCAATCCACTACGGCCATCAGCGGTGGGGCCGCGTGAACTGAAAACGGCAACTTGGTGATGCTCGGTAGGGCGGTAGATCACACCCTGGCCCAAAGCATATTTTGGATTGGTATCAATCGCCACTCGCACATGCCGGGCATCGTTGGCGGCACCCACCGAGAGCACGCCAAAGCCGGACGCAGGGCTGCCGACGGTCATCGCGTTGGGGCCGTCATTGCCTGCCGAGACCACCACCGTGATGCCGGCCTTGAGCATTTCTAAAGTCAGCAAATCATCGGTTTCGAAACCCGGAAACAAGCTTGCCCCGCCCAGGCTCATGTTGACCACTTGAATGTTCAGCGCGTCGTAGATCACCGGATGATTTTCGCTGCCATCGCCGGAATTGGCGGCACGTTTGGCGGTGCCCAGACGATTAAAATTGCGCTTGAGTGTGATGACGCGGTCCATCGCCGCCAACACATCGGCGGTGCTGGCGCCAGGGCTGTCGGTTTCGCCCGGCAGTGGCGCGGCAAATACCTTGAGCGCATAGATGCTGGCGTCCGGTGCGGTGCCGACCATTGGCACCAGTGACTGCGTATCATCCAGTCGCTGCACGCTGTTGGGCGCATGGACCTTGAGCGATTGGACCAATTTGGAGGTATTGGGAAATACGAAGGCCGCATGCCCCGCGATCATGGTGCCGGTCATGGTGCCGTGGTCGTCGTTGCGTGTGCTGGTGGCCGACGGTTCGGTGGCCGGGTCGGCAGAACTGACGAACGTCTCGCCGCCCACGACGCTGCCGGCGAGCGCCGGCACCACCTCGGCATTGTTGGCGGTGCCGGTATCAATGAGCGCGACCACCACGCCATTACCGGTTTGCCCGGCCGCGTGCACCACATTGGCTTTGTTGAGTGCGTTGTCAAAGCTGAAATCTAAAGGTTGTGTTGCAATCGCGTCGAGCACGGCCTGGTCGGTGAGTCGCCGTGGTTGCACGTCTTTGAGTGCGGCGAGCGTGAGCCGGGTTGGGAGTCCTTCAATGATTTTGTGCTCGGGGAGTTTGAGCGTGCGGCTTTTTGCGGCGTTTTTGATGCTCGGCAACGTGCTCAGCGTGCTCAATTGCCCGGCCGGCAAAGTTACCGCGAGTGCCGCTACGTTGGTAAAGCGCGTGTTGACCGAGGCACCCAGCTTGACTAGATCCGCTTCCGCCGCCGCGCAGTCGGTGCTGCATTGCACGATGATCTGGTCGTTGCCCGCGATGCGTTGATAATTGTCGTTGTTGCCGGTAGGTTCCGGTTGTGCTCCGCAGCCCAGCAACCCCGCAACAAGTAAAATCCAAGTGTTTTTAAGGTGCATGGTGACCTCCTGTCATGATGATTCAATGGATTCAATAGGCGAGCGCTTGAAAACACCCCACGATGTCGCAAGACATAGTGCTGAAGTGAAAATGAAGAGTCAATGCACTAACGTCATTGTCATAAAACTTACACGAAAACATGCACGCTGCAAATTATCGGCCCACCAGCAATAACTGCCGTTCGTGCGTGAGGTTTTGCGAGTGCGGAGAAAACTCGTGCGCTAAGCGTTGTGCGCGTGCCAGCTCGTCGCCTTCGAGCTGCGGAGTCAGGCGCGTGCGATGGCGGATGGCGTTGAGGTTGCCTTGGTTGGCGGCGAGCGCGTACCACTGGTAGGCCAGCACCAGATCTTGCTTAATTTCCGTGCCTTCTTCATACAACGCGCCCAGGCTGTCCTGGCTCATGGCGTGGCCTTGATTGGCGCTTTTGCGATACCAGTTCAGCGCTTCAGTTACATTTTGTTTAATGCCCAGACCGGTTTCCAGTAAACGTGCCAATGCGAACTGGCTGTCGGAATTGCCAAGCTCAGCGCCCTTGCGATAGAGATCAGCGGCGCGTGCGGCGTCGCGCGGGAAGTTACGGCCTTCTTCGTGCATCAAACCGAGTCGGTAAGTTGCCGCCGCCTGGCCCTGCACGGCGGCCTGTTGATACCATTTCACCGCTTCGGCTTCGTCCTTGGTTGCCGCCAAGCCGTGCTCGAAGATATAGCCCAGATTGTATTGCGCGTCGGCATAGCCATGCTCGGCCGCTTTGCGATACCAGCGTTCCGCGATCTGGAAATTTTTCCGGTCGCCGAAACCGTTTTGATACATGTAACCCAGCGCATTCTCGCCGGCGGCATCACCTTGTGCGGCGGCGCGTTTATACCACTTGATGCTTTCGGCAACGTTCTGCCCGACACCGTAACCGACGCGGTACATGAAGCCCAAAATGTTTTGTGCCGGGATGTAATTCTGCTCGGCGGCTTTGCTATACCAAGTGACGGCGTCATCGAAACTGCGCTCGACACCCAAACCTTGTTCGTAAATAAAGCCCACCGCGTAGTGCGCCGGCGCATAGTCAAGCCCGGTCGCCTTTTGATACCACACCAAGGCCAGCGCGTAGTCTTGTTTTACGCCCAAGCCGAGTTCAAAAAGATTGCCGAGGTGAGTTGCGGCTTCGGCATCTTTTTGTGCCGCCGCTTTTTCATACCACTCGCGTGCCGCAGCATAATCTTTTGCGACGCCATTGCCTTGCTCGTACGCCGTGCCCAGCGCGTTTTGCGCCGGAGCATAATTTTTCTCGGCCGCTTTACGAATCCACGCCAGTGCCTTGGCGACATCGCGCGGCACGCCCACGCCGTTTTTATAGAGACTGGCCAGTTCCAGTTGTGCGGGTAATACATCTTTGTTGGCGAGGTCAGTGTAGGCGCGCAAGGCCGCGCGATAGTCGCGCAATTCCATCAGGGTACGCGCGTCATTGAGCTGCGGGTCGTCGGAAATCTCAGCGGCAAAAATCCACCGGATCGATGCAAAGAAAAAGGCGATAACGATAAAGCGACGCATGGCGGTATTCCCCCCGGCAACGGATGATTTCCTAATGTTGCCTTGGGGGCTAATAGAAAACGAAAGACTGCACGAGGTCAAGCGTTACCGCTGGCCCACACATTCACGTTGAGGGTTTTGGAAAAGTCGAGCATGCGTTGCAGCGGAATCAATGCAGCGGCACGGATTTCTGGAGAGACATGAATTTCATTGCCGCCACGGGTTAACACCTCGGCGATGTTATGCAGATCGTTCATCGCCATCCACGGGCAATGTGCGCAGCTTTCGCAGGTGGCACCGGTGCCGCCAGTGGGGGCTTCCATGAAAATTTTGCCGGGCGCGGCCTGACGCATTTTGTAAAAAATGCCGTTGTCGGTGGCGACGATGAATTTACGCGCCGGCAGCCGTTTTGCTGCCTTGATCAATTCACTGGTGGAGCCGACCACGTCGGCGAGGTCGATGACCGCCGGGGGTGATTCCGGATGCACTAACACGTTAGCGTCGGGGTGTTGTTGCATCAAGGCTTGCAATTCATGGGCGCGAAATTCTTCGTGCACGATACAAGCGCCGTGCCACAGCAGCATGTCGGCGTCGGTGTGTTTTTGTACATAGGCGCCCAGGTAACGATCCGGTGCCCAGATGAGTTTCTGACCCTGTTCCGCCAGATGCTGCACCACCTTCAGTGCGATGCCGGAGGTGACCACCCAATCGGCACGCGCTTTCACGGCTGCGCTGGTATTGGCGTAGACCACCACTTGGCGCTCAGGATGCGCGTCACAGAAGGCGGTAAATTCATCGGCTGGGCAGCTTAAATCCAACGAACATTCCGCCTCCAGTGTGGGCATGATGACGCGTTTTTCCGGGTTTAAAATCTTCGCGGTTTCGCCCATGAAGCGCACGCCCGACACCAGTAATGTCGACGCCGCATGCGCATTGCCGAAGCGCGCCATGTCCAGAGAGTCGGACACATAACCGCCGGTGGCTTCCGCCAACGCCTGGATTTCCGGCGCCGTGTAGTAATGCGCGACCAGCACCGCATCTTGCTCTTTGAGCAAACGTTTGATGCGCCGCAGCAACCGGGCACGGTCCAGCGCGCTGAGTGGGCGGGCGGTGCGCGTCGGAATATTTTTTCCGGTAGCACTGAGCAGTGGTGGCAATTTGCAGGTGGTCATATCGCTTCGACGTCCTAAATTCGCTGTAAGTTTCCTCAACTGAAATCGGAACGTATCACAAGCCACTGATCGGGTGCAAAAGCCTAGTTTCCTGCTCAGCGATATTTTCTTGGATGGTTCGCAAAGCGTTTTTCAGCTTCGATACATTTAACCGTGCCAAAATGCGTGCCACCAGTAACCCAATTTGAAGCCTAACACCGGTGTGAATTTTTCATATCGCAGTCGTTAGTGCTTACATTTACTCTTGTTCGTATCACCCATCATGGCGAGGAAAAGGAATGGCCAGAACACCTTTGTTGCACACGCTTCAAAAGCTCGTACGTGCGGCGTACACACAGCGCGCGGCAGTGTCGCAGCCGACGTTGAATGCAAAATTTGCCGTTACGCGTCGTAACTTTCTGTCCGGTTTAGGCACGTTGTCTGCGGTGGCCGCAATGCCAGGCGTCGTGCGGGCTTCGGTGCGCGATAGGCGCATTGCGATCATCGGCGGTGGCATTGCCGGGTTGAGCTGTGCGTTGACGCTGGCGGATCGCGGTATTCGCAGCAAGATCTATGAGGCGTCCGGACGTGTCGGTGGCCGCATGTACAGCAATACAGCGTATTGGGCCGACGGCCAGGTCAGTGAGTGGTGCGGCGAGTTGATTGATAGCGGACACAAGACCATGCAGCGGCTTGCGCATCGCTTCGGCTTGGTTCTTGACAATTTACTGGATGCGCAACCAACGAGTTCGGAAGACACTTATTATTTCTTCGGTCGCTACTATCCCAAGGCGCAGGCGGATCGCGACTTCGCGGTGTTGGTCGATGCGGTGATGGCGGATATGGCGGCGGCCGGGTATCCCACGACCTTCAATGCATTTACCTCCGCCGGTCAGGTGTTGGATCGGATGAGCATTTACGACTGGATTGAAACCCGGGTGCCGGGCGGGCACACCGCGACGTTGGGGCAGTTGCTCGATGTGGCGTACACCATTGAACTGGGTGCCGATAGCAAAGACCAGTCGGCGTTGAATTTGATCTATTTGTTGGGCTTCCAACCGGCCTCCGGCGGCCTTGCAGTGTTCGGTGAATCAGACGAAGCATTTCATATTCGTGGTGGCAACGAGCAATTACCGCGTGCCATTGCGCGACATTTAGGTGAAGACACTATCGAGTTGGGTAAACGTTTGGTCAGCATCAAACAAACGGCGCGCGGCGGTTATGAGTTGGTGTTCAAGGAGCTTGATGGCGAAACCGAAGAGGAACACGCCGACTACGTGGTGCTGGCGTTACCGTTCTCGGTGCTGCGCGAAGTTGACATTTCGGGCGCAGGTTTTGACACGCTTAAGCGGCAGGCGATTGAACAACTGGGGCGCGGTCGTAGCGCCAAGACGCAATTGCAATTCAATACACGCCTATGGAATGAAACCGGCGCATGGCCGGGCATCAGCAGCGGCTCGACCTACAGCGACACGGGTTATCAGTCAAGCTGGGAAGTCACGCGTGGGCAAGATGGCTCCGGTGGCATTCTCAACTTTTTCTCCGGCGGTAGCGTTACCGCAGCGATGTCAAGTACCAGCGCCTATACCACCGCAAGTAATCCGCATGCGCGTGCTGATGCACAAGCGGCCTTGCAACGTGCGGAAATTGTCTACCCCGGACTTAGCGCGCAATGGAACGGCAAGCTTACGCAATCGTTGCCGCATCTGAATCCATTAATGCGTGCGTCGTATGCGTATTACCGCGTCGGCCAATACACTGCGTTTGGCGGTTATGAAGGAGTGAGTCAAGGTCGGGTATTGTTCTGCGGCGATCATACGTCGCAAGATTTTCAGGGCTTCATGGAAGGCGCCGCCAGTGAGGGCCGACGTGCGGGTCGGGAGTTAAGCAAGCTGTTACGTTAAGCGGCCAGCACCACAGTTAAGCCAATCATCAGCGTGATCAGTCCAACAATTTGGAATATCGTTTTCATCTGGCTACTCCATGGGTAGAAGTTGAACATGAGTGCATTATTCAAGAGAGCGGGTGATTCGTACCGTTCGTTGGCATACATATAGGGTTTCATCAGACATGGTGTATTGTCGGTGAATTGAGCTTGGCCAGCGATGAACAAATTGGGCTTGGCAGCGTGAACTAATCACGCGTAGGGCAAGGATGTTGATACACACTTTGGTTAGCTTGCAGCGGCTGAGTCGGCTGTGTAGAATGCCCAGCCTTAAATAGCAGGCGCGTAGCTCAGTTGGTTAGAGCACCACCTTGACATGGTGGGGGTCGTTGGTTCAACTCCAATCGCGCCTACCAATTTTTTCACAGCACTGTCTTTACAGTGCTTTTTTTTCTCCAGGGACGGAGTGTATGCCGCAAGCGCACTGGATGTGCAAAGCGGCGATGCCTACAAAAAACTTCTCATGCCAACAATCACTCTTCCTGACGGTAGTCAGCGTGCTTTTCCCGCACCGCTGACGGTGTATGAGGTCGCGGCGTCGATTGGTCCGGGTCTTGCCAAAGCGGCGTTGGCAGGCAAGGTGAACGAACGCCTTGTTGATACCTCGCACGTCATTGATCAAGACGTGCACCTTGCCATCATTACCGAGAAAAGCCCGGAAGCGCTGGAAGTGATTCGTCACTCCACCGCGCATCTGTTGGCGCAGGCGGTGAAGCAGTTGTATCCGGACGCGCAAGTGACTATCGGTCCGGTGATCGAGGGTGGGTTCTTCTACGACTTTTCCTATCCCAAAGGCTTTACGCCCGACGATCTCCTTGCTATCGAAAAGAAAATGGCGGAGATCGTGCAGCAAGATCTGGTGGTCGAGCGCAGCGTGATGCCGCGCGACGCGGCGGTGGAATTCTTTCGCAACCTGGGCGAGGAATATAAGGCGCGCATCATTGCCGACATCCCCAAAGCTGAAGATATTTCGCTCTACCGCCAAGGTGATTTCATCGACTTGTGCCGTGGGCCGCACGTGCCGCGCACCTCCAAACTCAAAGTCTTCAAGCTCACCAAGCTGGCCGGCGCCTACTGGCGCGGTGACGCGAAGAACGAAATGCTGCAACGCATCTACGGCACTGCGTGGGTGAATAAGAAAGACCTCGAAGAGTACCTCACGCGTATCGAAGAAGCCGAGAAGCGCGATCACCGCAAGATCGGCAAGCACCTGGATTTATTTCATCTGCAGGAAGAAGCGCCGGGCATGGTGTTCTGGCACCCGAAGGGCTGGGTGATCTGGCAGGTGGTCGAGCAATACATGCGCGCCAAACTCAGTGCGCGCGGATACCAGGAAGTGCGCACGCCGCAAGTGCTGGATCGCGTGTTGTGGGAAAAGTCCGGCCACTGGGAAAACTACCGCGAGCACATGTTCACTACGGCATCGGAAAACCGTGATTACGCGGTGAAGCCCATGAACTGCCCGGGCCATATTCAGATTTTCAATCAAGGGTTGAAGAGTTACCGCGAGTTGCCATTGCGCTTGGCGGAATTCGGCTCCTGCCATCGCAATGAACCGTCCGGCGCGCTGCACGGCATCATGCGTGTGCGCGGGTTCGTGCAGGACGATGCGCATATTTTTTGCACCGAAGCGCAGGTGCAGAGCGAAGTCAGCAACTTCATCGATTTTCTGCACGAGGTGTACGCAGACTTTGGCTTTAAAGAAATTTTGGTGAAGTTATCCACCCGCCCGGCGAAGCGCGTGGGTTCGGATGAGTTATGGGACAAGGCCGAGCACGCGCTGGAACAGGCGCTGAACAGCAAAAATTTAAAGTGGGATTTCCAGCCGGGCGAGGGCGCGTTTTACGGACCCAAAATCGAATTCTCGTTGAAAGATTGTATTGGGCGGGTGTGGCAGTGCGGCACCATTCAGATGGATCCGACGCTCCCGCAAGTGCTGGGCGCAACCTACATCGACGAAGACAGCAGTCGTCAGGTGCCGATCATGTTGCACCGCGCGATTCTTGGTTCGCTGGAACGTTTCATCGGAATTCTGATCGAGGAGCACGCGGGCGTCTTCCCCGTTTGGCTGGCGCCAGTGCAAGCGGTGGCGATGAATATCACGGATCGGCAGAGCGATTACACCAAGAAGCTGGAACAATTCCTGGTACAACAAGGTTTCCGGGTCGAATCCGACTTGAGAAACGAGAAGATCGGCTATAAAATCCGCGAGCACACGTTACAGAAGGTACCCTACCTGTTAGTGGTGGGGGATCGTGAATTGGAAACTGAAACGGTCGCGGTACGCACACGCAGCGGTAAAGACTTGGGCAGCTTGCCCTATCACGTCTTCAGCGAAAAGCTGGCCGCCGAAGTGAGCAGCCGTGGCCGTATTACTTTGGAGGATTAATACTATCTCTGCGGATAAGAAGGTTCGGCTCAACGAAGAGATCACGGCGCCGGAAGTGCGTTTGATCGGCGCGGACGGTGAGTCCCCGGGTGTCGTGAGTATCGCCGAAGCGATGCGTTTGGCAACGGAAGCGGAGCTTGACTTAGTCGAAATCGCTCCCAACGCCGAACCGCCGGTTTGCCGGGTCATGGACTTCGGCAAATACATCTTCGAGCAGAACAAGAAACAACACGCGGCGCGCAAGAAGCAGAAGCAGATTCAGGTCAAGGAAGTAAAATTCCGGCCCACCACCGACGAGGGCGATTACAAAATCAAACTCCGCAATTTGGTGAAGTTTTTGACCGACGGCGACAAGGCCAAGATCACGCTGCGGTTTCGCGGTCGCGAGTTGCAGCATCAAGAACTGGGCGTTAATTTGCTCAAGCGTCTTGAAGCGGACTTAACGGAAGTGGGAACGGTGGAACAGTTCCCGAGATTGGAAGGGAAGCAAATGGTAATGGTCATCGCGCCCAAACGCAAAGAAAAGGGCGGCGTTAGCGCGACAGTCACAAGCGGTGCAGCCACCGCTTAAATTTAGATCAACTAACTGCCTGGAGTTTAGAAAAATGCCGAAGTTAAAGACCAACAAAGGTGCTGCGAAGCGCTTCAAGAAAACCGCCTCGGGCGGCTTCAAGCACGCGCAAGCATTTCACAATCATATCCTGACCAAGAAGAGCACCAAGCGTAAGCGTCATTTGCGCACGATGGAAATGGTGCATAAATCCGATGTTGCGCGGTTACGCCCGTTGCTGCCGACCGCCTAAGGAGAGATTCCCATGCCACGTGTAAAACGCGGTGTTACCGCACATGCCCGACACAAGAAAGTCCTCGCCAAAGCGAAGGGTTATTTCAATCGTCGCAAGAATGTATTTCGCATTGCCGAGCAAGCCGTTACGCGCGCCGGACAATACGCCTATCGCGACCGCCGTCAGAAGAAGCGCCAGTTCCGTGCATTATGGATTGCGCGTATCAATGCCGGTGCCCGTGAATGCGGTCTGTCGTACAGCCGCATGATCGACGGCCTGTTGAAAGCGTCGGTGGCGGTTGACCGTAAAGTGCTGGCGGATCTCGCCATCTTCGACAAGCTCGCGTTTGCTGCCTTGGCCGAAAAAGCCAAGGCCAGCCTTGCCTAACGCGCACTCGCGAAATTGCGGTAACCGTACCGGTGCGTGATGCAGCGGTACGTAAGCAAGGGGAAAGGCCGATCCGACCTTTCCCCTTTGTTTTTTTCGGCGCCGTTGAAGTCATGACATGACGCCCTGACATTACAAGCGTGGCGTCAGACGTGTTGGGAGAATCCTCATCGTGCAAGATGTAACTGAACTCATCACGGCCGCGCACGCTGCCGTCGCCACGAGCGGCGACCTTGCCGCGCTGGACAAAGTGCGCGTGCATTATCTGGGCAAGAGCGGTGTGCTCACCGAATTGCTTAAAAAGCTCGGCAATTTACCCGTCGAGCAGCGGCGTGAAGCCGGACAGGTGATTAATACTGCCAAGCAGGCGCTTCAAGCGTCGCTCGATGCGCGCAAGCAACAACTGGAAGCGGCGCAGTTGGATACCCAATTGCGCGCCGAGGCGCTCGACATCACCTTGCCGGGGCGTGGGCAAGACAGCGGCGGCTTACACCCGATCACGCGCACGCTCAAACGTATTGAGGCGTTATTTGCCGCTCTGGGATTTGAAGTTGCCGAGGGGCCGGAGATCGAAGACGACTATCACAACTTTGAAGCGCTCAATACTCCCGAGTCGCATCCCGCACGCGCAATGCACGACACGTTTTATTTCCCGAACGGCTTGCTATTGCGTTCGCACACCTCGACGGTGCAAATCCACTATATGGACACACACCAGCCACCCTTGCGGGTAATCGCGAGCGGCCGTGTCTACCGCCGCGATTCGGATGTGACGCATTCACCGATGTTTCATCAAGTGGAAGGTTTGATGGTGGCTGAGGACGTGACGTTCGCCGATCTTAAAGGTGTCTTGCACGACTTCCTGCAAAACTTTTTCGAGAAAGATTTACAAGTGCGGTTGCGCCCGTCGTATTTCCCGTTTACCGAGCCTTCGGCGGAAGTCGACATGAGCTGCGTCATCTGCGCTGCCAAGGGTTGCCGCGTGTGCAAGAACACCGGCTGGATCGAAATTCTCGGCTGCGGCATGGTGCATCCGAACGTACTCACGCAGGTGCAGATTGACGCGGAACGTTACACTGGCTTCGCGTTTGGAATAGGCATCGAGCGTTTAACGATGTTGCGTTACGGTGTCAACGACTTGCGTTTGTTCTTCGATAACGACTTGCGTTTCTTGCAACAATTTCGGTAATGGAATCCGCACAATGAAATTCAGTGAACACTGGCTGCGTGAGTGGGTGAGCCCGGACAGCACGACGGCGCAACTGGCCGCGCAACTGACGATGGCGGGTTTGGAAGTTGATAGCGTCACGCCCGTGGCCGGCGCGTTTACCAACATCGTCGTGGGCGAAGTGCTCAGTGTTGCGCCGCACCCCAACGCGGAAAAATTGCAGGTGTGCAAAGTCAACGTCGGCGAAAGCGCGCCGTTGCAGATCGTCTGCGGTGCCGCCAACGTCGCGGCCGGCTTGCGTGTGCCGTGCGCGCGCCTCGGCGCCGAGTTGCCCGGCGGCATGAAAATCAAACCGGCCACATTGCGCGGTGTCGAGTCCAGCGGCATGCTGTGTTCGGCCAAAGAATTGGGCATGGCGGAAAGTGCCGAAGGCTTGATGATTTTGCCGGCGGATGCCGTCGCCGGGACGGACGTGAGGCGTGTGTTGGGCTGCGATGACGTCTCGATTGAATTAGGACTCACGCCCAATCGCAGCGACTGTTTGAGCGTGGCGGGCATCGCGCGTGAAGTCGGTGTGTTGAATCGCCTGCCGTTTAAGGTGCCGCAGATCGAGTCAATTGCACCGAGTATGGTTGACGTTTTCCCGGTTGAAATTCAGGTACCCGCCGCTTGCCCGCGTTATGTCGGCCGCGTGCTCAAAGGCGTGCGCACCAACATCGCATCACCACTGTGGCTGCAAGAACGCCTGCGGCGCAGTGGCGTGCGCAGCATCAGCGTGGTCGTGGACGTGACCAACTACGTGATGCTCGAACTTGGCCAGCCGATGCATGCCTTTGATTTAGCCAAGTTACACGGCGGCATCGTAGTACGTAAAGCGCGCGCCGACGAGAAGATCAAACTGTTGGATGGGCGCGACGTGACATTAACGCCGGAAACGCTAGTGATCGCCGATGCCCGTGCGCCGCAAGCTATCGCCGGGGTGATGGGCGGCATGGATTCCGCTGTGGGTGAAACCACGCGCGATATCTTTCTGGAAAGCGCTTTCTTCGCACCTATTGCCGTCGCCGGTCGTGCGCGCGCCTTCGGCATGCACACCGATTCCGCGCATCGTTTTGAGCGCGGTGTCGACCCGCAGTTGCAGAGTCGCGCCGTTGAACGTGCCACCGCCTTGATCCTGCAAATCACCGGTGGGCAGGCCGGTCCGGTGATCGACGTCACCCACGCCGCGCACCTGCCGGTCAGCAACCCGATCATGCTGCGGCGTGCACGCATCACGCGCGTGCTGGGCATAACGATTCCCGATGAGCAGGTGCTCGACATCCTCACCCGTCTGGGGATGACGGTCACCGCCGCCGCCGCCGGCTGGAGCGTGGCGTCGCCGTTGTTCCGCTTCGATGTGGCGTTAGAAGTTGATCTCATTGAAGAACTCGCACGCGTCTTCGGCTACGACCAGATTCCCAAGCAGCGCCCGCGTGCGGCGTTTGTGATGCTGCCGGTGCCGGACGCCGGTGTTGACATCAACGAGGTGCGCGAATCGTTACTACGACGCGGTTATCAGGAAGTGCTCACCTACAGTTTTGTTGATCCCAAGTTGCAGCAATTGCTGGACCCGGCGCGCACGCCGATTGCGCTGACCAATCCGATTGCCAGCGACATGAGTGTGATGCGCACCGGGCTGTGGCCGGGCATGGTGAAAACCTTATTGCATAATTTAAATCGTCAACAAGAGCGTGTGCGCATTTTTGAATCCGGCCTGCGTTTCATTCAAAACACTGAAGTGATTCAGCAGGACACCGTGATCGGCGGTTTGGTCTACGGGGCGGTGGAGCCGCAGCAATGGGGCGCACCAAAGCGCGCTGCGGATTTCTTCGACGTGAAGGCGGATGTCGCGCAGTTGTTGCAACTTGCGGGCACTTCACCGGGGTTTGAATTCACGCGTGTGGAACATCCCGCCTTGCATCCGGGGCGTAGCGCGGCAATCACCCGTGCCGGGCAAATTCTCGGTTGGATCGGCGAGCTGCATCCGTCGGTGGTGCAGCAGCTTGATCTGCCCGCCGCGCCGTATCTGTTTGAAATCGAGTACAGCGCCGTGGCCTCATCCGCCCCACGTCGTTACCGTGAAATTTCGCGCTTCCCCTCCATCCGCCGCGACATCGCGGTGGTGTTGGGCGAAGCAGTGGCCTATACGGCAGTCGAGCGCTGCATTCGCGCCGCCGCACCCGAGCTGTTAACGCACTTGCAGTTGTTCGATGTGTACAAAGGCAAGGGTATTGAGCCCGGCAGTAAAAGCCTGGCGTTAGGCTTGACCTTCCAAACACTTGAACGCACACTCGGTGACAGCGATGTGGACACCGCGTTGCAACACATCCTCACAGCGCTCGCACAACACTTCGGGGCAAAACTTAGGAGTTAACGATGACGCTCACTAAGGCGGAACTGGCCGAGAAACTCTACGAAGAGTTAGGCCTTAACAAGCGGGAAGCAAAAGAAATCGTCGAAATTTTTTTTGAGGAAATCCGCAATGCGTTGGAGACCGGACGCCAGGTGAAGTTATCCGGCTTCGGCAATTTCGATTTGCGCGACAAGAAGCAACGCCCCGGCCGCAATCCTAAAACCGGTGAAGAAATTCCTATCACCGCACGGCGTGTGGTGACCTTTCGCCCCGGCCAAAAACTGAAAGCGCGAGTGGAAGCCTATGCAGGAAGCCGCGAACAACAATGAGCTACCGCCCATCCCGGGCAAGCGCTATTTCACCATCGGCGAAGTCGGCGATCTGTGCGGCGTCAAGGCGCATGTGCTGCGCTATTGGGAACAGGAATTTCCGCAGCTCAAGCCGGTCAAGCGTCGCGGCAATCGGCGCTACTACCAACGCCATGACGTGATGCTGGTGCGCCAGATTCGTGGGCTGCTCTACCAGCAGGGTTTTACCATCGGCGGGGCACGGCAAAAACTCTCCGGTGTGTCGGCAAAAGCCGATGTGAATCACAGCAAGCAAGTCATCAAACAAACCCTGGTGGAATTAGAGCAGGTGCTTGAAATACTCAAACGTTGATTTCGCTTTGCAGCCGGAAACGATGGCGGTTATCATAGCCGCCTGCTTTTTCAGAAGTCATGCGGGGCGTAGCGCAGCCTGGTAGCGCACCTCCTTGGGGTGGAGGTGGTCGCAGGTTCAAATCCTGTCGCCCCGACCAAATTCAATAACCGCGCATCCCCACATCACGCGCCACGGCGTGGACGAATGCGCGCGAGTGCATCCTTGCCGGATTGCGCCGCTTCCCACAGGTCCACCGCGCGCTGGGCGTTCAACCAGAATTCCGGGGTGTTGCGGAAATAGCGTGCCAGACGTAATGCCATCGCCGCACTGATCGCGCGACGTTCGCGCAGGATTTCGTTAATCGACTGCCGGGTCACCCCGAGTGCCTGCGCCAATTCCATCACCGACAGTTGGTAATCGGGCATGAAATCTTCACGCAGCAGTGCGCCGGGATGGGTCGGGCGACGCTTGAGCGGAACGTCGTTGGCCAAAGTCATGTCACACCTCGCATCTTAATGGTAGTCCGTGAATTCCACGTCGAAAGCGTCGCCGTCGCGGAAGCTGAAACACAGGCGCCATTGATCGTTAACCCGAACACTCTATTGTCCTTTGCGGTCACCTTTCAGTGCTTCCAGCCGGTTGCTTGGCGGTACCCGTAAATCATCAAGACCGGTTGCATGATCCAGGGCGTCGAGGCGGCGTACCGCGCGTGCCGCAAGTTCGGGGTGAATGCCTCTGCCCTGCTGGGTCAGATAAAGCGTGCGCGTGCGTTTGTTCGCAAACGTTTTAATCAAGCCGGTGACCCTCGTGGATAGCGTCAATGTAACGCGTCACGAGACACGCGTCAAGATCGCGGCGTCAGGCACGGTGCGCACCGCGATGCGCGCGGGTAGGGTTCAACAAACTCTCGTTAACGAGAGCAGGCGCCGCAGTGTCCATCGATTTGTGATGCTCGGGCGTCGTGCATTTATGTTTTTTGTATCGTTTTTGATTGCACCGTAACGTGTATGCGGTCTGTCATGCGCGCGTCACACGTCCGTTACTTACACTAAAAACGTAATACATTCGTATTCTCTGCAACAAATACATCACAAAACGTTCACGGGAACTTCAAGTTACCGTCATGTTCCGCCGGTAGTGTAGCCCTCGAACTCAAAGCAAAAAAATTCTACCGCCGGTCACAGGGTCGGCAAATCGCACGGAAAGGCCACACCCGCTGAGAGGCGGGGCCGGAAAGCTACGGGTCTTGAAATTAAGCAGGCGAGACAGCCGGGTTACCACCGTCACCACGTCGGCACGCGTCGCGAATTCATGGCGAGTGTGAGGTGGGCAATTCGTAACATCGGTGCCGTGTGCGGATTGAGATTGTTGCCGCACACGCACTGAAATTGGGAAGAGATCTCTCGCAATTTTAATCAATGACTCGAAAGGAGTTTACAAATATGGGTATGAATAAATTTAAATTGAAGGCAGTAGTTGCGGCCATCGCGCTCGGCGCTGCCGCGCAAGCGCACGCGGTCCTGATCGACGGCCAGAGCGGCGACGGCGAGCTGTTCTTGTCGGTGTGGGATACGGTTGCGCAGGTCGGCTATGTAAAGGACACCGGCATTACGTTAAGTGCCTACGCCACTACCGTCGGTAGACTGGACTTTAAACTCACTACCGATGCGAATTGGAACACCTTCAAGGCAGCATCGACCACAGCCAATACCGTGTGGAACATCGGCGCACTGGATACCACCGGTGGAACGGCAGCGGGCGGTCAAAACTATCTGGCGAGCTCGACCAACACATTGGCGCAAGTTCAAACGATGAGGAACACGAATGTAACGGGTATGGCAGTTGTCAACTCCTACATCGCTGCGCTGAATGCTCTGGGTGGGTCTTCGACAATCTATACAGCCACCAATGGGTCCGCCTATGTCACCTCTGGCGATGGTAACGCTTATCCAGGGGTCTCCAACGGCTATTGGAACGACAACTTTGGAACCAAGGCGCAGGGTTTCACCACCACAGCGGCCCTTGACTCGTCGATGGCACTTTACCAGTTGACACCGTCGAGCTCCACGGGTGTGCCTAAAGCGACTGTGACGCAATGCGGTTACGCCGATATCGGCGGTGTTTTCCATGCGTGTTCGATCACGCTGACATCCGCTGGCGTGACGACATTTCTTGGAGCCGCCCCGCCCGTAGTCACTCCGATTCCGGCCGCATTGTGGCTGCTCGGTTCGGCACTGGTGGGCCTAGTCGGCGTCGCGCGCCGCAAGGTCGTCGCCTGATTACTACGGTTAGTTAGTGTGTATTACCCCGCCGTGAGCACGGTGCTGCGGTGGGTCAATTTACAAGCCGCTGTTTAATTCTCTAATGGAGAACTTTATGAAACTGAAACAAATAGTAATCGCCACCAGCCTCGCCATGGCTACTGGTCAAGCCTTGGCAATACCTGTATCCCCCCCAACCAGCAATCAGATTTTCATAGCTGGTTCCTCAGCGCAGCAAGCCAGCCTCGGTTTGGTCATCGAAGGATTGTGCCAACCGGGTTCAATCCACGTGTTCTACGACGGTGCGATTGCTCCATTCGGCAACAAACATCGCGCATATCAATGTAACACCGTAGCCCTTACTGGCATCGCAGCCGGCACATCCATACTGGTTAACGACCGCGCCGAAGGTGGCTCGGTCTACGGCGTAAATCCGGTGGCCGATTCTTTGCCGATCGTGCGCATGGCTGTTGACAGCACATGCTTTCAAGCCATTTTGCCCGGTGTGAATTTGGCAACGGTTCCGCCTTCGAACCAATGGGCGTGCCCCAATCTCACTGCGGGCACCGCTGTGACTGATATACCCGATGCTGGCGTGTCTGATGTTGAACCCAACCACGACATGTTCACAAGTATCAACTTGCCAAATCCACCCTTTCCTCAACCGACGAAGAACCTATCCATTTTAACGATCAACAGCGAACAGGCGGTAGGATACGGCATTGCTGCGACCCTCAATGTGAAACCGAATCTGTCACGTTTGCAAGTCACATCGTTGATTAGTGGTTCATATGGGTCTTGGGACCCTATAGCCACAAGCCCTCCAGCCTTAACCCCAGCGTTGGTGAACAAACCGGTTGTCGTGTGTCGCCGCGCGGTGGGTTCCGGTTCGCAAGCCGCAATGAATGCCTATTTTGGTGGCTTCCCATGCTTGCTTGGCGCCCGTGTTCCGCCGTTGGACTTTGGTGCCAACCCAGCTCCAACTGGGGTACCGCCGTTTGTTAACATTCCGGTTAACGGTACAGGTACTTACATTATTGAGAACGCTACCACAGGTGCAGTAGTGAACTGCTTGAACGTTGCCGCTAGTGGCGGCGTGCTGAATGGCGGCGTGGTGACCGATTCGCATGGCACCAATTTTAAGTTCGCAGCTGGTGGGTCCGCTGCGGCCCTCGGGATCCTTGGGTTAGAAAAGCAACCCATCCCCCTCGTCGACCAATGGAGATTTGAAACCCTCGACGGAATCACCGCTAACACGGTGAACATGATGAACGGTACCTATGACTTCTATGTCGAGCAGACCATTCAATGGCGCAACAATCTTAGCCCCCTGAAACTCGCTTACCTCACAGCGTTTAAAGACAAAGCGGGCGATCCGGCCATCATACAGGCGACCAATCTTGAAGGCGTAGCTGCGCTGGCGTTAAACGCTGTGGGAGTTGCTCCGACCTTGGATGCCATTGGTAATGTCACGAATCGGGTCATGAAGGGTTCGCGCCTGGGTAATACCTGCTCACCGAGTCAGTTGTACTACTAAGTCAGTATTGTCATAACCAATCGCAGGACGCGATTGCACGACCGACGCGATATCGGGTAGTAAAAAATTGGAGGCCCCCTTGTGGGGCCTCTTTTTTTGGCAAGGGTCGCGCCATGTCATGCGCCTGTAACGAATTTCCTCGACCATAGCGGCGCGCAATTGTAGCGCGCGGTTCGAAACACTCAAGGCTGTTTGCGACATGTACGTTTTACATCGACTACTAATGATTTCCTGTCTCAGTGCGACCAGCGCGGTGCATGCCGATGAAGCGGCGACACTAAAGTTCGACGTATGGGAATTACAGATCGAGGGCAACACGCTGCTGTCGACGCGCGATGTGGAGCAAACCGTTACGCCGTTCTTGGGCGCGCAACGCACGTTCGAGAACATCGAAGAGGCGCGTAAGGCGTTGGAGCAGCGCTATCGCGACCTGGGCTACCCCACGGTGCTGGTCGACATTTCCGAGCAAGAAGTCAATCAAGGGGTCATTCGTTTACATGTATCCGAGTCGCGCGTGGTGGAGCTGCGCGTGACCGGCGCGCGCTATTTTTCACCCGAGAAAATTCGCGCGGCGGTACCGGCACTGGCCGAGAACGCGGTGATCGCATTGGCGCCGATGCAGGCGCAATTGGCTGCGCTGAACGGCGCAGCCGCCGACCGTGCGGTTACGCCAGTGCTGCGGCCGGGCCGCAAGCCCGGCAGCGTCGAAGTGGAGTTGAAAGTCAAAGACGAGTTGCCGTTGCACGGCAGTGCGGAGCTTGACAACCGCAACAGCGCGGGTTCAAGCGCGCTGCGCGCTTCAGCGATGCTGCGTTACGACAACCTGTGGCAGCGCCAGCACAGCTTGTCAGTGCAGGTGCAGACTTCACCCGACAAACCCGACGAGGTGCGCGTGCTGTCCGGCACCTACGTCGCGCGTTTTGCCACTACCGATAATCTGCTGGCGCTGTATGCGGTGGATTCCAATAGCAGCAGTGCGGCGGCAGGCAACATCGCGGTGCTGGGCAAGGGCAAGATCGCCGGGCTGCGCGGCATTCTGCCGTTTGCGAGCGAGGCGGATTTTTCGCATAACCTGTCGCTGGGTGTGGACTACAAAGATTTTCAGGAAAACCTGCACACGGCCGGGCAGGATAACCCGCTGTCCACGCCGATTGACTACGTTGTATTTGGAACGCAGTACACCGCCAACTGGCATGCGGAAACGGTCAGCACGCGCGTCGGGCTGGGTTTGAATTTTGGCCTGCGCGGTTTACGTGATCGCACCGTGCACTGCGAATACCAGCTCAAGGAAGGCAGGGATGCACAAACACTCAACGAATTTGCCTGCAAACGTCCCGGGGCGCGCTCCAATTTCGTGGTGCTGCGCGGCGAGGTCGAGCATCAGCAGCCTCTGGGCTACGGCATCGGGCTGCGCATGAAACTGGACACGCAGCTCACCGACGCGCCGCTGATCAGTAACGAAGAATATTCCGCCGGCGGTGCCGAGAGCGTGCGCGGTTATTACGAGTCGCAAGTGCTGGGCGACAGCGGTGAACACCTGACCTTGGAATTGAGTTCACCGTCCATCGCGGCGCGCATTTCTGAACATCTGCAAGACGCGCATGCACTGCTGTTTTACGACGCCGC
>JANLTU010000113.1:0-46122 GCA_031363085.1 Gammaproteobacteria bacterium
GAGCCGGGGGTTTTGTCGGAGTCCGCGCGTGAGCGCGGGTGTAGACAAAACACAAGGCAACCGACACGGCGTAGAGTCATTTGTGGAAGTCATGACGCGCCGCAGTGTGGCGTGTCGTGACGGACGCAGGACGGCTCGGGCCGCCGCAGGCATACCCGCCGCCGAGCGCAGGCGTTTTGGGACTGGGATGTCCCAAAAATGTATACCGAGCACGGCGGCGCAATCGCACAATTTCACACAACCGAGTAAGACATGAACATCACCATCATCCACACCAACCCACTTGCTGCGCACGACGCCGACGCTATCACCCGCGCCATCCCCGGCGAACTGGAAGCGCGCAGCGGATTTTATCGTTTGCATCACGCGAAACCGGTAAGCAACGAAGCCGTCGACCATTTGCGTGCGCAATTGAACTACGACCTCAACCCGCTGCCGCCTAGTTTCGATCCCGCGCAAATCCGCCTGTTGGTCACCGACATGGACTCCACCCTGATCAACATCGAGTGCATTGACGAGATCGCCGACTTTGCCGGGCTCAAACCGCAAGTCAGCGCGATCACCGCAGCCGCGATGCGCGGCGAATTGAATTTCGAGCAGTCGCTGACGCAGCGCGTGCAATTGCTCGCAGGTCTTGACAGTTCGGTATTGCAGCGCGTCTACGACGAACGTTTGCAACCCAATCCCGGCGCGCCGGCGATGCTCGCGTGTTTAAAACAGCGGGATATCAAAACCGCCGTGGTTTCCGGCGGCTTCACGTTTTTCACCTCGCGCCTGCAACAACGCCTGAGTCTGGATTACTCACGCGCCAACGAGTTGGAAATGGCTGCCAAGCACCTCAGCGGCCGCGTCGTCGGCGCCATCGTCGGTGCAGAAGCGAAAGCAGAATTCCTCGCCGAGCTGTGTGAGAGCCTTCACATCGGGCAGGAACAAACGCTGGCGATGGGCGACGGCGCCAACGATTTGAAAATGATGCAGCTCGCCGGGCTGTCCATCGCCTACCACGCTAAGCTCAAAGTGCAAGTGCAAGCCAACGCGGTCATCAATCACGGCACGCTGGCGGCGGTGTGCCATTTGCTTGGGTAAAACAAGAGAAAAATATGAATAAAACACTGTTGCGATATTTTGTAGCCTTGTTGTTATTGTGTGCTGAACTGCCCGCTCAAGCGGAACCGACTGAGTGGGAAAAACTCAATGCCGAAGTCATGTCGCTGTATCAGCAAGGTCAATACCAGCGCGCGGTGCCGGTGGCGAAGAAGGCGCTGGAACTTGCGGAGCAAACGCTGGGTGCCAATCATCCCAACGTGGCGGGGAGTCTGAACAATCTCGCGGAATTGTATCGAATTCAGGGACAATACCCACAGGCCGCGCCGCTTTATCAACGCGCGTTGGCGATCTGGGAAAAGGCGTTGGGACCGGATCACCAGAATGTGGCGGGAGCATTGAATAATGTTGCTGAATTACACCGTGCGCAAGGTCAATACAAACAAGCCGAACCGCTTTATAAACGCGCGCTGGCGATCATGGAAAAGACGCTTGGCCCGAATCACCCGAATGTGGCGCAGCTTCTTGAGAACCTTGCCGAGCTGTATCGAAAAACCGGTCGCGCGAAGGAAGCGGAAGAAATATCAAAACGTGCCGCTTCCATTCGTGCCCACAAGCATCCAACGAAGCCTTGAGTGGGTTAACAACTAGTCGTTTATAGACCGGTTGCGACTTTTTCTCAAACGGCGCAACGCAAATGGCAGCAGCGCCAGCAACGTGATCCATTCCGTGCTTGCTGCGGAGGATTTCGTGGTTGGAGTGGGAGTTGGGGCTGGATTAGCCGCAGGCGGATTAATTACAATATTCAACTCCTCTTTCGACAGCGTGCCGTTGAGATTGCTGTCCAGCGTGGTGAAAATATTCAAGGCCAGTCCCGGCAAAATTGTTTGAGCTTCAGCAAGCGACAGTAGACTGTTTTTATCGATGTCCGCTACGGAAAAATCATCGAGTAAATTTTGTGCGATCAGTTTCAGATTGGTCAGCGCCGGTGAAGGCGTAGGTGTTGATGTTGGAACAGGAGTGGGCATCGGTGTCGGAACCGGCGTGGGTGTCGGAGTAGTGCCACCGCTGTTAACCAGTTTGATGTCCGAACACGAGTAGTAGTTGGAAGGCGAGTTAGGGTTGTCGACCATCACCTGAATTAACTGCAGCGTGCATGCATCGCAGGTTTGCATCGGCAGGGTGATGGTTGTACGGAACAAGTGTGGTGTGGCGGTTAGCGTGCCTTGATCATCCAAAATTTTATCACGCAACACGTTGTTGTCGAACCCAGTATCACCCGCTGGTGAAAACGCAATCCGAAAATAACTCAAATGCTGAACAGTCTCTTGAAACGTGACTTCGAGCACTTGTCCTGGGGTAAAAGTTGCTGATGTGGTCGTGCGCACGTTGGTGCCGCAAGGTTGGCTTTTTAGATCGGCTAAGTCGCTTGGATCTCTTGGTTTAACTATTCCATTTGGATCCCAGCGCGCGTGCGCCGACGCCAGCGGCGAGTACAGAAAAAACAGAGTGATCATTACCGTGCTGAATGTAAAACCCCTCATTGTTACTTTAAGAAGCTGCTGCATGTCCGTGTCCCCTATGTTCTGATCCGAAATTTGGATTGTAGTCTAAAGTGATGTGTTGGCACGATTGTGTGATGCACTTAAAGATGGCCGCGTGCCGCGTGTGGCAACTTGGTGTGAAATACCCAGAGTGCTTACATACGTATTATTAAAAAACATTAAGGAGCCTGTACGTGACAAAAAAACTCCATGCCATCGCCGCTCGCACGCCGATATTTTCTGCGCTGCGGCATGTGTTGCGCGCTGCGTGCGCGCAGCCATTAGAAGCGATGGCCGCGTGCGAGCCGGTCGAAGCCGCAGCGAGCCTGCGGCGGCGTGAATTTCTGAAATACTCCGCCAAGGGTGCGGCCTTGTTAAGCCTTGGCGCCCCGTTGCTGACAAGTTGCACGCGCGGCGGGCCGCGTGTCGTCATCATCGGTGCCGGCATTGCGGGGTTGAATGCGGCGTACGTGTTGAAAAAATCGGGTGTAACTGCCAGCGTGTATGACGCGAGCGACCGCGTCGGTGGGCGGATATTAACGGCGCGCGATGCGGTTGGTGGCGGGTTTTACGCCGAGCTCGGTGGCGAATTTATCGACCCCCGTCACGCCGACATGCTCGGTTTGGCAAAGGAATTCGGTTTGGAACTTCTGGATTGCAATACGCCAAAGCTGGCGGGTTTACATGCCGCCTATTTTTTTGGCGGACAGCATTACAGTGAGGCGCAAGTGAGCGAGGCGCTCAAGCCACTGGCGGAGCGTATCGCTGCCGATGCCAAGGCACTGGGGAGCATGGTTAGTTATGAAAGCCCCAGTGTTGCCGCGCAGCGTTTGGATGCGTTATCGCTGAGCGCCTATCTCGACAGCCTCGGTGCGCGTGGCTGGCAGCGAGACTTGTTGCAGGTCGCGTGCGTCGCCGAGTTTGGGATGGATGCGGGACAGCAATCGGCCCTCAATATTGTGACAACACTGGGCGCTTATATTCTTGCCCGACACAGTTCCGCACAAGGCAGCCGTGAGCGGCGCTATGTGATTCGAGGCGGCAATGAACAAATTACGCAGGCGCTGGCACACCGGTTGGAATCGCAGTTGCAACTCCGGTACCGCTTCGAAATGATCAAGCAGCGCGGCGAGGGTTATCAGGTGTTGTTCCGCGACGGGAATGGCGCGGCCAAAGAAGAGCGTGCCGATATCGTGATTTTTGCGTTGCCATTTTCGCTGTTGCGCGAGGCAATTCTCAATGTTGGGCTGCCCGACATCAAACGCAAAGTGATCGAGGAGCTAGGTTACGGCAGCAACGCCAAGCTGTTGGTCGGATTTAATCAACGCGTATGGCGCGCGAGCCAACATAACGGCGAGTTGTTTACCGACGAACCACTGCAATCGGGGTGGGATCACACCCTGTTGGAATCCGGCGAGCGCGCAGGCATGACATTTATGCTCGGTGGGCGCCGTGGTCTGGAAGTGGGGCACGACTCGCCAGAGCACCAGGTTAATCGTTTAATGGTGGGTATGGAGCGGGCATTTCCCGGCGCACGCGATGTTCGTGGCGATAAAGCCCTACGCTTTCACTGGCCCACGCATCCGCATACCAAAGGCAGCACCGCCTGTTACAGCGTCGGACAGTGGACCAGCATTGCGGGCGCCGAGGTGCAACCGGTGGGCAAGCTATTTTTCGCCGGGGAACATTGCAGCAGCGAATTTCGCGGCTCGATGAATGGCGCCGCCGAGACCGGTCGGCGCGCCGCACAGTCGGTGTTGACATTATTGGGGTGACGGCAAAATGCGCCCTGCGCCGGTTGAAGAGGGAGAGGGCTTCGACCGGTTCAGCCAGAGACGGAGTTGAGACTTCGGCGTGCCGCAACAATAGTCATTCCAAAATAATGACAAACTTCAGCGAGTTTTTAGTTAAGGTAGTGCCATCCGTAAGTTAACTGGATTCCCGCATGTCGTTGACCCAACGTTCAGTTCGCATCGCTCTTGCCGTAGCGCTGGTTAGTGCCGTGCTCGTGTGGGTGGGGCGTGGCGTGTTGCACCAAGAGCCGGTTGCAGTGCTGGTGCAGACTGTCGCCACCGGCAACGTGGAGTCGGTGGTTGCCAACACCCGCGCCGGCACGGTGAACGCTTGCCGGCGTGCGAAACTGGCGCCGACGATTGGCGGAAAAATCCAGCGTCTGCCGGTGCACAAGGGTGACCGGGTGAAGGCGGGTCAGGTCTTGGTCGAATTGTGGAATGACGATTTAACTGCGCATGTCACGCTGGCAGAAAACGAACTCAACGCGGCGCACGCGCGCCGTGACGAGGCTTGTTTGAATGCGGCTAACGCGGAACGTGAGGCGGCTCGTGCCACGGAGTTGCAGAAGAAAGGCTTGGTGTCGGATGACGTCCTTGATCGTGCCGTCACGATGAAACAGGCACAGGCTGCAGGCTGTGCGGGTGCCAATTCAAACGTCGAAGTCAGTATGTCGCGAATCACGGCGGCACGTGCGGAGCTCGAACGCACCGTGTTGAAAGCGCCGTTCGCCGGCTACATCGCCGAGTTGCATGGCGAGCTGGGTGAATATGTCACGCCCTCGCCCCCCGGCATTTCCACGTTACCGGTGGTCGATCTGGTTGATACCAGTTGCCTGTACATTGCCGCACCCATCGACGAAGTCGACGCACCCAAAATTCGCACCGGCATGCCGGCGCGCATCACGCTCGACGCGTTTCCCGGCAAGAGTTTTAAAGGCACGGTGCGGCGCATCGCGCCGTATGTGCTGGAAGCCGAGAAGCAGGCGCGCACCGTCGATGTCGAGGCGGTGTTCGACGATCCGCTGGAGTACAAAGACTTGCTGCCGGGTTACAGCGCCGATCTGGAAATTATCCTCGACGTGCATCCCAACGTGCTGCGGGTGCCCACCGAAGCGGTGCTGGAAGGCAAAAAAATCTTGCTGTTGCGTGCCGGCATGCTTGAAGAGCGACGCGTCGAAACCGGATTAACCAATTGGAAAATCACTGAAGTCAAGACCGGCGTTGCTGCCGGCGAAATCGTCGTCGTCTCGGTGGGACGCGAAGGTGTGAAGGCCGGGATAGCGGCGAAAGTGGACGAGGCTGTGGATGGGAAACCCTAGTGCAGGGACGCGCTTGATCGAGCTCGTCGTGGGCGCAATAAAAAACGCTCCGACCAACCCGCCACCCAGCGATCTTCGCCCAGATGCATGGGCGCACAGGAGATTCGCGTGATCGAGCTGTCGCACATCGAACGCGTTTTCCACGTTGGTGACCAGCAGGTGCATGCGCTGCGCGCTGTTGATCTGTGCATTGCACGCGGCGAATACACCTCCATCATGGGGCCGTCCGGGTCGGGCAAGTCCACCTTGCTGAATATCGTTGGACTTTTGGACCGGCCCGACTCCGGCCGCTATCACCTCGACAATGCCGACGTCACCTCGCTGAGCGAAGAACAGCTTGCGCGCACACGCCGCGACAAAATTGGTTTTGTGTTTCAGTCCTTCCATCTGGTGCCGCGTTTGACCGCTGCCGAAAATGTCGAGTTGCCGATGATGCTGGCGGGCATAGACCCCCATGCACGTAAACCACGCGTGCAACAGGCGTTGCAAGCCATGGGCCTTGCGAATCGCGCGCACCACAAACCCGAGCAACTGTCCGGCGGGCAACGTCAGCGTGTAGCGATTGCACGCGCCACCATCATGCAGCCGACCATGCTGCTTGCCGACGAACCGACCGGCAACCTTGATCGCAGCTCCGGATTGGATGTGATCGCGGTACTGGAAGCTTTGGTGGAGCAGGGCATGGCCGTGGTGGTGGTGACGCATGACCCGTTCATTGGCGAACGCGCGCGTCGACAGATTCGTATGGAAGACGGGCGGGTAGTTTCGGATCAAACAGCAACAGCTCCTGAAAAAAGTTGAATGTTAAATGCTTACGGTCGCTCAATGCGCATCGCCGACCTACTGAGTTTCTGTGTCAACACGGTACGCGGCAACCGCATGCGCACGCTGTTGATGTTGTTTGCGATGGCTATCGGCGTTGCGGCGGTGGTGGTGCTCACTGCACTGGGCGAAGGCGCGCGGCGTTACGTCACCAGCGAGTTTGCCGCGCTGGGTTCGCACTTGCTGATCGTGTTGCCGGGGCGTTCGGAAACCGCCGGTATCGGTCCGTCGATGTTCGTTGCACAGACGCCGCGCGATCTCACCATTGACGATGCCTTGTCGTTGCGGCGCATCGTTTATGTGCAGCGTGTGGCGCCGTTGAATCTGGGTTCGGCGTCGGTGTCGTATCTGCAGCGCTCGCGCGAAGTGCCGGTGATTGGTACTACCGCAGAGTGGCTGGAGATCCGCAAATGGGTCATGGATCAAGGCAAATTTTTGCCCGCGGAAGAGGCCAGCAACGCAAGCGCAGTGTGTGTGTTGGGCGGCAAGGTGCGCAATGAATTGTTCGGCGCGCAGTCTGCGTTGGGTGAATGGGTGCGCATCGGCGACCGGCGCTTTCGGGTTGTCGGTGTGCTGGGCGGACAGGGTCGTTCCATCGGTATGGATGTGGACGACATAGTCATGATCCCGGTGGCTTCGGCGCAGGCGTTGTTCAATTCGTCGTCGTTGTTCCGTATTTTTGTCGAGACGCGCAGCCGCGCGGAGCTGGGCGTAGCGAAGGATGCCATCGTTGAAGCGCTCGCCGCGCGTCATCAAGGGGAGCGGGACGTGACTGTAATAGCGCAGGATGCGGTGCTGGCAACGTTCGACAAAATTTTTAACGCGCTGACCTACACGGTGGCAGGCATCGCATCCATTAGCTTGGCGGTCGCGGGGATTTTGATCATGAACGTGATGCTGGTCGCCGTGGCGCAGCGCACGGCGGAAATCGGCCTGTTAAAAGCACTGGGTGCGCCGCAGAAACAAATTCTGTATCTGTTTTTGTCGGAGGCTACGTTATTGTCAATATGCGGCGCTGCGGTGGGTTTGCTGCTGGGTGCGCTGGGCGTGTGGGGCATCGGTCGGGCGTATCCCACGTTGCCGGTGCAAGCGCCGCTGTGGGCGGTGATCGCAGCAGTGGTGGTGGCGGTGAGCGCCGGTTTGTTGTTCGGGGTGTTGCCGGCACGACACGCCGCGCGCATGGATGCGGTGCAGGCGTTGTCGCGGCGGTGAGTGCATGCGCCTAAACGACTTCCAGTTTCTCGCTCTGGGCGCCATCCGTGCACAACGCATGCGCAGTATTCTTACCGCGCTTGGCATCGCGGTGGGTATCGCGGCGGTGGTGTTGTTGACCTCCATTGGCGAAGGCATCCATCGTTTTGTATTGGCCGAGTTCACGCAATTCGGTACCAACATCATCGGCATTCAACCGGGTAAATCGTCGACCCACGGTGGATCGGTGGGGGTATTCGGTTCGGTACGACCGCTGACAGTGAGCGACGGTGAAGCGTTGCGACAGATTCCCTATGTCACCGCGATGGTGCCCGTGGTGCAGGGCAACGTGGAAGTGGAAGCCGATGGCAAGACGCGGCGCGCGACGGTTTATGGCACCAACGGCGATTTCCCCGGTGCTTTTACCATCCGCGTCGGTAGCGGCGCGTTTTTGCCTGCGAACGACGCCGGTGCAGAGCGCGCGTTCGCCGTGCTAGGCAGCAAGCTGCGCCAGGAATTGTTCGGCTCCAACAGTCCGTTAGGTGCGCGTATTCGCATCGGCGGCGCACGTTTTTTGGTGGTCGGCGTGATGGAGTCGAAGGGGCAGGTGCTGGGTTTTGATCTCGACGACACCGTGTACATTCCGGTGGTGCGTGCGCTGGAGCTGTTCAACCGCAACGGTGTGATGGAGGTGCACTTGGCGTATTCCGCCGGTGCGCCGGTAGACGAAATCATCGCCGCGTCGAAACGTATTTTAACCGCACGCCACGGCGCCGAAGATTTTACTGTGACCACGCAGCAGCAGATGCTCGATGTGTTGGGGTCGGTGCTTGGCGTATTGACGTTTGCCGTTGGCGCGCTCGGCGGCATTTCGCTGCTGGTCGGTGCGGTCGGCATTCTCACCATCATGACCATCGCCGTGACCGAGCGCACTAGCGAGATCGGTTTGTTGCGCGCGTTGGGTGCCACGCGGGAGCAGATTCTGCTGTTATTTCTCGGTGAAGCCGTGGTGCTGGCGGCGCTCGGCGGCATGGCCGGTTTGCTTGTCGGTGCCGGGGGCGGACAGCTTTTGCATCTGGCCCTGCCCGCACTGCCGGTGCAAACGCCCTGGTCGTATGTCGTGGCGGCGGAGGCCATTGCCGCGAGCATTGGCTTGCTGGCAGGCGTGTTGCCGGCGCGACGCGCAGCGGGCCTGGACCCGGTGGTCGCACTGCGCACGGAATAGCTGAAATCGGTCACAGCGCATAAATGCCAACTGGGTCGGACTGCCCCTGATTGCTTGATTCCTATCACAGTCGTTTCAATTTGCTCCAGTGTAAATTCAGAACCGCGTAGTAGGGCGGTGTTGTGCATGTGGAGTGTTAGTGCACCGCTTCTGCCGCAGGGAAATGTAGTGGTTCACTTCACCCAAAGGCTTACATGAAAGCGCCGTTTCATTGGTAATCCTGGTGGCGAAATGGACAAGGAGTTCGAGAGTTGGGCATGTGGCCCATGTGATTTTCGATTCCCAAGAGGATAATTTTATGAGCAAGGTGGAACGTGCAGTAGCAACCCCGATGGGGCCCATCGCGCGCGCAGCAATATTGCGCAACGCGGCGGTTAAGCGGCCCGCCCCGGTGCGTGTCGCGGCACCCAAGGTCAACGATGCCGACATGGCCCTGCACTACATGACTTTCGCCTGGTACCTGTTATTAATTGGCGCCTTGGTATTGCCCGCATTGATTTTTCTGTCGGCGCATCTTTACGACGCCATGCCCTGGGCACCCAATCTGGGTGCTTTTATTATCGCAGGCGGTGCATTGTTAATCGGCGTTGCGTTTCCGGCGGCGACTCAATACCGCAAGCTCAGCATCAAGGTGATGAATGAATATGCACGGTCTCGCCAGTTGCATGCGCCGAGCGTGAAAAAACTGACGCGCTTGATGTTCGTCGGCACCATCTGCGCGGAACTGCCGGCATTCGCCGGTCTGCTGTACTTCTTTATGACGCGCGAAGCCATTGGCAGCCTGTTGCTGTGCGTCCCCGCCATCATCGTGATGTTAGTGCTGTACCGTCCCGGCGATCTGCGCTCCGTATAATAACGCGCCCCTTTCGGGCGCGTTATTCCTCTCAATTTTCCGCCATGCGTGTCATTGTTCGGTGAGTTATCATGTCCGCCGTTTTTGGATGAACGGCGCTTGCCTGAATGAATGATGACTCCGCAACCCTGCAACGCCTGCGATTATTTCTGTGGCTTGCGATTGCCGTAAGTTTTTTCTTCAATTTATCCGCCGTTCCGCTATTTGATGTCGACGAAGGCGCCTTCAGCGAAGCGACACGCGAGATGTTCGAGCGCGGCGATTTTATTTCACCTTACCTCAACGGCGCGCCGCGCTACGACAAACCGATCCTGATTTACTGGCTGCAAGCCGCAAGCGTTGCGCTGTTGGGTTTCGAACCCTATGCGTTTCGTTTGCCGTCGGCCGTGGCCGCCAGCCTGTGGGTGTTGGCGGTAAGCGCGTTTGTGCGCAAAGCGCGCTCGCCACAATTGGGTTACTACGCTGGCATTGTCACCGCGCTGAGTCTGGCGATATCGGTGATCGGCAAGGCGGCAACCGCAGACGCGCTGTTGAATCTGTTTATCGCGGTGTCAATGTTCGCGGTGTATCTGTTTTATAAAGAACGTCACACGCGTTATTTGCTGCTGGCCTTCACGGCGATGGGTTTGGGTTTCCTCACCAAGGGGCCGATTGCGGTCTTGATTCCAGGTATTGTCAGCTTGTTGTTTTTTGCGCTGCGCGGCGAATGGCGTGCCTGGATTAAAGCGGTGACGTATCCGGGCGGGATTCTATTGTTCGTGGCGATTGCATTGCCGTGGTACCTGTTGCAATACCAAAAAGAAGGCCAAGCGTTTATCGAAGGATTTTTCTTTCATCACAACGTCGACCGCTTTCAAGGCTCGTTGGAGCAACACGGCGGCAGCCTGTTTTATTACCTGCCGGTGGTGGTGTTCGCGGTTTTGCCGTTCAGTGGCGTGTTATTCAAAGTTGCACTGCGCGGGCGCGAGCTGCTGCGCGAAGACCTGCGGCTGTATTGCGTGTTGTGGTTTGGATTTGTGTTGGTGTTTTTTTCGGTGTCGGGCACCAAGTTGCCGCACTACATGAACTACGGCCTCACCGGTTTGATTGTGTTGATCACGCTGTATTTGCCGGAACTCAAATCACGCTGGCTGACGTTGGTCCCCGCGTTGTTGCTGTTGGTGTTGCTGCTCGCGCTACCGCAGTTACTGGCCTACGGTGCGCAACACAGCAGCGATGTTTACCTGCGTGAACTGCTCAGCATCGCGCCGGATTATTTTGGTAACGTCTATCGTGGCGTGCTGGTGTTGTTTGTCGCCGTTATGGCCTACCTGATGTCGACACATCGCTTCGCGCCCGCGCACAAGCTGTTTGCCGCCGGCCTGTTCAGCGTGGCCGCGATCTCCGGACTGCTGTTGCCGGTACTGGGTGAAATTTTACAACGCCCGATTCAGGAGGCTGCGCTGCTGGCGCGCAAAGAAAATTATACGGTCGTGATGTGGCACATGGATGCTCCAAGCTTCAGCGTCTACGCGCAACGAGTAACGTTGCGGCGTACCCCGCAAGTCGGGGACGTGGTGTTGACAAAAGTAAAGTACTTGGGCGAATTGCCCAACCATGTAGTGCTCTACAGCAAAAATGGCATCGCGTTGGTTAAGTATTGATGGGTAAGTTACGCATGGCTTGCTGTCCCCGTTTTGGAAACCCCCCGTCCCTACGCTCTGTTCGCCTCCGGCTGACCGTCGCTCCTAACAATCCTAAACAGGCTCTCACGTTGTCAAAACATCGAGCAACTGTTCGACAGCGGTAAAACGCGCATTCGCATCCGGTAGTTCTTTCACCACGCGCAGTTTTTCATTGCCGTCGAGTTTGTAGGTCTTGGGTTGTTTTTGAATCAGCGTGATGATTTTCATCGGGTCGATGTTGGGCTGCGGATTAAATAGTAAACGTCCGCCCCCGGCGCCGAATTCGATTTTGCGCAGGCCCAGTGGCGTGGCTTTGAGTTTAAGTTCGGTGATGCGGAACAGGTTTTTCGCGTTGTCGGGCAGCAGACCGAAGCGGTCGATCATCTCAACTTGCAGTTCGCGTAGCTCGTCGTGTGTGGGTGCGCCGGCGATGCGTTTGTACATGATCAGGCGCGCGTGCACGTCGGGCAGGTAATCGTCGGGGATTAGCGCGGGTACGCCCAGGTCGATTTCCGCGCCGTGGTCGAGCGGGCGGTCAAGCTCCGGTTGTTTACCGGCTTTCAACGCGCGCACCGCGCGTTCAAGCAATTCCACGTACATGCTGTAGCCGATCTCGTGCATCTGGCCGCTTTGATCTTCGCCCAGTAATTCGCCTGCGCCGCGAATTTCCAGATCATGCGTCGCGAGCGTGAAGCCGGTGCCCAAATCGTGGATCGACTCGATGGCTTCCAGACGTTTGATCGCGTCGGCGCTGATGGCCGCGCGCGGTGGAATGATCAGGTAGGCATAGGCTTGGTGATGCGAGCGGCCGACGCGGCCGCGCAACTGGTAAAGCTGCGCCAAACCAAAGCGGTCGGCGCGGTGCACGATCAAGGTGTTGGCGTTGGGCACGTCGATGCCGGTTTCAATGATGGTGGTGCAGACCAAAATATTGAAGCGCTGGTGATAAAAGTCAAGCATGGCACGTTCGAGATCGCGTTCGTGCATCTGGCCATGTGCCACGCGCACCGTGGCTTCAGGCACCAGGGCTTCAACATCGCGCGCAGTTTTTTCGATAGTCTCGACATCGTTGTGCAGGAAATACACCTGACCGCCGCGTTTGATTTCGCGCTGACAGGATTCCTGAATTAGTGTGTCGTTCCACTGGGTGATGAAGGTTTTGATCGCCAAGCGACGCGCCGGCGGCGTGGCGATGATGGACAAGTCGCGCATGCCGGACAGCGACATATTGAGCGTGCGCGGTATCGGCGTGGCGGTGAGCGTGAGCACGTCGACTTCGGCGCGCAGCGCCTTGAAACGCTCTTTCTGGCGTACGCCGAAGCGGTGTTCTTCGTCGATGATCACCAAGCCCAGTTCCTTGAATTTAATGCCGGCTTGAATCAGTTTATGCGTGCCGATGATAATGTCGACCGTGCCCGCGTCGAGGCCCTTGATGACCACGTCCTGCTCTTTTTTGGAGCTGAAGCGTGACACGCTCTCGACGCGGAACGGCCAGTCGGAAAAGCGATCTTTAAAGGTTTGGTAATGCTGCTGCGCCAGCAGCGTGGTCGGCACCAGAATCGCGACTTGTTTGCCTGCCTGCACGGCGATGAACGCGGCGCGCAACGCGACTTCGGTTTTGCCGAAGCCGACATCGCCGCACACCAGCCGGTCCATCGGCTTGGCTTTTTGCATGTCGGCAAGCACTGCGAGAATGGCTTCTTCTTGATCGGGTGTTTCTTCGAACGGAAAGCCTGCCGCGAACGCGCGGTAATGTTCGTCGACCGGATAGGCGTAGCCCTGACGCGCTTCGCGGCGCGCATAAATTTCCAACAGCTCGGCGGCCACGTCGCGCACTTGCTCGGCAGCTTTGCGTTTGGCTTTTTCCCACTGGCCGCTGCCCAGTTTATGCAGCGGCGCGTGCTCGGGTGACATGCCGGTGTAGCGGCTGATCAGATGCAGCGACGACACCGGCACGTAGAGTTTGTCGCCGCCTGCGTATTCAAGCGCGAGGAACTCGGTCTCGACGTTTCCCAGGTTGAGTTTCTGCAAACCCAGGTAACGGCCGACGCCGTGGTCTTCGTGCACCACCGGCGCGCCCAGTGTGAGTTCGGCCAGACTGCTGAAGACCGCTTCGGTATCGCGGCCGCGTTTTTTGCGGCGGCGCCGTTGCATGGCGTGCTCGCCGAACAATTGCGTTTCGGCGATGACGGCGAGCGACGGTTGTTCGAGCAGCAGCCCTTGTTCCAGCGGCGCAACGGTCAAGCCCAGGCGCGCATGGCTGGCCGCGAAGGCCGGCCAGTCGTCGAAGGTGGCCGGATGCAGATCGCAGCCGCGCAACAATTCCAGCAAGGTTTCACGTCGCCCGGTAGTTTCGGCCGCGAATAACACGCGTCCGGAAAACCCGGCGATAAATTGTTTCAGCGCATCGGTCGGATGCGCGGCACGCACATCCAGCGTCAGGTGGGTGGGCGCACCGGTGGCGTAATTGATGCTGCTCGTCTGCTGTTCATCGAGGGCGAAATGTTGCATGCGCACGCGCGGAAAACGTTTGAACAGTCCGAATACTTCATTGGCTTGCAGAAACATCTGCGTGGGCGGCAGCAGCGGGCGGTCGAGGTTGTGACGGTGCTGCTCGTAACGCTGATTCACCGTGCTCCAAAATCCTTCTGCGGCGTCTTCGCTGCCGTCGGTGGACACGAGCAAACTGTTTTGCGGCAGGTAGTCGAACAGCGTGCTGGTGCTTTCGAAAAACAACGGCAAGTAATACTCGATGCCCGCCGGCGCCAGACCTTTACCGACGTCGCGGTAGAGCGCGTTTTTCAGCACCTCAACGTCGAACGCCACACGGAAGTTGTGGCGGAAGCGCGCAATCGCCGCTTCGTCCAACGGCACTTCGCGTGCCGGTAACAGGCGCAGGTTCTTGACTTTATCCAGCGAGCGCTGCGTCTCGGGATCGAAGCTGCGGATGCTTTCGATTTCATCGCCGAATAAATCAATGCGATACGGCGTCGCTGTGCCCATTGGAAACAAATCGAGCAGATTGCCGCGCACCGCGAATTCGCCATGCTCGTAGACGGTCGACACACACTGGTAACCGGCGGCTTCCAGGCGCGCGCGCATCTTGGCCATGTCCAGTGTCTGGCCGACGTCGAGCATCAAGCTGTGACGGTCGAGAAACTCGCGCGGCGCGAGCCGCGTCATCAATGTGGTGATCGGCACGATCAGCACACCACGTTGTAATTGCGGCAACTGGTAGAGCGCAGCAAGACGCTCGGAAATAATGTCTTGATGTGGCGAGAACGCGTCGTAGGGCAGCGTTTCCCAATCGGGAAAACTCAGCACCGGCAGGTCGGCCTGCTTGCCGAGGTAGAAGCGCAGCTCGTAGTCCAGCCGATTGGCCGTGAGCGTATCCGCTGTGACTGCCACCAGCGGCCCACTCTGCGCGCGCGCCGTGTTGGCGAGAATTAAACCATAGCTGCTGCCATACAGCCGCCCCCAGTGCGTCACGTCGCCGGGCTTAGAACTGAAATGTGGTTGCAATGGGGTGCGTGTGGGCGTGTCGGTCATCAGCTTGTAAAAACAATAAAGATCAGCGGGCCGGTATTCTAACAGTCTGCGGGGCGTAGGTGGCGTGCAAATAAACGGCGGATAAATGGAGATGGCGTCCACTATTGACGACCGACCACACTGCACTGGAACTGCTAATGGTGGAACGTCTGAAGGGTGATCGCAAGGGACAGCACAACATCAGAATCAATGACCAGTGGCGTATCTGCTTCGTGTGGAAAGAAGGCGACGCCTACGACGTTGAGATTGTGGATTACCACGAGAAGAGAGGCACTCGACCATGAAGAAACTCGCAAATGTTCATCCCGGTGAAGTCTTGCTGAAAGACTTTCTCGAACCGATGGAGATTAGCCAAAACGCGCTCGCCCGCGTGATCGATGTTCCGCCGCGCCGAGTGAATGAAATTGTGCTGGGTAAATGTGCAATCACGGCCGACACGGCGTTACGTTTTGCGCGTGCATTCGGCACGTCGGAACAGTTCTGGATGGGGTTGCAGGCGGACTACAATCTTGAGGAGGCCCGCAATCTAGTGGACGTGGATCAAATTCAGCCGATAGCGGCATAGCAGCGACACTTAACTACTACATCAACGATCTTGCTGGGCGGCAGTCTGTAGATGCAACAAGCAAAATAAGCAGAGAACGTGAGTCCGCAACTGAGCGGGCTTTTTGACTTTATCGGACTGTACTGGAACTGCTAATGGTGGAGCGGAGGAGGATCGAACTCCCGACCTCTGCATTGCGAACGCAGCGCTCTCCCAGCTGAGCTACCGCCCCACTTAAGGCAATCGTACGACTTCACCTGAACGCGGCTTGAACAGTTAAGGCCGTGTCAGGCGCGCGAATTGTAGCATCGTATTTTGCGCTATAGCTACCGTCACCACGACCGCTATATGTAGGTGTTACGAACACGTTGTTGCGTACCGCGATGCGCGTTGCGTGTGTAAGGTTTCGCAGCGAACAGCGACTATACTTCGTGTTGCGTGCGCGGAGAGAGGATAATGCTTGCAGTGGGCTTGAGTGCGGTATTGGTGTTGCTGTTGGCGTGGGCCAACGGCGCGAACGATGTCGCGAAAGGTGTGGCGACATTAACCGGTAGCGGCGCGTCGAGTGCCAAACGTGCGATTGTGTGGGGCAGCCTGTGCACGGTGTTGGGGGGCTTCGCGGCGGTGTGGTGGGGGGCTTCGTTGTTGCGCACTTTTGGCAGCGATTTTGTCGCGCCGGGTTTTCATATTGACCTCGTCTTTGTCTTTAGCGTGCTGGTCGGCGCGTGCGCCTGGGTGCTGGGCGCATCCTGGTTTGGTTTTCCGGTTTCGACCACCCACGCCTTGTTGGGCGGAATTGTCGGCGCGGTGCTGATTACGGCCGGTCCGGAGGGCTTGCACGCCGCGATGGTGGCGAATAAGGCGCTGTTACCTTTGTTGCTGAGTCCATTGCTGGCGGTTGGATTATGTGCAGCGATTTTATGGACTGCACGTTTTGTCGCCAGCAAGGTGCCTGCATGGCGGCCGGGGTGCTGCGAACCCGAGGAATGGAAAAAAAATCCCTACGTGTGCGCGCAAGACGATGCACCACTGCTACAGCGTGTGCTGCGCGTAAAACTTTGGACCGCGCTGCATTGGTTAAGCAGTGGCACCACCAGCTTTGCTCGTGGCTTGAACGACACGCCGAAAATCGCTGCGTTCCTGGTGTTGGCGGTGGCGTTTGCGCCGGAGGCAAGCGCCGTGCATGCGGTGTCGAGCGTCTGGTGGGTGCTGGCAGTGAGTGTGGTCATGGGCCTGGGTGGATTATGGGGCGGCTACAAAGTGCTGAACATTCTGGCGCATCGCGTTACCGCCATGGAACCGAGCACCGGCTTGGTGGCCAATACCGGCACCTCGTTGCTGGTGTTGGCTGCCACGCCGCTGGGGTTCCCGGTCTCGACTACTCACGTGAGCGTCGGTGCGCTGATGGGCGTGCGCTGGGCGGGTCGTGCGCGGCCCGGCAAAACGGATGCGCTGAAGTCAATTTTAATCGGGTGGCTGATTACCGTGCCGGTGGCATGTGTGGTGTCGGCCGCAGTATCGTTAACGCTACATGCTATGGAGTAACTCATGCACGCAACGCTTCCCTTGCTGGATGTCACTGATTTTCCACTGCTCGAACGCGCGCGTTTGGACACGCTGCAGGTCAATTTGGGTTATCGCTGCAACCAGCAGTGTTTGCATTGCCACGTGAATGCAGGCCCCAAACGCAAAGAGATGATGACGCGCGAAACGGTTGAGCAGGTGCTCGCTTACTTGCGTAGTTCAGGCGCAACGGCGCTGGATTTAACCGGTGGCGCACCGGAATTAAACATGAACTTTCGTTACCTAGTGCAACAGGCGCGCGCGCTGGGTGTGCGCGTGATTGACCGCTGCAATCTGACCATCTTGTTCGAACCGGGGCAGAGCGATCTAGCCGAGTTTCTCGCGCAACAACGCGTCGAGATTACGGCCTCACTGCCGTGTTATCTGGAAGCCAACGTCAACCAGCAGCGCGGTGCAGGAGTCTTTGAGCGGAGCATCCAGGCTCTGCAACAATTGAACGCGCTGGGATACGGTCAGGCCGGCACCGGCTTGATATTGAATTTGGTGTACAACCCGCAGGGTGCTGCATTGCCGCCGCCGCAAGCGGCATTAGAGCAAGACTACAAAAAACGCTTGCACGAACAGTACGGAGTGGTGTTCAACCATCTGTACGTACTGGCGAACATGCCGATCCAGCGGTTTGGTTCGACGCTGATTTCGCACGGCGGATTCGAGGATTACATGGCCTTGCTGCGCAGTGCGCATAATCCGGCGGCGCTGAATAATGTCATGTGCCGCAATCTCATCAGCGTCGACTGGCAAGGCTACGTGTACGACTGCGATTTCAACCAGATGCTCGGCGTATCGCTGGGTGCGGTGCAGCAACCGCGCATCCACATCAAAAAATTGTCCGAGGTTAATTTGCTTGGTAAACCCATCACGGTGAAAGACCATTGTTATGGATGTACTGCCGGGCAGGGCAGCAGTTGCAGCGGCGCATTAATTTAGGATCAGGAGACCCACATGAACGTCAAGAAAAGCGTGCTGGACCGGTATTCGGAAGGTGCCAAAGAAGTGCAGCCGACGCTGTGTTGTCCGGTCGATTACGACGCCGGTTTGCTCGCGCTGCTGCCCAAGGAAATCGTTGCAAAAGATTACGGCTGCGGCGACCCTTCGCGCTATGTGCGCAGCGGCGACGTGGTGCTGGATCTGGGCAGCGGCAGTGGCAAAATTTGTTACATGGCGGCGCAGTTGGTTGGTCCGCAGGGTTCGGTCATCGGTGTTGACATGAACGATGACATGTTGGCGTTGGCAGGAAAATATCAAGCCGAGATGGCCGACAAATTAGGCGGCCAGCGGGTGCGCTTCGTCAAAGGCCATATTCAAGATCTCGCGTTGGACCTGCGCGCGCTGGATGAACACCTGGCCACGCAGCCGGTGCGCACCCACGACGATCTGCACACGCTGCGCGCCTGGGAAGAGCAGCAACGTCGAGAACGCCCGCTGCTTGCCAACCAGTCCGTCGACTTGGTGATTTCCAACTGCGTACTAAATCTGGTCGCCGAGACCGACAAGCGCCAGTTGGTCAGCGAGATTCATCGCGTGCTCAAGCCCGGCGGGCGTATTGCGATTTCCGACATCGTCAGCGATCAAATAGTGCCGGAACACTTGAAGAAAAATTCGGAATTGTGGAGCGGCTGCATTTCCGGCGCGTTTCAAGAACAGGAGTTCCTGCAAGCCTTCGCCGCAGTTGGTTTTCAAGCGCTGGCTTACGACAAGTGGGATACCCAGCCGTGGCGCGTGGTGGACGGAATCGAATTTCGTTCCGTCACCTTAACCGCCGTCAAAGGTTATGAAGAGCGGCGTATCGATATTGGACATGCGGTGATTTATCGCGGCCCGTTTCAAGCGGTCAGCGACGATCAAGGTGCGGTCTTTCCGCGTGGCCAGCGCATGCCGGTGTCTGCACAAACCTTTGCGTTCTTAACGCAGGGGCCGATGCGAGACAGTTTTATCGGTGTTGCGCCGAGTGGCACGCATAGTAGTGCAACCAAGGTGTGTTGCTGAAGCTAAAAACCGCCGTACCACCTCTGCAAGTGGCCGCATGAAACTCTCCATCATCATTCCGGCCCTCAACGAAGCGTCGCAATTGTGCGCCACCTTGGCGCTGCTGCGCGCGTTGCAGACGCGCGGCCACGAGGTCATCGTGGTTGATGGCGGCAGCAACGATTCCAGCGTGGCGATTGCACGCGAGTGCGCAGATCGCGTCATCGTTGACAGCGCGCGCGGGCGCGCACCGCAAATGAATGCCGGTGCGGCGGTTGCAAGCGGCGATGTGTTGTTGTTTCTGCATGCGGACACGCGCCTGCCGGAACAAGGCGATGTGCTGATCGACGGCGCTTTATGTGACGACGCCACCGTGTGGGGGCGCTTCGATGTGCGCTTGTCCGGAGACGCATTCCTGCTGCGTATCGTGGAGTTCTTGATGAACCGGCGTTCGCGCATGTCAAGCATTGCCACCGGCGACCAAGCCATATTTGTACGCCGCGCGGTGTTCGTGCAACTGGGCGGGTATCCCGACATTCCCTTGATGGAAGACATCGCGCTGTGCAAATTACTCAAAAAACGTTCCCGGCCTGCGAATCTATCCGCCCAGGTGGTGACATCCAGCCGCCGTTGGGAGCAGGGTGGGATGATTCGAACCATCGTGCTGATGTGGCGTATGCGCTTGGCCTACGCCCTGGGCGCAAGCCCACACCGACTGGCGCAACTCTATCAACAGAAACCTGCATGCAATTCCCCACCGCGCGTATTTTGATTTTCGCCAAAGCGCCGATCCCAGGACAAGTCAAAACACGTCTGCTGCCGTTGTTGAGCGCAGAGGATGCCGCGCGCTTGCACGGCGATTTAGTGAGTCAAACGGTGCAGCGGGTGCAGGTGTCCGCGCTCGCGCCGTTGCAATTGTGGTGTGCGCCCGGCGTCGATGCGCCGCTATTTGACAATTTAAAACAGACCTGCAACCTGGAACTCTGCCAGCAACGTGGCGTGGACTTGGGTGCGCGCCTGTTGCATGCATTCACGGTAGCGCTGCAGTGCGCCGAATACACGCTGGCCATCGGCACCGATTGGCCAGCGTTACAGCCGACCATACTCGCCGCTGCGCTGCAAAGTTTGCAACACGGCGACGATGCCGTACTCGGCCCCGCCGAAGATGGCGGATATGTGTTGCTCGGGTTACGGCGGGTTGATGCGCATCTGTTCGCGAACATCACCTGGGGAAGTTCGCAGGTTTTGACACAAACGCGCGCGCGCTTGCTTGGGTTGCAATGGCAGTGGAGCGAACTGCCGATGAGCTGGGATCTGGATCGCCCCAGCGATTTTGAACGTGCGTTGCGCGCCGGCTTGGTGCTTGATCCGCGCACGACCAGACCACGAGACTAACCATGACGTTCAAATTTCAAGCTCATGCCAGCAAGATCTTGCTCGCGACTATGTTCGTAACTGCGCTGGCCGCCTTTTTTATATTCGACTTGCAGCGCTATTTAACGCTCGATGTTTTGAAGCAACAGCAGCGTGGGCTGAGCGATTTCTACGCGGCTCACCCGTGGCAGACCATTCTCATTTACCTGACCTTGTACGTGGCCACCACTGCATTGTCATTACCCGGCGCCACGCTGCTGACGCTGGCCGGAGGTGCGCTGTTCGGGCTGCTGATCGGCAGTGTGGTGATTTCATTCGCCAGCAGCATCGGTGCAACTTTAGCGTTTCTGGCGTCACGTTTTTTGCTGCGCGACTACGTGCAGAAAAAATTCGCTGATCGTTTGCAGCGTGTCAACGATGGCTTCGCCAAAGACGGTGCGTTTTATTTATTTACCTTGCGGTTAATTCCGGCCGTGCCGTTTTTCGTGGTCAATTTACTGATGGGGATCACGCCGATACGCGCTTGGCATTTCTACGTCGTAAGCCAGCTTGGCATGTTGCCGGCGACCTTGATTTACACCAATGCCGGCACGCAACTGGCGCAGCTTCAATCGCTGCGCGACATCGTCTCCCCGGGAGTGTTGGTATCGCTGGCCTTATTGGGCCTGTTTCCGTTGCTCGCAAAAAAGCTGTTGGGTAAATTCAAGAAATCATCTGCTGCGGTGAAATTGTGAAAGGAAGAATTCATCACATCGATCTCACCGTGACGCATCTTGAAGTCTCGACCCGCTACTATGATTTCTGTTTGTCCGAGATGGGCTTTCGCCGCATCGAAAACGTGGCAGAAGGGCCGTTGTGGGCGGGAGACGGTTTGGAGGTGGGGCTGCAAGCGTCGCAACACGGTGGGCGTCATGATCGCGATTCTCCGGGACTGCATCATTTGGCGTTCTGGGCCGACTCGCCCGCCGCCGTCGATGCGCTGCATGCAACGTTGCTGCAACGTGGCGTTGAAATCTTGGATGCCCCCGCGTTGTACGAGAAATACGCTCCCGGTTACTACGCGCTGTTCTTCGTGGACCCGGACGGAATCAAACTGGAGTATGTGTATACCCCGGCATGGCCGGTATGATGTTTTGTCGGTCTTCATTACGGCATCCCAACGAGCATGGACATCACTATGAACAACGCCGCGACGGACAAACTTTTTGCCGGTTCAATTCCCAAGCTCTATGAAGCACATTTGGTTCCGTTGATCTTCGATTATTACGCAGCGGACTTAGCGCGTCGAGTCGCTGTGCGGCCGGTGTCGCGTGTCCTCGAAATTGCTGCCGGTACCGGTGTGGTCACGCGCAAGTTGGCCGCTGTTTTACCGGCAAGCGTCGCGATTATCGCGACGGACTTGAATCAGCCGATGCTGGATTTGGCTGCGCAGCTCGGAACACCGCGACCAGTCGAGTGGCGGCAGGCCGACGCTATGCGGCTACCCTTTGCAGACGCTGTGTTTGACGCCGTGGTCTGCCAGTTCGGAGTGATGTTTTTTCCCGAGAAGTTGACAGCTTTTGCAGAAGCCCGTCGGGTGCTCAAGTTCGGTGGCGCGTTCATATTCAACGTCTGGGATCGAATCGAGGAAAACGAATTCGCGCACACCATAACGCAGGCGCTCGAATCATTGTTCCCAAACGACCCGCCGCGTTTCCTGGCGCGCACGCCACACGGCTACTGTGATCTTGCGGTTATAACGCGCGATTTGCGGCAGGCTGGTTTTCTAGCCGCAGCGGAAATCGACACCGTCGCCGCGCGCAGTCAGGCGGCATCTCCTCGTATCCCGGCCGTCGCATATTGCCAAGGAACGCCGCTGCGCAACGACATCGAGGCGCGCGATCCGTCGCGGCTTGGCGAAGCCACCGACAGCGCCGAGAAAGCGCTTGGCCAACAGTTTGGCTGGGGACCGGTGGACGGAAAAATTCAGGCGCACATCATTAGCATCGAACCATAAAGGCGCGCTAATCTCTGACCCGGTGCTCGAACGGAGCGCTACAGCGGGATCGTTTGCATGCTCTGTTAAGGCGGGGCGCCGTAGCTTGCCGTTCACCTCAAACATTACACAGCATAAATTTAGGACTGCTCACATTGACCCAACCAGATTCAAAAGCGCACCTTGCCGTGTTGTTTGCGACCTTCGTGGTGGCGACCAGTTTTCCTATCGGTCAGCGCATTGCGCCGTTTCTCGACCCGGTGTTGACGGTTTTATTGCGGTTTCTGATTTCTATTTTGGTTATGCTGCCCATCCTGTTTTTTACCAGCAAAATAACAATGCCCAGCGCTCAAAGGTTGCTTCAGTTCAGCATGGTTGGGGTGACTCAGGCGGGCTTTTTCATTCTGATGTTTCTTGCGCTAAAACAGACCTCGTCACTGAACACCTCGGTGATCTATACCTTGCTGCCGAGCCTTGCCGCGCTCACCGGTTTTTATCTACTGAAAGAGAAGCCAAGACCGCTGCATTTTTTGCTGTTACCGATAGGAATACTGGCAACGGTGTGGGTCATTTTCGAGGGCAGTGTGGACAAGCTGATCCAGTTAAATCCGAACCAGGGTGATTTTATCTTCGGCGTCGGACTGCTGCTGTTGGCGCTCTATGCGACGCTATTGAAAAAATTCCATAGCAGCGGATCGCCATTCGATATGGTGTTCTGGTCGATGCTTTGCGCCGTGTTTCCGATGGCTTTGTATGCCTCCTTCACGGCTGCATCTGTCAACCTCGAAGGCATCCCTGCCGATGTTTATCTGTGGATCGTGTATCTGGCAGTCATGACTGTATTTACCAATTTCGTCTGGGCTTTTGGCGGCCCCCGACTCGGCCCGATGAAAACGCTCGCCTATTCCTATTTGATCCCCTCTTTTGTGCTTTTCATTAACTGGATCGTCATCAACAGGTTGCCGCCGATGATCGTGTTACCGGGCGTTCTCGTCGGTTTTTTCATCATGTTTTTTCTGCAATTCAGCAAGCATGTGGCCGAGGTAAAATCAAACACCTAACACAGTGTTCGGGAGGGACGCGCAACAAGCACGTCGCTCAACTTACCACCTTTGCGGCTGGAACCTAAATCATGAGTTCAAACGTCCTGATTCTTCCCGGCCTAGGCGGCTCGGGGCCAGAGCACTGGCAAAGCTTGTGGGAAACAGCCCACCCGTCGTTTGTGCGCGTGCAGCAGCGTGCTTGGGATCATCCGGTGTGTGATGAATGGCTTGAGGTGTTAGAAACCTCGGTGGCTCAGGCGGGCGCCGATGCGGTGCTGGTTGCGCATAGTTTGGCCTGTATTCTCATCGCGCATTGGGCAGCACGATCACACCGCAAGATCAAGGGCGCGTTGTTGGTGGCGCCGCCCAATCCCGATGCTGCCAGTTTCCCAAAAGCAGCCGTCGGATTCTCACCTTTGCCGCTAACGCCTTTGAGATTCCCGAGCATCCTCGTGGCCAGCACCAACGACCCTTACGGGAGTCCGGCGTTTGCAGAGTCCACCGCCTTGGCATGGGGTAGTCGCTTTGTAAGCATCGGTGCCGCCGGCCATATCAATTCAAACAGCGGTTTGGGCGAGTGGCATGTAGGGTTTTCCTTGCTCCAACGACTTACTGCATAACCGTAGTCACGAAGGAGGGTGGTTGTGGAAATTTCTGCGCGATTGATCGAACTCAAGCCGGGCACCGCAGCGCAAGTGCAAGACTGGGGGGACTTCATCAATGCTCATCGAGAGACGGCGTTGGCGACGTTGCGGGCTGAAGGTGTGATGATCGAGTCGTGGTTTTCGCTGTCCCTGCACGGGAAGGATTACCTTCTTTGCTATATGCGCGCTGACTCGATGGCGCAGGCAGAGAAAGTTGCCGCCGGCGCGTTGAATCCGGTCGACACGTATCACCAGCAGTTCAAGGTCAACACCTGGGTGCGGGGCGCGGGTGCCGACGGCACGCTGCTGGTCGACCTTGCGGTAAACGGAGGCTAGGAAAATGCTGCATGTTTTTGCCGTGCCCACATGAAGGTTAACTTCAATCTGTTGGCGGCATACCGTTCGCGCCGCGTCTTGCGTGGCTTTCGCAAACCGGCGCGCTTCGATTACAACGCGGTCGTCATCGGCGGCGGCTCGGCGGGTCTGGTATCGGCATATATTTGCGCGGCACTCAAAGCCAAAGTGGCGCTGGTGGAAAAACACCGCATGGGCGGCGATTGCTTGAACACCGGCTGCGTGCCCAGCAAAGCGCTGATTCAGTCTGCCCGCATGCTCAGCTACGCGCGGCGCGCAGCCGAATTCGGTTTCAAGCGCAGCGACATTGAATTCGAATTTTCCGAGGTGATGGAACGTGTGCAGCGTGTCATCCGCCAGATTACGCCGCACGATTCCGTCGAACGTTATAGCGGGCTGGGCGTGGAGTGCATAACCGGCACTGCGCGCATCGTCTCCCCCCATGAGGTGCGCGTGGGCGAGCAGGTGTTGACCACGCGCAATATCATCGTCGCGACTGGAGCGCAGCCGAATATTCCCAACATCCCGGGACTGGCGCAGGTGCGTTACCGGACCAGCGACACCATCTGGGAGTTGCGCGAGCGTCCGCGTCGCTTGCTGGTATTGGGTGGCGGCCCGATTGGCTGTGAGTTGGCGCAGAGTTTTGCGCGCTTGGGTTCACAGGTGACCGTAGTGCAACGCGGCGGCCAATTGTTGCCGGCGGAAGATCCAGACATTGCCGCGTTGGTATCGCAGCGTTTCGTCGACGAAGGCGTGCAGGTGTTGACAGGGCATAGCGCAGAGCGCTTCGAACGCGACGGCAACGACGCGGTGCTGGTGTGCTCCGGCAGCGGCGGATCACGGCGTGTCGCCTTCGACGTGGTGTTGTTGGCGCTCGGTCGTAAGGCCAATGTGGGCGGCTTTGGCCTCGAAGCACTCGGCGTGCATGCGGCCCCCGACGGCACGGTTGAGACCGATGCATTTTTGCGCACACGCATCCCGAATATTTACGCCTGTGGTGATGTGGCCGGACCCTACCAGTTTACCCACGCCGCCGCGCACCAAGCTTGGTATTGCGCAGTCAACGCGCTGTTTTCGCCGCTGAAAAAATTCCGTGCCGATTATCGCGTGATGCCGTGGGCGACCTTTACCGACCCTGAAGTGGCGCGTGTTGGCATTAACGAGCAGGACGCGCGCGTCAAGCGCATTGCGTACGAAGTCACGAGTTACAACCTCGACGATCTGGATCGCGCCATCACCGACGGCGAAGCGCACGGCAAGATCAAAGTGCTGACGCCGCCGGGCAGCGATAAAATCCTCGGCGTCACGATTGTCGGCAGCCACGCCGGTGAAATCATCGCCGAGTTCGTGAGCGCGATGAAGCACGGCATCGGCCTGAATAAAATCCTTGGTACCGTGCATATTTATCCGACCTACGCCGAAGCCAACAAATATCTGGCGGGAAACTGGAAGAAAGCGCATGCCCCTACCGGTGTGCTGCGCCTGTTGCAGCGCCTGCATGCGTGGCGACGGGGGTGAACAAATAATGTTGAATGTTTAATTTTGAATTTATGCGCGCGCTTTGTGCACACCTGAATTAAACCTTCAACATTATCTTGCTACGTCGCTTTGCGGCGTGCCTCGCGTTCCAGCATGGCGATGAAGCGATTGATGGTGCGTTCTTGCGCGGCGTTGAGTTTGGTAAAGCGTACGCCCAGCAAGGCTTGTTGATGGTTTTTTATGTTGATCATGTGGCGCGCTTCCAGCGCGCAGATAAGTTTTTCGCCATCGGGAAAGCGAATTTCGCATTCAGGAATCTGTTGTCCAGGCGGCGGCGTTTTTGGAATTGTGCGCGTGAACTTGATGCCCATGCCGCCGGTGGACAAGTTATACAGCTCGCCTTTGGCGTAATCACCGGGCCCGAACATCAATATTACCGGAATGGTGTTGGCGCGTAACAGGCGCACGCGATGCGCCGAGCGGCGTTGAAAGTAGTGCAGCTCGTTTGGAAACTTGATTTTATAAAAGTTGAGGTCGGATTGTTTACCGACTTCCAGTAACTGCGCGTTGAAGCGGACGTCGACACCGTCGTAGACGCCGAACACGGTCAGCTTGCGCTGTGCCAGAAACAGCTTGTGGCCTTCCGCCGGATGCAGCTCGTCAATGGCGATCCAACGATGCGCGGCGTCAATCTCCATGATCATGCTGTTGAAGGTCGCCGTGGTGGTGGGCACGTTGATCGACAGCAGTGCGCGGCTGGTTTGCACATGTTCGAGCAACGCGTGAATCTTCGCCGCTTCTGTGACGACTTCAAATTGCTGGTCGATGGGTGCGTCGGATGGTTCGGTGCGCATGGGTGTTATTACACCGTGGCAAGCTCCGCCGAGGTGGCACCGGGTTGCACGCGGCCGTCTGCGGCATAGGTTGATCCGGCGAGGGTGGTCTGGCCCATTAATATTCGCAGCACGCGCTCGGTATGTTTGCGCCGCGTGTCGACAATTTTACTGTTGATGGCATTTTGCCGATTACATGCGCCGACCAGCGATAAAACCTGCCGCCATTGCTGCGTAAGTTGCGAGCGCTGCGGTTCCGCCAGCGTCGTCAGCAATTGCGTTACCGCATGCGCTGAAAAAGTGATTTTTGCATTTGCAAACAGGGTGCGCAGTTCCTGATCCTGGGCTTCCAGCGTGGCGACCAGCCGCCCGCGTTCGGCGGTGCAATTCTCCAGCGCTTCGGGTTGTGCCTGCGCCAAGGTGGCCTGTTCTTCGCGCAGCAGGGCGAGGAAGCGGGTATAGACAGGGAGCTGGCGCGAGAGCAGGTGTAGCAGCGACAGAGCGAAATTCATGGCAGCACTCACTTTTAAAAAATCAGTAACCTAACCCGGCAGTTGGGTTTCGAGGTGCAAAAACTTTGCCGCGACTCGGTCGGAGTTGAAGTCGTAGCTGCCATTGACCAGGGCTTGCTTCACGTGTTCCACGCGTTGCGTGTCGAGTACCGGCACCGTGCCCAGGCTATTTTCCAGGTGACGCAACTGCTGCGCGAAATCGCTCAGCGTGATGGTCTCGGCCGAATTCAGGCTGCCGGTTGCTTGCTGCGCCGGCGTGGGTTCAGTACGCGCCACCAATACGTTGGAGCTTGCGGGCTTGGTTTGTACACTCGACGCGGGTAAGCCGGTGATTTCGATTGCCATTGCTACATTGCCTCAAGCGCGGGTTGGTTAATTCTTTATCGGGCGGCGCGCGCACCGACTTTAGTGATCGGCTTCACATTTTCACCCGTACCGTTCCAGGCGCGGTCACAAAACCGTCGACAACCTTGCCCGATAACACATTGCGCACTTTAACGAGATCGTTTTCGGCGCCGTCGACCAGCGCTTCGCCTTGCGCACGCACCTGCAAACCGCCGCTGTCGACAAAAAGGGTCACGACTTGACCGCGTGCCACCCAGCGCGGTGCGCTCAGTTCGTTGGGCGATATAACCACGCCGGCGATTAACGAACGCTTAACGAGTTTGCCGACAAGCTGTTGCGCGTCGAAAAAATATCCGCTGCTCAAGCGGCTAACGTCCTGTTCACGCAAGACGATATCGCCGGGCTGGATGGCGCTGCCACGCACCAGCGTGTTAGCGAGCACGGCGATGCGGCGAAAAGCTTTAATTTGCAGTGAAAAATACACCGTCCAGCCACGCGTGTGGTTACAACGCACGCCCAGCGTGGTAGTACCCATCGGCCGATAACCCGGCGGTGCAAAGACTTCAAGCACTTGAGCGCAGGCCGGCAAACGCAGCCGCGTATCGAGCGGATTCAGTACGATTTCATAGCGCGTGTGCGGATCGGCGTGCGCCATCACATAGTCGATGGCGGCGGATTGGATCGGCGCGAAGTTCTGCACTGCATCCGCTGCCCACAACGTGGCGCTCAAGGGTAGGAGCATCATTCCGGCGGCAACGGCGATACGCATATGAACGTTCTCATTCCAGATGAAAGACAGGATACGAAATGACTTAGCAAGTTGTGCGCCACGGGTTGCACAGCACGGGTCAGCTCAAGTCAGCGGCTTGCTAGTCGATAATTCAAAGAGTCTAGCGGGTACAGCGACAGGAACTTCTATGGCAGGCGTGTTGGAGGGTGTAAACCAGCGTACTCAACTGGTTGGAAATAATCGCATGGAGTTGCTGTTGTTCCGCTTGAGCGGCAAGTTGCGTTATGGCATCAATGTATTCAAAGTTCAAGAAGTCATGCAGTGCCCAAGATTGACACATATTCCGAACGCTCATCCAGTGGTGTGTGGGATTGCCAGCATTCGCGGTAAAACAATTTCGATCATCGACTTGGCCGCCGCCGTGGGGCAGGCTCCGCTGGAGCGCGTGGCGGAGCGCTTTGTAATCATCGCAGAATACAATCGATTCACCATCGGGTTTCTGGTGAGCAGCGTCGAGCGTATTGTAAATCTCGCCTGGAGTGAAATCATTTCGCCGCCCAAGGCATCCGGTCAGGAGCATTTTCTGACGGCAGTGACGCGCGTTGACGACGCGCTGGTGGAAATCCTCGACGTGGAAAAAGTTCTGGTGCAGGTGATCGGCGGGCGCGGCAGCCTGTCCGCGTCCCTCGTGTTGGAACAGCGCGCGCAGGTAACAGTGCTGCGGCGCATCCTGGTGGTCGACGACTCCAGCGTGGCGCGCAACCAGATCAAGCGCATTCTCGATCACATCGGCATTACCGCCATCATCGCGGTGGACGGCAAGCAAGCCTGGGAATTGCTCAACACGATGGCCAACGCGCCCGCACCAGTGGCGCAGCAAATCGGCATGATCATTTGTGATGTCGAGATGCCCAACATGGACGGTTACACGCTTACCTCACTGATCAAAAACGATCCGCGTTTTAACGGCTTGTACGTGTTACTGCACACCTCGCTCAGCGGCGTGTTCAATGGCGCAATGGTCGAGAAGGTCGGTGCGGATGCATTTGTACCCAAGTTCGAGCCCAACGAATTGGCCGCGAGTATTCTGCGGCGCTTTGAAGCACTGGACAAAAATGCCGGCGTCACATTGATGTAGAAACTCACAACAACCGACCCCGTGACCGACAACAACATCTCCAATGACGAGTATGCCGCGTTCCAGAAATTTCTGGAAAACGCGGTCGGCATTGTGTTGGGCGACAACAAGCACTATTTGGTCGCCAGTCGTTTGGGACGCTTGATGGCGGAGCGCGGCATAAAGTCGCTGACCGAGTTGTTGAATTTGTTGGCACGCGATGTACGGCTGCGCGAGCGCGTTATCGATGCGATGACCACCAATGAAACTTCCTGGTTTCGCGACGCGCACCCGTTCGAAGCTTTTAAAGGGCATATTCTTCCCGACCTCGCCAAGAACGTTGCCGGGCCGATCCGGGTCTGGTCCGCCGCCTGCTCGACCGGTCAGGAACCGTATTCGCTGAGTATGTGTGTGCAGGAATATCAGAGCAGCGCGCCGGGGCGTTTGCGCGGCGAGGTGGAAATCATCGCCACCGATATTTCGCCCACGGTGCTGGAAGAAGCTCGGGTCGGGGTGTACGACGCAATCGCGTTGGGGCGCGGTCTGGCGGCGGAGCGGCGCTCACGCTTCTTTCAAAAAAATGGTCAGCATCTTGAAGTGCGCAAGGAAATAAAAGCGCGCGTGAATTTTCGTTCCATCAATCTTTCGCAAAACTACGCGTCGCTCGGTAAATTCAACGTGATTTTATGCCGCAACGTGCTGATTTATTTTTCCACCGAGATGAAGCGCGATGTGTTGCAACGCATGGCCAATATTCTGCTGCCCGGCGGTTATCTACTGCTGGGAGGGTCCGAGTCCATGGCCAACTATTGCGATGCGTTTCAGATGGTGCGCGTCGCAAACGGCGTGATTTACCAGCTTAAAGCGCGTTGATCGCGACTGCCAGTCGCTCCCACATAGATCAAAAGATCATTCCCGCAGTGTGCACCACGCAGTCGTAGGGGCACGATTCATCGCGCCTTTTGCGCCCTTACACTTACCAAATTGGGAGCGCGGCCATCTTGGCCGCTTCAGTTGCGGGTGGGCGGCCCGTGTTTCCAGATTGCCGCCTTGCGGCAATTCGTTTCCGCTTTGCAATAGAAAACTTACGAAAAACCCTGCGTAATCCATCTGGCACGCGGTTTGCTGATGCGTTAGCTATTAACGACGCAGCAGGCGGCTCACATGGTCAACAAGCTCGACAATTACTTTGGTGTGCATGAACAAGCGCTGCGGGTGCGCTCAACGCGCGCGCAATTGCTGGCGCAAAACATCGCCAACGCCGACACCCCGCATTACAAAGCGCGCGACCTTGATTTCTCCGCAGCGCTCGCTGCGGCTGGTCAGGAATTAAACGCCACGCCCCTGCGTGTGACCGATGCGCGTCATATCGCCACAGTGGACAACGAACGCTTCGCAGCGAACATTCTGTTCCGCACGCCGAATGCGGCGTCGCTGGACGACAACAGCGTCGACAGCGAATTTGAGAAAAGCGAATTTGCGCGCAACGCGGTGGAGTACCAAGCGAGTTTGAAGTTCCTCGACGGAAAAATTCGCGGTCTGATGTTGGCCATCAAAGGAGAATAATGCATGTCACTGTTTCGCATTTTTGATATCGCCGCCTCGGGCATGAGTGCCCAGTCGATCCGCCTGAACACGGTAGCGAGCAATCTTGCCAACGCCGATAGCGTCAGCAGCAGCGAAGGCGGCACCTATCGCGCACGCCAGCCGGTGTTTGCCGCGACGCTCGACGATGTTTTTAACGAATCACCGGATGTAACAGTCAAGGTGCTCGGTATTGTCGAAAGCCAGGAACCGCTGCAACAGCGTTACGCGCCCAATCATCCGCTCGCCAATGCTGACGGCTACATCTTCATGCCAAATGTCAACACCGTGGAAGAAATGGCCAACATGATTTCAGCGTCGCGCTCCTATCAGGCCAACGTGGAAGTGGTGAACACCTCAAAACAGATGTTGATGCGCACTTTGTCGCTGGGCGATTAATCGTAAGGAGAGAAGCAAATGACGACCGTGAATACCGATTTAGGCGCTGCCATCGACAAACTCGGCTTAGGCGCGCCGGCTGCCGGCATCAAGAAAAAGGAGCCGCTCGGGCAGGATGCGTTCCTGACGCTGATGATCACGCAATTAAGAAATCAAAACCCGCTGGAACCGCTGAAAAACCAGGAATTCGTGGCGCAATTGTCGCAGTTCACCACCGCCTCAGGCGTGCAGGATCTGAAAAAATCCTTTGATTCGCTTGGCAGCTCATTGCAATCCAGTCAGGCGTTGCAAGCTTCCAGTCTGGTCGGGCGCAAGGTGCTGATCAATTCCGATCAAGGCTATCTGCCGCCCACCGGCAAAATGCAGGGCATCGTGGAGCTGCCAGACGCGGTCGGTAATTTACGCGTGAATATTTACAACGGTGTGGGCGAAGTGGTTCGCTCGGTTGAGCTTGGGCAGCAACAGGCCGGGCAGGTGGTCTATGAATGGGACGGTAAAGACAACGCCGGACGGGCGGTCGCAAGCGGCGTTTATCGCGTCACGGCCGACGCAAAACTCAAAGATAAAACTTACAACTTCGACACGTTGGCGATTGCACCGGTTGAAAGTGTCACGATCGGGCGCAACGGGCAAGGTATGAGCCTGAGTGTCGGCATATTGGGGTCGGTGACACTTGGCGATGTACGGCAAATATTTTAGTTAGCGATTGTCGCTAAAAATTAATTCAGCGATGTACGACAGATCGTTTAAGGCTTGATGAATTTCGAAGGAGAATACATATGACTTTCCGCACTGCACTTTCCGGTTTGAATGCTGCACAAACCGATTTGAACGTCACGGGCAACAACATTGCCAATGCCAACACCACCGGCTTCAAAGGCTCGCGCACCGAGTTCGTCGACGTGTACGCTGCGTCGTTTCTAGGCGTCAGCGACGCCACGGCAGGCAGCGGGGTGCGGGTTTCTTCAATTGCTCAGGATTTCAGTCAGGGCAACATTGCAATCACTTCGAACAATCTCGATATGGCGATTAACGGCGACGGGTTTTTTGTGCTGAGCGACAACGGCACCACGGTATATTCCCGCGCCGGAAATTTTCACATTGATCGTAACGGCTATGTCGTTAATTCGCAGGACGCCAAGTTGCAGGTGTTTCCAGCCAGCAGCGGCGGTAATTACGATACGGGTGTGCTGACCGATTTGAAGTTGTTAACGGCAGAAGGTGTACCGTCCGCGACCACCAGACTGCTGGTCGGCGTTAACCTGCCAGCCTCCAAGAGGGAGCCGACGCTGCCCTTTGCTGCCAATAATCCAGACACCTACAACGCATCATCGTCCACCGTGGTTTACGATTCCTTGGGCAGTTCGCATACATCCACCATGTATTTTCGTAAAGATGAAGCCACACCTCCGGGTGTGAATCTGTGGAATACCTATCTGTATACCGACGGGACCCTGGTCACCTCCGGTGGCGCGTCGCCGGTGCAATTGAGGTTTAATTCGGACGGCACGCTGGCGACCGCTCAGCCGATAGCGTTTGACAATTACACACCCACCAATGGCGCCAACCCGATTTCGCAGAGCATCGATTTTACGACAACGTCGCAGTATGGCAGCCCGTTTTCGGTGAATACCTTATCGCAAAATGGTTACTCGACAGGCCGTCTTTCTGGTGTCGCGATTGATCCTGACGGCGTCGTCTCTGCACGTTACACCAACGGTCAGTCGACCACGTTGGGTAAGATCGCGATGGCAAATTTCGCGAACAATAACGGACTCAATCAGCTTGGCAACACCAACTGGAGCCAAACCTATGCTTCTGGTGATCGCATATTGGGCGAAGCAGGACATGGCACCTTCGGGTTGTTGCAGTCCGGTGCGGTGGAATCGTCTAATGTCGACGTGGCCGAACAATTGATCGGACTCATTTCTGCGCAGCGTAACTATCAAGCCAACGCGCAGGTGATTTCCACCGAGAACCAAGTGTCGCAAACCATTCTCAACATCCGTTAACGCGCCCCCTGACGAGGTACTGAAATCATGGACCGCATGCTCTACGTTGCCATGTCCGGCGCCAAGCAAACCATGCTGGCGCAAGGCGCGGTCAGCAACAACATCGCAAATGTCAACACCACTGCATTTCATCAGGACTTCAGCGCGTTTCGCGCCATGCCGGTGTACGGTGCCGGCTTGCCCACGCGCGTGTATGCGATGGCAGAACGCCCGGCCACCGACCTTACCCACGGCATGCTCCAGTCCACCGGGCGCGATTTGGATCTCGCCATCAACGGCGACGGCTGGTTTGCGGTGCAAGCGCGCGACGGCAGCGAGGCGTATACCCGGGCCGGTGATTTACATCTGGGCGCGGGCGGGGTGTTGACCAATGGTGCGGGGCTGCCGTTGCTGGGCAACGGTGGGCCCATCGTGATTCCGGCGGCGGAGAAAATCGAGATCGGCGTCAACGGCGGCATCTCGATTCGCCCGGTCGGGCAGGCAGCCACCAACCTTGCGGTGGTGGATCGCATTCGTCTGGTGAATCCGGATGCGCGCGAACTGGTCAAAGGCGCCGACGGGTTGATGCGCATGAAAAGCGGTGCGCCGGTCGAGCCGGATGCCAGCGTCACGGTGTCTGCGGGTGCGCTTGAAAGCAGCAACGTCAATCCGATTGAAGCTCTGGTGCAGCAGATCACGCTCGCACGGCAGTTTGATTTGCAGATCAAAATGATGAAAACCGCTGAAGAAAACGACGCTGCGACAACGCAGTTGATGCGGCTGCCATAACGCGCCGCCTGCGGCGTTCCTACGTAAACTTGATGAGGTAAGCCAATGTATTCCGCAATGTGGGTGGCAAAGTCCGGTCTGGATGCGCAGCAGTTGCGCTTGTCGGTCATCAGCAACAATCTGGCCAACGTCAGCACCAACGGCTTCAAACGCAGCCGCGCGGTGTTCGAAGATTTGTTGTACCAGAACGTGCGTCAGGTCGGCGCGCAGTCGTCACAGGATACGCAACTGCCGTCTGGGCTGGCGCTGGGCACCGGCGTGCGCATGACGGCGACGGAAAAAATTCACACGCAAGGCAATCTGGTCCAGACCAATAATTCGCTGGACGTTGCGATCCAAGGGCGCGGGTATTTTCAGGTGCTGTCGCCGGACGGCAGCCTCGCCTACTCGCGCAACGGCGCCTTCCAGATGAACTCGCAGGGCCAGTTGGTGACCGCGCAGGGCTATCTGGTGCAGCCGGCGATTTCCATTCCCAGTAACACCACCAGCCTGACCATCGGGCTCGACGGCACGGTGTCGGCGCAGATACCGGGCAGCGCCACGCCCACGCAGATCGGCAGTCTTCAACTCGCCGATTTCGTTAATCCCACCGGCTTGCAGGCGATGGGCGAAAACCTGTTTCACGAGTCCGGCTCCAGCGGCTCGCCGCAAATCGGCACACCCAACAGCAACGGACTGGGTTCGGTGAATCAAGGCAGCCTGGAAACATCAAATGTCAATGTCGTCGAAGAGTTGGTCGACATGATCGAAGCACAACGTGCCTACGAGCTGAATTCCAAGGCGATTGCGACCACCGATCAAATGCTGCAATACGTGAACAACAACCTGTAGAGGTCGACATGAAATACATGCTTGTTATTGCGTCGGTCACCGCCGTGCTCGGCTGCGCTAACACGCCGCCCAAACCGGACCCGGCGTTTTCCAGAGTGCTGCCGGCATATTCGCAACCCTTGCCGATAAACGACGGCGCCATCTACCGCGCCGGCTACGAAATGGCCTTGTTCGCGGATCAGCGCGCGCGCCGCATCGGCGACATCATCACCATCGAGTTGCTGGAAAAAACCAACGCCAGCAAAAAAGCCAGCACTAAAACCAAAAAAGACAACAGCATGGACATCGCCTCGCCGTCGATCTTCGGCGGCCCGGTCACGCACATCGGCAAACAAATTCTGGCTGCAACCGCCGATGCCAAACGCGACTTCGGCGGCGAAGGCAATAGCTCGCAAAGCAACAGCCTGACCGGCCGCATCTCGGTCACCGTGATCGACGTGTTACCCAACGGCAATCTGTTGGTGCGCGGTGAAAAATTGCTGACCTTGAATCAAGGCAGCGAGCGCATTCAATTATCCGGTGTGATTCGCGCTGCCGACGTGGCGCCTGACAACACCGTGCTCTCCACACAAGTGGCCGACGCGCAAATCAGTTATGCGGGGGAGGGCGCACTCGCCGACGCCAACCAATCGGGCTGGATGGCCCGCTTCTTCCAGAGTGGCTGGTGGCCGTTTTAATATTAAAAAGGGACGCTACCCTAATTACGGTCGTAGCGGCGCGATGCATCGGGCGCCTACGCACAACACATCGGAGCACGGCCATCTTGGCCGCTGTGTTTTTGGTGGGTTAGAGGCCCGCGCTCCATTTTATGGAGCGACTTGCAGCCGCACTGATCGCGACCGCAAGCCGCTCCCACATAGGTTATTCGCACTGGGGTGGGTGCGCCTCTACACAGGGCGGCACCATGGATGGCACGCTTCTTCCAAGTGGATGGTGGCCGTTTTAATTGCGCCGTGAGCATCGCGGCGAGGGCGCCGCTCCTACAAGGGCGCTTTTCTAGAAAAGTGTCAATACTTGCCGGTTTCCGGCAAGAACTTTCACGGAGCAGCAACAGATGAAATTCAGCAGCATGATTTCCGGCGTGATGGTGGCCGCGCTCAGTGTGGCGGCCGACGTGCATGCCGAGCGCATCAAAGACCTTGCCGCCATCGCCGGCGTGCGTAGCAACCAACTGACCGGTTATGGTCTGGTGGTGGGTCTTGACGGCACCGGCGATCAAACTTCGCAGGCGCCGTTCACGGTGCAAAGTTTAAAAAGCATGCTGGCACAGTTCGGCATCACCATTCCGCCGGGCGTGAATGCGCAGGTAAAGAACATCGCGGCGGTGTCCTTGAGCGCGGAGTTGCCGGCGTTTGCCAAGCCCGGTCAAACCATCGACGTCACGGTGTCATCCATCGCCAATGCCAAAAGTCTGCGCGGCGGCAGCCTAGTGATGTCGCCGCTGAAAGGCGCCGACGGCAACGTGTACGCCATCGCACAGGGCAACGTGGTGGTCGGCGGCTTCGGCGTGTCCGGCACCGATGGTTCCAAGGTCACGGTCAACGTGCCCAGTGTTGGCAGAATTCCCGGTGGTGCCTCGGTGGAACGGGTGGTGAATAATTCGTTTCTGGCCGGTGAGTTTGTGTATTTAAATCTGCGTAACGCCGACTTCACCACCGCGCTACGCATGGAAGGCGCGATCAACAAAGCCCTGGGTGCGGGTCTGGCCAGCGCGGTGGACGGCGGCACCATTCGCGTCAACGCACCGCAGGTCCCGGCGCAACGCGTCGGTTTTGTGTCTGAGCTTGAAAATATTCTGGTCGAACCGGGCGAAAGTCCGGCGCGCATTATCGTAAATTCACGCACCGGCACCATCGTTATCGGTAAGCACGTGAAAGTCACACCGGCGGCGGTCACGCACGGCGGCCTCACCGTCACCATCACCAACCGCCCGCTTATCAGTCAACCGGCGCCGCTGTCGGGCGGCACCACGGTGGTGGAAACGGTGACGGATATTCAAGTCAAGGAAGGTGGCAGTCGCATGTTCCTGTTTGAAACCGGCGTGTCGCTGGACGAGATCGTGCGTGCGGTCAATAACGTCGGCGCCGCACCGGGCGATTTAATCGCCATCCTCGAAGCCTTGAAACAATCCGGCGCGTTGCAGGCCGAATTGATCGTGATTTAAATCATGGCGCCGCTCACCAACCCCCTAAGCATCGACGTCAACACGCAAGACTTGGGCGCGTTGCGCCGTGGCGCACGCGACCATGCACCAGATGCGCTCAAGGCCGCAGCCAAACAATTCGAAGCGCTGTTCATCAACATGCTGCTGAAAAACGCGCGCGCGTCGGCGCTGGCGGAAGACGTGCTGGGAGGTGACAAAAATGACATTTACAACGACATGCACGATCAGCAATTGGCGCAGCAATTGTCACAACGTGGCATCGGCATCGCCGACATGTTGGTGCGCCAGTTGGGTGCCGCGCAAGGCAGCCGGGCGGATCAGCACAAGATCGACGTGCACCTGTGATGCAGGTTTTGATTGATGCAAATCAAGCTCATGAAATCCCGGACGATACCCAGATACAGGGAAGTCCATCACTGGAATTTCTCATTATGTTGAGGGGTACATGACCGCCACCGGCAATTTACTTGGCACCGCAGTATCCGGTCTGCTTGCTTATCAGCGCGCATTAGCAGCCATAAGTCATAATGTCTCCAATGCCAACACCCCGGGGTACAGCCGTCAGAGTGCGGCGCTTAGCACCCAAAACCCAATCGCTACCGGAAGCGGATATATCGGTACCGGGGTCAGCGTCGACACGGTCGCGCGTGCTTACGATCAAATTCTTACCACACAGTTGCGTACCACCACGGCCGGCCAAGGGCAGCTTAGCGCCGCCTACGCGCTGTCCAAACAGATTGACAATATCGTGGCCGATCCGCAGGCCGGATTAGCGCCCGCGCTACAGGGATTTTTTGCCGCAGTGCAAACGGCCGCCAATGATCCCAATGCGTCGTCGGCGCGTCAACTGCTGCTGAGCCAGGCGGAATCGTTGGCTAATCGGTTTCACTACCTCGCGGACCGGTTCAACAATCTTCAGACCTCAGCTAACTCACAGGTCAGTTCCACCCTCGCGCAGGCCAACGCATTGGGCAAATCGATTGCGCAGATGAATCAACAGATCTACGACCTGGAAGGCGCTTTTGCCGGACAGCCGCCCAACGATATTTTAGACCGGCGCGATGAAGCCATCCGTCAACTGGCGGAGCTGGTTTCGGTAAACGTGGTGCGGCAAGACAATGGCATGCTGAACGTGTTTATCGGCAACGGGCAGGGCTTGGTGATCGGTAATCAAACGGCGACGTTAAGCGCCATACCGAATGAGTTCAATCCGGAAATTACAGACGTTGGCTACAGCTTCGGCGGCGCTGCCGTGGCGGATATTACGCGCGCTATTACCGGTGGCAAATTGGGTGGCGTCATTGAATTTCGCGATGGCTTGCTGAAGACCAGCATGGATCAACTGGGGCGCGTGGCGCTGGGTTTATCGGTGGCATTCAACGCGCAACACCAATTGGGCTTGAATCAGAGCAACGCGCTGGGCGGAAAGTTTTTTGCCGACCTGGGCACCCAGACCGCCGTCGCCAATAGCAACAATAACGCCGCGACCAACGTTGCGCTTACCGGCACGGTGACCGACATCGGTGCGTTGCAGGCCAGTGATTACCGCGTCGACTTTAACGCCGGTGTGTATACCGTCGTGCGCGTAGCTGACAATGCCGTGGTCAGTAGTAGCGCGAGCGCGGCGGTCGATCTCACGGCAACCGAAGGATTCTCGATCTCGGCTGCGGTAATTACCGCGCCTGTGAATGGCGACAGCTTCATGCTGCGTTTCACGGCGCCGGCAGCCGAAAATTTTGGCGTGAACGTTACTCAAACGACGCAAATCGCACTCGCGGCGCCGTTGCGCTCAACGGCCACTCTGAGCAATGTCGGCAACGGTGCAATCACGCAAGGCGCGGTAAGTAACGCCCTCAACTTGCCGCTGGGCGCACCGCTCACCCTGACATTTAGCCCCAACGCGCTGGGCGCGGGCGTGCCAGGTTTTACGGTCGCGGGCGGAGCCTACGGGCCGCTTGCGTATAATCCGGCCACAGAATCCGCCGGTAAAAGTTTCACACTGGCGGCCCCCGGTCCGGCGCTTGGGTACGGGAGCTATACATTTTCAATTGCGGGTGTACCCAGTAATAACGACACCTTCACTATCGGCAATAATACCAATGCGGCTGCGGACAATCGCAACGCACTCAAGCTGGTTGGATTACAGACCAAGGCAACACTGATTAATGGAGCCGCTGGCCCAACGACGAGTCTGCTGGGGGCCTATACGAATCTGGTCGCCGAGATTGGATCACGTACGCACCAAACCGACATTGACCAACAGGCGCAGCAGGCTTTGCTTAACCAGGCGACCGAGGCGCAGAGCAATATTGCCGGCGTCAATCTCGACGAAGAGGCTACGAATCTGGTGCGCTTTCAGCAAGCCTATCAGGCGGCGGCACAGATGATCAGCGCCGCAAAAACAACGTTCGAAACGCTACTGAGCGTGACGCGAGGCTAAGCGATGCGCATCTCAACCCTGCAAATGCAACAAACAGCACTGAATGCAATGCTTGATCAGCAAGCAAAGCTGAGCAAGACCCAAAATCAAGTGGCCACCGGGCGCAAAATTCTGACACCGGCCGACGACCCGACGGCTGCAGCACAGGCGTTGGCGTATTCCCAACAGTTAGCGAGCCTTGAGCAATACCAACGCAACGTCGACCGTGCTTCGTCTTCGTCGAGCTTAGAGGAAGCGACGCTCGGTTCAATGCAGGAGCAACTACAAACCCTGCGTGAACTCGCGGTGCGAGCCGGTAACGGTGCGCTCGGTGCCGCCGGACGCCTGTCGATTTCCTACGAAGTGCGGCAGTTGCAGAATTCCATACTCGATTTGGCAAACTCACGCGATGCCAGCGGCGAATATTTATTCAGCGGTTACCAGAGTCAGACCAAGCCCTATACCGCTGCGGGTGGGGGTGTATTCACCTACAACGGCGATCAAGGTCAGCGCTTGATTGAAGTCGCCCCCGGGACGCAAATCGCGGCATCGGACGCGGGTGCGCGCATTTTCGGCGCATTGCCGGCGGCGGCCGGCGGTCTCACCGACGTATTCGCCGTCATCGATAATTTCGCCGCAAATTTGGAGAGCAACACCTTCAGCGCCAATACCGTCACGGATCTGAACACGGCGCTAACGAGTGTCGTGGGTGCCCGTGCGAGCAGCGGCGCGCGCCTGAATTCCCTTGATGCGATCAAGAGCCTGAACTCATCGTTCGGATTGGACACGCAAAAAAATCTTTCAGCGGTGCAGGACCTCGACTACGCCGAGGCCACCAGCCGTTTGAACCTGCAACTTGTCGGATTACAGGCCGCGCAACAGGCGTTTACGCGCATTCAAAACCTTTCGCTGTTTAATTTCTTGCGTTAATTCCGGGGTACCGGCGCAGTCGCTCCGCTAGCCCCAGGTCGTTGCTTGTCGTGTAGCGATATCGGTGTCGCGAAGGGCAAATTAAACCTCCGCCGACCCTAAAGCTTTCAGTCGGTCAGTCCGATAGGTATGACATCAGTCGGTGTATTCATTGAAATACTGAGGCTGTACATATTCGCTAGTTAAACGATCAAATTTTAGAGGTAACTCACCATGTCACAGGTTATTAACACCAACATTTCTGCACTGTTTGCCGGCGTGGCGTTGAACCGATCCAAGAATGCTTTGGATGTCGCTCAGCAACGCTTATCTTCGGGCCTGCGCATTAACAGCGCGAAGGATGATCCGACCGGCCTTGGACTGGCATCCGGTTTTGAAGCTACGGCGCGCGGTGCGACTGCGGCGGCGCGCGGTGTTGCGGACGCCATTTCATCGGCGCAAGTGAGCGATGGCTTTCTGTCGCAAGTTTACGAAATTACGCAAAAACTGCGTGAAATTGCCGTCATCGCAGGTGGCACGGCGGCGAGTTCCGAAGCGACCGCACTCAATGCCGAAGCCACACGGCTGCGGGCCTTAGTGGGCGCCACGACGAGCGTGGTAGTCACCTCGACGGGCACCACACTTGCCACGACCGGCACGACCATCGCCGCAACGGCGGGCTATACGGTGGCTAATCTTGATGCCGATCTCACCGCGATCAACAACGGGCGCGCTGCGTTCGGTGCCGACATGTCGCGGTTCCAGGCGGCACTAACCGCGCTGCAGTTCCAGTCGGCGAATGCATGGGCGCAGTACAGCCGTGTGGCGGATACCGACTATGCCGCAGAAACAGCATCGGCCTCCAAGAACCAGATCCTGCAACAGGCCGGTATCGCGGCGCTGGCGCAAGCGAACCAGAATCCAGCCTCCGTGTTGGCGCTGTTACGTTAATCTTCGTGAGTTGGACGGTGCCTAGCCGGGTAACCGGTTAGGCATTTTCAGATCAAGGGGGGTCAGAAATGATCATCCAGAATGTTATCAACCAGGCCACACCACCTTCCCAGGCAGCCCTGCCTGCACCGGTGGTTTCTAGCGCTGTAGCGGATACTTCGAAAGCCAGCGCACCTATTGTCGCCGTTGAGCCGGCGCCCCTTAGCACGGAGCAGGTTTCCCCGGAAGTTCTTAAAAATGCAGTCTCGGTTATAAATCAGGTATTGCAACTGTCGAGCAGCAATCTGCAATTCACCGTTGACAACGAGACCAAGAAACCAATTATCAGGTTGGTGGATACCAAGACCGGTGAGTTGATTCGCCAGATTCCCTCGGAAGAGACCTTGGCGATTTCACGTTCGATCGACGCGGCCCTGCAACGGCAGGGTCTGCTGTTTCAACAGGTTGCTTAAGTTAAAGAGAAAGAAACATGGCCATCAACGCACTTTCAGGCAGCGGTACGCTGGATGTTACGGCCATCGTCGCTGCGCTGATGGCGGTCGAGCGCCAACCGATCACCAAACTCGACGCCAAGGAATCGGGCGAAAATTCAAAAATTTCTGCATACGGAATCATCAAGAGCCAAGTCGCGACTTTCCAATCGGCGGTTGCGGCTTTGGGTAGTACGAGTATCAGTAAATTTTCCGCATTTAAAGCCACGTCTTCCGATGCCGCAACGCTTGCCGCTACGGCCGGAAGCACGGCGGCGGCCGGCACCTATACGTTGAATGTGAGCAGTCTGGCGCAGTCGCAAAAACTGATCGCGACCGGTCAAACCAGCAAAACGACCGCCATCAGCAATGGCACCGCGACGACGGTCACGTTCGATTTCGGCACCATCAGCGGTGGCACGCTGACGTCAGGAGCTTACAGCGGCGCGACCTTTACCTCCAACGGTAGCGGCACCAAAAACGTCACAATTGATGCAACCAACAACACGTTGGAAGGCATCCGCGATGCGATCAACACCGCGAAGGTCGGCGTGACCGCAAGTATTGTCAACGATGGCAGTGGCACGCCATATCGTCTGGCGCTGTCTGCGGATAACAGTGGCGTTAGCAACAGCATTAAAATTACCACCAGCGGTGGGGACGGCACGATCAACACGCTGTTGGCACACGATCCGGGCGGGCTGCCCGCCGCGCAACATTTGAACCAGACTATTGCCGCTCAAAATGCGGTTTTCGATGTCAACGGTATCTCAGTTAGCAAAACGTCCAATAACGTGACCGACGCCATCGAAGGCGTCACGCTGACCTTGAGTAAAGTTACGACGGCGCCCGTTACCTTGACGGTGGCGCGCGACACCACCGCAGTCACCGACGCGGCGGCGGCCTTCGTTAAAGGCTTCAATGATTTGTACACTGCGCTAAAAAATGCATCCGCTTTTAAATCTAAGTCGGCGTTGGAAGGGGATGGAACCTTGCGCCAGTTGCAGTCGCAACTGCGCACCATTGCCAGCGACGTGGTGAGCGGCGGCACCTTGACAAATTTGTATCAGGCCGGCATCACTTTCAAGGTGGACGGCACCTTGCAGTTGGACAGTGCCAAACTCAGCGGCGCCCTGGCGACAAACTTCAGCGATGTGGCCAATCTGTTCAATGCGAGCACCGGCTACGCAACGAAATTCGATGCGCTGGCCACAGCGACTCTGGCGGCAGGCGGTACGATTCCGGCGCGCATCAGTCGAATCGAAGACAATATTCGCAGGATCGGCGTCGAACGTGATTCGTTGGAATCGCGCCTCAAAAGCGTTGAGAAAAACTACCGTACTCAATTCAGTCAACTCAATGTATTACTGGGAAGTATGAATCAAACCAGCGCCTATTTATCCCAGCAACTGAGATAGGTGCCAACATGGGGTCATTATTATCATGAAGTTAAATACTGCCATCGGTTCCTACGCCAAGGTTGGGGTCGAGTCTGAGGTGTTGGGCGCCAGCCCGCATCGGCTCATCGCGCTGCTGTTTGAAGGTGCACTGCGTGACATTGCCAACGCGCGGAAAAGTATTTCACGCAATGATATCCCCGCGAAGGGCGCATCGATCAGCCGGGCCATTTCCATTATTGGAGAAGGACTGAATGGCAGTTTGAATATGGAAGCCGGCGGTGAGCTGGCGCAGAATCTGCGCCGATTATATGAATACATGACGCTGCGCCTGGCCGAAGCCAATCTGAAAAATGACATCACCATACTGGACGAGACGACACGCTTGCTGACTGAATTAAAAGAGGGTTGGGATGGGATTCGCCCTCAGGCAGGCGCTTAGCGACGAAGCGACAGCAGCGTTTCACGATCCAGTACGCTGCGTAGATGGTTACAGCCATGAATATGAGCGCTGCTCAAGCGATCACAAACTATGAAGTACTGTTAGCGCTGACCGGGCAGATGCGCGCTGCAGCGGTGCACGGTGAATGGGATCGGTTGATCAGCATCGAGCAGCAACGCAGCCAGTTGCTTGTCGAAATGAAACTGATCGATGCGGTTGTCAAGCTTGATGCAACCCTGCGGCAACGCAAGACCCAACTGATCGAGAATATCCTGGCCGACGATACCGAGATTCGCAACCGCACGCAGGTGTGGATGAGCCAGTTGCAGCGCAACATCGACAGCAACAACAACGCACAACGCTTACGTCAGACGTACGGCGCCTAGCAACAAAACCCCGCCGTTTGTTATTCCGCTTTTTGAATCCAGAACTGATACATATTGGCGAAGCTATCGGGATTCTCTTGTTCGAAAATTTGCCACTGATCAAGCTGTGTGGCGGCGCGGTCATCCGGAAAGCGCTGTTGATAGGTGTGCAGTATTGCGCTTTCGATTTCAAAGCCCAGGAATTGCAGTGAGTTGCTATCGAGGAATTGCTTGATGGCGGGCAGTGTCATGCGATGTTCGTGCACGTGGAACAGTAAATCGCGGCAGGTGCTCATGCTGTAAAAGTCGGGTGATATGAGTGTAGTGCCGAAATCCGCATGGGTGTCTGGTTTCATCAATTCCTGCCGACATCGACGGATATCGTCAGGCGTTGAACGAAAGCCCTGTGCCGCGACGTAATGAAGAATACGCACAATGTTGCGCCGCGCGATCTCGCTATAAAAGCCGAGTTTCATGAATCCCCCGGGGCGCAGCATGGACAGCAGTGCGCGCCACCCACGCCACGGATCGGCAAGGTGATGCAGAACACCACTGGACTCAATGACCTCGAAAGTGCGTCCCAGTGTGGCCAGTTTGAGCAGATCGGCTTGGGCGAACTCGATGGATGTCAGCCCCATTTCAAGCGCCTTGCGCTGGGCATAACTGAGACTGCTCAGGCTCAGATCGACGGCCAGGATGTGCGCGTCCTGGATGCGCTGCGCGGTTGTAATGGGATGCAGGCCCGTGCCGCAACCGGCAATCAGAATATCGACGCGGCCATGCTGACCCGCATGCGTGAACCTCGCATGGGGAAATTTTTGTCGCAGATAATCGTTGAGCGATTTGGCGTCGCCGGCGGGCGCTGTCTTGATCCAGCGCGGATAGGGGTTTTCTTCGTACTGAGTCTGCACCTGCAACGACACATCATCCTCGATGCGGGTCAACTGCGGTATGGTTGCGCGTAAGCGCCGTTCTGCGGCGGGTTCGTGCACCTGCTGAAGTAGCAGCGCGGTTACCGCGTCGGGCCAGCGGCGATCCAGAAGTTGGGAGATCTGCGCTACACCGTGCAGCGGGAAGTAGGCCGCGACTGCAACCAACCACAGCGCGGGCAGCGGTGTTTTCGTGTCCAGCGCGGCAGTGAGCGAGTCCTTCAAATCGCGCGCTGTTTGCATTTCATCATCGCTGTATGCAAACACGTATTCATTGATGAAACACTGGCGCGCCAACGCGCAGTAGAAACGCAACATCAAGGCGTCATTCTCTTCAGGATCGGTTGTTCCGGCGGCCGCCTCAAGTAAGTGAGACCGTGTCTGCGTCAGAAAACGTTCCATCGCAACGTCGCAGACGGGTGTTGCTTCGAGCAGGGCACACAACAACGGGTCCGTGGCAACCGACGTGAGTCCCGGTGTCCCGAATAATTTTTGCCTGGACAGTCGCAGCGGCCAGGTGTCGGTGACGCGCGTTAAGCACACCGCGATATCCGGGTTGAGCTTGACGAGGTTGATGCTCGTTCGTGCAAGCTCGCTGGGTCGGCCCCAAGGCGCGGTCAAGGCGCGCACCATCGCAGCGCGAAGGTCGTTGTCGACCTGCGTGAATTCCAGGCGTTTGGCGCAGGCGACAAAGAGGCGTTGAGCTGCTGCAGAATCGTTGCTTTGGAGCGCCTGCATGACGGTGCGCAAAGCCAGCATCGACCGGCCTTGCACATGCAGCAGTGACACCAGTGTCTGCAGGGCGTCGACGCAACCCGGCTTGATTATAAGCACTTGGCGGTAGCAGGTTTCCGCTTCATGCTGCCGGCCGCGACTTTGGAGCATGGTGCCCAGGTTGTAATGCGCGTCCGCGTAATGCGGGTCGAGCTGCAACGCGCGCCCATAGCAGTGCTCGGCTGCTTCATACTGGCCTAACTGC
>JANLTU010000162.1:0-7298 GCA_031363085.1 Gammaproteobacteria bacterium
TGAAATTTCCAGATCTTTTTTATCAACACCGGGAATTTCTGCACGTACCAGAATCTCGTCGTCGCGATCAACGAGATCAACTCGCGGCACGCGCACCTCCAATTGCATCAGCGGCCATTCGTCACGCTGTGGACGAAACCAATTGCGCGGAAAGAGCCCTTCGAACATGCGTTCCATTTCTTCAAATGGACTAAAAATCCGACTCATCGGTTTATCCAATATCGACATTGTCTTGGTTAATTCACGATTTTCATTAGCCATGTTTAACCTCCTTCTAGTTGAAGTTACGCACTAGTACACGTGCTAAAAATATCTAGGGTCGGTCATCTAAATTTCAACCCTTGTAAGTTCGACAAGCTACTAGGGGACTTGTGCAGCCGCACCGCCGTCTACCACAAATCATGGCCAGTTACATTGGTACCTCACCAACCAGTTTCTATCGTGTATTGGCCGGTGTCGCGCATTGGTCATAAAACTGGCATAAAAATGAAAGATTGATCAGGTAGCTTGCGGCGTGGTTGAGCTGTTTCTCCGACCCTGCCGAAAAGGAACCTGCTATGCGCACGACACTTGCAACACTGATGATCACCACGGCAATGGCCATGCTCGCGCTGTTTGCATCCGCTGCCGGTTTCGGTGCCGAGCTTGGCAAGCATCCGGACGAACGCGAAGGCGAGCACGTGCAACTTGGGCCGCGGCCGTTTTTTCTGGTTCACGATATGGACCCAAGCGCGCTGAAAACGAAACTTGAATCCTGTGAAAACGGGCCGTTTCAGCGCAGCGATTTTTCGATTGGGCATCGCGGTGCGGCACTGCAGTTTCCGGAGCACACGCGTGAGTCGTATGAAGCCGCCGCGCGTATGGGCGCAGGGATCATCGAATGCGACGTGACCTTCACCAAGGACAAAGAACTTGTCTGCCGTCACTCGCAGTGCGATCTGCATGCCACCACCAACATTCTCGCCACCCCGTTGGCAGCCAAGTGCGCCAAGCCGTTCACGCCTGCGGAATTCGACGCCACCGGCAAGCTGATAAAACCCGCCTCCGCGATGTGCTGCGCCAGCGATATCACGCAAGCGGAATTCAAAACGCTGCGCGGCAAAATGGACGGCGCGAATGCCAATGCCAGAACCGTGGCGGAATATCTCAACGGCACGCCGGGCTTCCGCACCGATCTGTACTCCGGCCCGAGCAGTGGCACTTTGGTGACGCACCCGGAGTACATTCAATTGATCAAACAACTCGGCGCGAAATACACGCCGGAGCTCAAATCAGCCAGCGTTCCGATGCCGTTCGATGGACTCACGCAGCAGGCGTATGCGCAAAAGATGATTGACCAGTACAAAGACGCCGGTGTGCCCGCGCGCAAGGTGTTCGCGCAGTCGTTCGACCTGCAAGACATTTTGTATTGGATCAAGCACGAACCCGAGTTCGGCATGCAGGCGGTGTATCTTGACGATATTGATCCGACTGACACCAACCCGGCCAACGACACGCCGAAATCGTTGGCGCAGTTGCAAGCGCTGGCCGCGCAAGGCGTTAAGATCATCGCGCCGCCGATGTGGGCGCTGCTTGAGTTGAACGCGCAAGGCGCAATCGTACCGTCGCGGTTTGCCCTCGATATCAAGGCGGCTGGACTTGACATCATCACCTGGACGCTTGAACGCAGCGGCATTTTGGCCGACGGCGACGGCGCTTGGTACTACCAAACCATCAACCGGGCGCTCAAGAAGGAGGGCGACACGCTGGAGGTGTTGCACATGCTGGCCAAAGACGTCGGCATCCGTGGCATCTTTTCCGACTGGCCGGCAACCGTGACCTATTACGCCAACTGTATGGGTTTGAAATAACACCCGCTCGGTCTTGCGTATTGTGCGCGACTGGCGCATACAAACTTCGCAGTTAGAATTGCAACCTCAGCCAACAAAATTTTGATTGCTTAGAAAACTTCGTGCGCTAGCATCATGCGCACCCCGCGATCTCTGGAGGACCTCATGCCGTCACGCCACGATGAATCCCGTCGTAGATTTCTGACTGCAACCGGATTACTGGTCGGCGCAGCGTGCGCGCAGCACCCGCGCTCATCACGCGGGATCATGCGCGCCCGCAACTCGCCCAGGGCATCCAGATCGGCGACGTGCGTGCTGAGCGCGCCGTGATCTGGAGTCGTTCGGATCGCCCGGCGCGCATGTTCGTCGAATACGACTTGGATGCCAGCTTCACCAATGCCGTCCGCGTGCGCGGTCCGTATGCGCTCGAAGACACCGACTACACGGCGCGCGTCGATCTGCTCGGACTGCCGCAGGATCGCGAAGTGTTCGTGCGCGTCATGTTCCAGGATCTCAACAACGAACGCGTATTGAGCGAAGCGGTCACCGGGCGCTTGCGCACTGCCCCGCGCGCAGCACGCGACATCCGGTTCCTGTGGTCAGGCGACACCGCCGGGCAGGGTTGGGGCATCAATCCCGATTTCGGCGGCATGAAAATTTACGAAACGATGCGTCAGACGCACCCCGATTTTTTCATTCACAGCGGCGATACGATTTACGCCGACGCACCGATCAGCGCAACCAAGAGCGCTGAAAACGGCCAGACTTGGCGCAATCTGGTCACGCCCGAAGTTGCCAAAGTCGCGGAAACGTTGCACGAATTTCGCGGCCGTTACCGCTACAACCTGCTGGATGACAATGTCCGGCGCTTCAATGCCGAAGTCCCACAGATCTGGCAGTGGGACGATCATGAAATTATCAATAACTGGTCCGATGCAAAAGACTTGAGCGCGGACACGCGTTACGTCGAGAAAAATATTCCGCTGCTGATCGCACGCGGCGCACGCGCCTTTCTCGACTACGCGCCGTTGCGCTACCACGCCATGGACGAGTCCGAGCGCGTCTACCGGCACACATGTTACGGCGCACTGCTGGATGTGTTCGTGCTTGACATGCGCAGCTATCGCGGCCCCCCAACAGTTACAACCGGCAGACTCAAGCGGGCGCAGACACGGCATTCCTGGGCGCTGCTCAAATCACGTGGCTGAAACAGAAGTTAAAGGAATCGCGCGCGGTGTGGAAAATCATCGCCGCCGACATGCCGCTGGGTTTGATCGTAGGCGACGGCAAAGACGCGCAAGGACGCGAGCGTTTCGAGAATCTCGCTAACGGCAATGGCCCGGTGTTGGGTCGCGAATTTGAACTCGCCGACTTGTTGAGTTTCATCAAGCGTGAGGACGTCAACAACATCGTGTGGTTGACGGCCGACGTGCACTACTGCGCGGCACATCGCTACGACCCCCATCATGCGCAGTTTCAGGATTTCAATCCGTTCTGGGAATTCGTCAGCGGTCCGCTCAACGCCGGCAACTTCGGTCCGAACGAACTCGACGACACCTTCGGCCCGCAAGTCGTGTTTAAAAAAGCGCCATCGGTGCAAAACTTGTCGCCATTTGCCGGACTGCAATTCTTCGGGCAGGTGGACATCGACGCCGACAGCGCCACAATGACCGTGCGGCTCAAAGACATCGCCGGAGCAACAGTATTTACGCAGGAACTAAAGCCTGCATAGTGAATTGGCGTTCGTTACCCATACATAAAAAACCGAGTGTTCCCTTTCTCGCGCGGAAAACACCCGGTTTTTATTTCCGCTCCCGGTCGCAGATTATCTGCCGTAGCGCTTGGTGCCAATTTCAGTTTTTCGACTGTGGGGACATCTGCAAAGTTTAAGCGGCGGTTAGTTTTTTTACGACGCCGAGCGCGTCGAGCACGTGTTGCGCAACCAGCGCGGACGACATCGGATTCTGGCCGGTGATCAAGTTGCCGTCGCGCACCGCGAAGGCGTGCCAGTTGTCGGCTTTTTCAAACAACCCGCCCTGCTCACGCAAGCGGGTTTCCAGTGCGAATGGCACCACTTGGGTTAATCCGGCGGCGGCTTCTTCGTCGTTGGTGAAGGCGTTGATGCGCTTGCCGTGCAAAATGGATTTGCCGTCGGGACGTTTCGCACTGACCAAGCCCGCCGGGCCATGGCAGACCGCCGCGATGACTTTGTTCGCGCGGTAAGCAGCCTCAACCGTAAGTGTCACGCCCTGATCCATTGGCAAGTCCCACATCGTGCCGTGGCCGCCGGGGAAGAACACTGCGTCGAAACTCGCTGCATCCACCTGCGCCGTGGTGCGTGTTGCGGCGCAACGGCGCTGCGCCTCGGCGTCGACCAGAAAGCGTTCGACGTGCGCGCCGTTCTGCCCCTTGGGTTTGATGCTCGCCGGGTCAAAAGGTACGGCGCCGCCTTGGGGCGAAGCGAGCTCGACGCTAATTCCCGCGTCGATAAACGCATAGTAGGGAACGGCAAGTTCCTCGGCCCAGATGCCGGTGACTTTTGCGCTGTCACCCATCTTGGCGTTTGAAGTCACGATAACCAGTACGCGTTTGTTCATGATCATTCCTCGTTCAGTTTGATGTGTTGTCAGGTCTAGGGTGATGCCCGTGGAATGACTGTATTGATCTATCCCGGATCGATAAAGTATTGTCCCGGTAATTTATTAATTACGCGATGTAACTGATGGCCCGTAGCTTCGATCCCGTGTTGTTGGGCAGCATTGAATTGTTCTGCAAGGCCGCCGAGCTGGGCAACTTCACGGCGGCGGCGGAGGCGCTGGGCGTTACGCCGGCGGCGGTCAGCCGTTCCGTCGGGCGACTCGAAGACCGGCTTGGCTTGCGCTTGTTCGTGCGCACCACGCGCCGCGTTGCGCTGACTGACGACGGGCGCGTGTACTTCGAGCAATGCCGCGAAGCGTTGGCGCAAATTGAACTGGCCGAGCGCGCCATCACCGAACATCAAGTCGTGCCCAGTGGCGTGTTGCGCATCAGCGTGCCGACCGGGTATGGCCATTACCGCGTGCTGCCGGTGCTGCCAAAATTCACCGCGCGTTATCCGCTGATCAAAATTGACATCCACATCTCCAACCGGATTATCGATTTTGTCGAAGAGGGCTACGATCTTGCCATTCGCATGGGCGAGCCGCAGGACTCGCGGCTGATCGCACGCAAATTGGAAGACGCCACGCTGGGTGTGTTTGCATCGCAAAGTTATCTCAAGCGCCGGGGTGTGCCAAAAAATCTGCACGAATTGCAGCAGCACGACTGCATTCAATTCATTCTGCCCAGCACCGGCCGGCCGATGGCGTGGATCTTTCGCAACGCCAGCGTCGATGTGGATTTCACCTTTGAAAGTCAGGTGCGCTGCCAGCAAGATTTGTTGGGCTGCGTGACCTACGCACGCGCCGGTGGCGGCTGCTTCCAAATTTACCACCACATCGCGCAGGACGACGTCGCACGCGGCGAGCTGGTCGAAGTTTTACAGCCTTACGGCGGGCGCACCCGTCCGTTCTCCATCGTGTATCCGCAAAACCGGCATGTGTCGGCCAAAGTCCGGGCGTTCGTCGACTTCATTACCCAGGAGGTTCGCGCGGCGCAGGCGCAAGATTTTTGACGCGCAGCGGCATAAACAGCGGATGGAATTTCATCGTCAAGCTGCTAGGCTGCCCATCACATTTTGCATGAGGTGACGGTATGACGATGTCGTTGAAACACACGCGTTACATTTTGGGCGGGCCGCTGCTGCTCGCTTGCGCCTGGTTGACGGGGTGCGGTGGCGCCGTCGGTGTGAAATTGCGAGAGGCGGTCTTGATTGAAACGGTTCCGCCCGGCGCGCAGGCACAGGTGTCTGGACGTGACATTGGTGTAACACCGCTTAGCGTCGAACTCGACAAGGAGTTTCCGCGCCATTGGACCGCGCGCACCAAGAGTGATGACGAGGGTTTTGCATTTTACCGGCGCCTCGAAATGCTTGATCTGAAAAAAGACGGCTGTGAACCCTACACGCAAACCGTGCTTGAAAACGACCTGGCGCACGATATCAAAATCACGCTCAAATGCGACCCGAACTACCAACCCGCTCCAGTCGCGGCGCCGGTGACCGCGCCCGCATCGACGTCGGCACCGGCCGGGATTGAAGCACGTCTGCGAACCTTGGAAGAGCTGAAAACTAAGGGTTTGATCAGCGACGATGAATACCACGCGCAACGCCAACGCATTCTGAATGGGCTGTAAACGGCAGTGCTTTCTAATGCCGAACTTCGCCTTGACAGCCCACCCTGCGGGAACTTAAGCCCCCCGAAACCAGGGCATGCCTCGCATCATCCGCTGCTGGCGTTGTCCGTGGGCTAATGGAAAATCTCGGTTGAATTGTTGGGTGTTGCGAGCGAGCGTTGTATCAGAGCCACAGCGTGGCGCCCAACGACGGTGTAGAAAAACCCAACTCTGAACCCGGCGTCCAGGATTTGGAAAGCTTTTTTGCAGGTGTTGCCTGTCATGAAGTGGCACCGCGTTCTTTCTTGCCGCGACTCACAGTGACCAATGCGCCTCAGCGATATCGGTGGTCACGATATTCCTCCTGCTCAAGCCATGCCCATTCATAGAAGCAGAATGAGCACTGCTCCAGTCTCCCTCTCTTTCATATGGATGTACATGCTCAGTCATGTCAGAGTGAATCCCAACGTAAAGTTAAGGGCGCCGTGCTTTTGCGGCGTCCCGCTTGAACACAGGGTTGGGCGTCATTTGACTACCCCGGCGGCATCTGCGTTTGGATACTCCTCTTTGAACTGAGGAGCGCTTCCGCCGATGTGGTCCCATGCTGCCTTTGATCCGACAAATGTGTGTATTTCGATTTGAACACCAGGGTCACCGTCGACTGTGCCGAGCGTTACACCATGCACCTTGCTGTCGAAAATACCGCACAGCGTAGAACCACAGATACGACAGAACGCGAGGCCCCAGCCTAGCGCAGAAGTGTATTTAGTTAGTTCGACCTCGCCGATAACCCAACTGAACTTGCTACCGTCCGCGATCTCAGCGTAGGCCGATGATGCACCACTGGATGCGCTTGGGACCGAAGAAGGCGGAGAAACTTTTCGCGAGTTAAGAAGCGTATTTGCTGCAACCGAGAGTGCACAACGCGGCGGAGTTAGCCCGCGCATCGCCCCCTTTCTCGATGTGCGCAATGGCGGTGCCTTGCTGCAGCGCGCAGGGTTTGCTTTGCCTGTCGCCGATAGCGAAATCTTCGATGTTTCCTACGAGCATCTCTTCGCACTGATGGGTGATTTACGCGGCGCGGGCGAGGTGAATATGCTGCGCACCCAGCTGCAGCATTTTACCGGCCGTGGTTTTTTTGCCGATGCAGCAAATCGCTATGCTGCGCAGCATGCGGATGCTGAGGGGCGCATCACCGCCACCATCGAATTCATCACC
>JANLTU010000179.1:0-46165 GCA_031363085.1 Gammaproteobacteria bacterium
GCCTGCGTACGCCTCGTTGAACCTCATCTTCCGAATCTCCTGTAACACTTCCGTCCTTCTCATGGCTCACCTCCAGGGTGAATCATGAAACCGGACACATGACGTGCTACAGCTCCGGACAGATTATTAGCTCGCTACATTAGTCCGCCAATGTACTTGACCTGTGTCGAAGACTGTATAAAATAACAGCACTGTATTTTTGGACAGCATCCCCATGTCACTTACCGAACGTCAAGCCGAAATCCTGGAATTGATCCGCCGCCATGTGGCGGACGCGGGGCATCCGCCCACGCGGGTGGAGATCGCCCGGCAACTGGGATTCAAATCCGCGAATGCGGCCGATGCACATTTGCGTGCGTTGGCGCGCAAGGGGGCGATTGTGTTGGTGCCGGGGGCATCGCGGGGCATTCGTCTGACCGACACCGGTTTGCCTTTGGTGGGACGGGTGGCGGCGGGTTATCCCATCCTGGCGGAAGAAAACATCGAGTCCCGCTACCCGGTTGAGGCGGTATTGTTTCAACCGCGTGCCGACTATCTGTTGCGGGTGCAAGGCATGAGCATGCAGGGCGCTGGAATTTTGCACGGCGATCTGCTGGCAGTGCACCGCACGCCCAATGCCGACAACGGCCAAATCGTGGTCGCGCGCTTAGAAAACGAAGTCACTGTCAAACGTTTCCAGCGGCGCGGCCAACAGGTGCGCTTGCTGCCGGAAAACCCCGAGTTTGAACCCATCGAAGTGGACCTGCGCCACGATCCTTTGGTGATCGAAGGTATCAGCGTCGGTTTGATTCGCACGAGCAAACCACGATGACCACGATAAATAGCGCTGAACTTCAGCGACATAAGGCCACGCAACCTGTGCCGATCTGGCGAGAGGTTTCGGCATGGTCGACCTCTGAGGCCAGTATATCTTCCGGTCACAGCACTTTGGATGCTGCGTTAGGCGGTAACGGTTGGCCGCAAGCATCACTTACGGAAATTTTGATCGCGCGCGCAGGCATCGGTGAAGTGAGTTTGTTGTTGCCGGTGGTTGCGCAAATTGCCCGCCAAAAGCGGTGGGTTGCCTTGGTGGCGCCGCCGCATATTCCGTATGCTCCGGCGTTGACGCAGGCAGGGGTGGATTTATCACGGGTGTTGTTGGTGCATCCGTCGGCGCGGCATGATGCCTTATGGGCGGTTGAGCAAGCATTACGTGCCGGCACTTGCGGCGCAGTGCTGGTGTGGTTGGCGCACGCGGATTTCACAACATTGCGGCGTTTGCGCTTGGCGGCCGAGGCGGGCAATTCCTGGGCGGTGGTGTTTCGTCCATTGAGTGCTGCACAATCCCTGTCGCCCGCCGCGTTGCGCCTTAAGCTGGAACCGCTCTGTGCCAGCGGACGCACGTTGGCCGTGCAAGTTTTAAAACGTCACGGCGGAACGCCTTCTGCGCGTTTAGTATTGGATGTCGGACAGGTGTTGGATCGCTATCCATCTGGCGCAGTTGCCTCTTGAGATTGACATCAGCTCCAGCGATCACTCCCTCCGGAGACTGGAAATTAGTCGCCCCCGACTGCCGTGCAACGACCGCTTTTAGGATAACCTGCCATCATTGACTGCAGATGGTGTGGCGTTCTTGCCACCATTGCCGGAGATTAGGGTGTGACGGCTGTTGTTTCAATCATCGTCGTGAATTACAACGCCGGCCAGTTGCTGGCGGAGTGTCTTCGTGCCGCGTTGCCACAGGCTGATGAAGTGTGGGTGGTGGATAACGCATCTACAGACAGTAGCCTTGATTTATGTGCGCAGCATTTTTCCACCGACCCGAAATTCAAACTCATTCGTAACACCAGCAATCTCGGCTTCGCGTGCGCGAGCAATAGCGCGTTGCAGCGAGCCAGCGGCGATTATGCGTTGTTGCTGAATCCCGATTGCATCATGCCGCCCAATACCTTGGCAGGCTTGGTCGAAGTGATGCAGCAACATCCAGATGCCGGCATGGCGGGTTGTTTGATTCGAAACACCGACGGTAGCGAGCAAGCCGGTTGCCGGCGTGCGGTGCCCACGCCGTGGCGCACGTTGGTGCGCGTGTTTCACTTGCACAAGCTGTTTCCACGCCAGGCACGGTTTGGTACTTTTTTGTTGGATCAAGAACCGCTCCCTAAAGAGCCGGTTGCCGTTGAGGCTATTTCGGGCGCGTTTATGTTAGTGCGACGCACCGCAATGCAACAGGTGGGGCTGCTGGACGCAGGCTATTTCTTGCACTGCGAAGACTTGGATTGGTGTATGCGCTTCACGCAGGCGGGGTGGAACATTCTGTTCGTGCCGCAGGTCGAAGTGGTGCATCACAAGGGCACGTGTTCCGTTGCTCGCCCAATATTTGTGTCGTGGCACAAACACAAAGGCATGGTGCGGTACTACCGCAAATTTTTTCGCAATCAATACTCTTTACCGTTCATGGTGCTGGTGATGGCTTCGATTTGGGTACGGTTTGGTGTGCTGGCGGTGGTGATGAGCCTAGGTCGTATCTTGCGGCCGGGTTCTTTGCCCGTCGGAAAGCCTACGCAGCGTGGGGAAGCCGCACCGCTATCGAGGGATCGCTGATGTCATTCAACGTGGTATGGCACAACGCCACCGTAACGCGCGCGCGGCGTGAAAAATTGAATGGCCATCGTGGTGCAGCGGTTTGGTTTACCGGGCTGTCCGGTGCAGGCAAGTCGACTCTCGCACACTCGGTTGAAGAGCGCTTGCATCAAGCCGGTTGTCGCACGGTCGTGCTCGATGGCGACAACGTGCGTCACGGTTTATGTTCCGATCTGGGTTTTTCCGCACTGGATCGTACCGAAAATATTCGTCGCATCAGCGAAATGGTGAAGCTGTTTGTCGATGCGGGCGTCATCGTGCTGACGGCCTTCATCTCGCCGCAGCGTGCGGATCGCTTACGTGCATCTGCGACTTTGGGTGCGGCGGATTTTATTGAGGTTTACTGTCAATGCTCGCTTGACGAGTGCGAGCGCCGCGATGCTAAGGGGCTTTACAAGCGTGCCCGCGTCGGAGAAATAAAAGATTTCACCGGCATTTCGGCCCCCTACGAAGCACCGGAACATGCTGAGGTCACGCTCGACACGCAGGCACTGTCGGTCGAGCAATGTGTCGAACACGTCATGCAAAGTTTGTTACGGCGTGGGGTATTGCCCGTCGGGCGCGCTTAATCTTTCGCGATGGCCCGCTTTGGATCAGTAATCCACTCGCTCCATGAGCCCGCGTACAGTTTCGCACCGTGTAATCCAGCGTGCTCCATGGCGATGATGTTGTGGCAGGCCGTGACGCCGGAGCCGCACATGTGAATGACATGCTCTGGCGCCACGCCGGCAAGCTGGTTCGCGTAACTTTCTCGCAACTCTGCGGGCGTCTGGAAATTTCCGCCGAAGTCGAGGTTGTCCTCCCAGGGTAGATTGATCGCGCCGGGGACGTGGCCGGCGACTTTGTCGAGCGGTTCGACGGCGCCGCTGAAGCGTTCTTCGGCGCGCGCGTCGAACAGGCGATAGTCGTTCGCGACGCGAATGCGTTCGACTTCGGCAGCATCCACGACCAGCGCGGCATTGAGACGGGAGCGAAAATTTGCCGCTTGAGTTGCAGCGGGTGCGTGGGGCGTAATCGGCCGCCCGGCGCGTTGCCAGCCAGGAAAGCCGCCGTTCAAGAGCGCCGCCTGAGAGTGGCCTAACCAACGCAACAACCACCACAGCCGGGCCGCCATGGCACCGAAACTGGCGTCGTATACCACGACTTGTTTGCTTTCATCGACGCCCCACGCAGCGAGTTTGCTTGCGATTAATTCCGGATTAGGTAGCGGATGGCGGCCGGAGGTGGCTGTGATCGGCGCTGACAAGTCTTCATTCAGGTGCGCATAGTGTGCGCCGGGAATATGGCCGTCGTTATACGCGCGGCGGCCTGCATCAGGATCGGTGAGCGTGAAACGGCAGTCGAAAATAATCCACTGCGGATCGTTGAGATGGTCCGCGAGTTGGGCAGAAGTAACGAGGGTGGTGAAGGTCATCCGTGAAGGTTTCCTGCCAAGAGAAGTTGTGAGCATGAGGTAAGAATTATTTCCTCCCCGCAACGCGCAGGAGAGGGTGGGGTGGGGGCCATCAGTGTGGCTGCCCCCACTCCCGGTTTTCCCTTCCGTGGGGAAGGAGTAAGGCGAAGATCAATACCCGCCCTTGCGTCGACTCTCCGGCAAGCCCGCGATGCGACCGCCTTGTTTGGACGGGTCGCGCGGAAACAGCTTGTATAAATAGCTGTTGTCGACTTTCTTGTCGGGCCATTTGTCCTGCATGGCTTTGATGATGTTGCGCGTGTTCGGCTGGTTGCCGGCGTTGTTGACGAACTCCTCACGCAAGAAATTCACCATGTCCCAATGCTCGGACGTCATGGCGATGCCTTCCTGTTCGGCGATGACTTTGGCGACTTCTTCATTCCAGTCATCGAGGTTAACCATGTACCCGTTCTTGTCCGTCTCGACTGTTTTACCGTTCACTACGACTGTCATGTTGTCCTCCAGTTTTGAGTTGCTAGGTTGGTTCACTTCAATTCTTGAATGTCTTTGTGCGGGATAAACACACCGCAGCCGAGCTGGCGGTGCGATCCGAGTCCGCGTTGTTGCAGAGTCAGGGATTCGTCGACGCTGAGATTGGCCAGCATCAGGCTGCGCGTGCGCAATTCGCCGCTGTTGAAGCGGATATGTTTTTCCATGCCACACAGCATTTTTTTGGGCTGTATGCCCAGGGCCTTTAATTGCGCAAGTATGTCACGCAAAAATTGCTGTTCGTCACCTTCGGCCGGTGCGATGTAACGTGAAAAAATGGTGGTGAGATTACTCAGCGGGCGTATCACCGCAGCACCGACCGTGAGCGGATAATCGCCCAAGTCCAGGATTTTTCCGCTGAGGTGTTGCGCGTCTTCAATCCGGTGTTTGGGTACGCGCAAGGTCAGCTTGGTGCGCCGCGACACATGGATGAAATCGTCGGGGCGTACCCAGCCGTTACCGGATTCCGCCACGTGGATGGTGTGTATCGCCGTGCGTTCTTCGGCGCTAAACCACGACAGTTGTTTCTGCACCGCCAGCGACAACATCTGGGCATGATCCACCGGCAGACGTACGCACTGGATCGAGTACACCAGGTCCACGACATCGTCGGGGATCGCGGTGGAAGCAGTTTGTGGTTCGTCTTGCCAATACATGGTGCTTGCTCTTTATGACAGTCAATGGACGGGTAGTTTGGACCAGATCGCGTCGCGGTCCAGCCACCAATTGTCTTGCACCATGACATCGATCACGTTACGCAGGCGCGGTAAAAATTTCGCCGGGTCGCCAAGTTCAAGTTTGCTAAACCAGAAGCTGAACTGATCCTGGGTGGTCACATTGCTGTGACGACGCGCCACCGTGGCCAGCATGTTGTTGGTGAACATCATCAGGTTATCGCGTGCCAGCCCGCTGCCGCGCACGTCGCTGATGTAATGCGCCACCGTAGCAGCAACCGCCGCACCGTCGGACTCCGGCGGCGTTTCATCGACTACGTGCTGCAGCAGTGCAACCGTGAGCTCGGGATCGACCGGAAAAGTGATCGCCAACCACAGACCCTGGCCAAGTGCGGGGAGTGAGTCTTCCGCGTCGGCATTGAACATGATTTCACAGGCGATGACGGCGGTTTCCCATAGCTCGTGTGCCAGTGCGGTATCGAAGGCGGCGCGTCCCAAGTCAAACGCCAGCATGCCGCGTTTGAGATCGACCAGGGCTTGACCCATTTCGATTTGGGTCAGCGCGCGCTCCTCCAGTGCGCTAGGTGGCAGGCCGGCAAGCTTTTTTTCCAGCTCGATCAAGCGCTGTTCAAGCAGTTGCGTTGAGGTCACTACATCTTCGCCGCCGTCAGCATCACGGTGGGCAAAATCGTCTTTGAGATATTTCATTTAGTAATCGTCGTCTTCAGTTTGGATTTTGCGTCGGCCCATGATGGAGCTGACACCGGAAAATGCGGCTTCAACTTTGTCTTCCCAATCGCCGGGCGTGTCGCTGTAATTCGGCTTGATGTCGATTTTCAAATGAAATTCATTCGAGCCCTGTGCGACGGCGCTGATGACCCCGCACAACTCCTCGAAGGAATTCACTTGCGCGTTTTGAATCAGTATTTCGCTCAAATAGATCATGTCGATGCGCCTTGTATGTTGATGCGATCATAGTAACGTGCGCGCAACACGATGCGCTGCTCGCCGGTGCTGACGTCATCATCGAAACCGGTGCGCGTATGCAGTACGTTGTTGCACAAAATACCTTGGCCCGCCTGCATGCGATGCCGGAAGATGGGGGTGTGCTCGGAATTTAACAAGGTGTCTAATGTTTGTAATGCCGCGCGCGTTACACGCTCGTCGCGCCATGCAATCGAGCGCGTGCGCGCGGTGTAACGCATATGCAAATGGCCATTAGCATTAACTGAAAACACCGGGCCGCTTTGCGCGGCGCGTAATTCAACGCCGTTCTCGACATTGGCGGGAATGGTCATGCACTGCGGATGCATCAAGGCGGCAATAAACTCAGGATCGGTATCGCGCAGCAATATGTAAACGAGTTCATGATCCAGCAATGCATTTGCGCCACCGCGCGCCGCCGCCTGTATGCAATGCAGCACCATGGCGCGAATCGATAGCTCCGGCGCGTTGTAATAGCCGTCGGTATGCCAGTTGATCGGTTTGTTACTGTAGGGGATGTACTCCTGCGGACGCCCCTCAGGCATCACTCGCAGTTCCGATATGCCGTCGTCGTCGGCGCACAGGTTTTTATCTAGATGCGTCAGGCCGAACTGCGCGCAGAAGCGTGCAAAGGTCGGTTTGTCGGCAGGCTGCGGCAGCGCAAAGATCGCCATGTTGCTGCACGCAACGCGTTGTGAAATTGCGCTGTGCTCAGGCGCGCTCACATGTAATGGGTCAGCAATGTTCACGACCAGGTCTTGCGGGTTATGCGGATAATTTTGCAGCTTAAAGGCACGCCAAACACGGTATGCCCGTTCATCGTTTAGAGCGAAGGGCGAGGTATTGTGAGGTGCCAGTTGGGGCTGTAATTGCAGCACGGTTGCGCAATTCCTTGAGTATTGCTGTATTCAGGCCGCCATAGTGAAAGCAATGGCGACTTGGTAAATTAGACTAACCTTCTAATGGTGTTCAAGGACAGGTGCAAGATGCCTATCACCTAAGAGATAGCGGGTAGTCTCTTGATCTCTCCCGTTGGGTCAGTATCAAGATGTAAATAGCTTAACTAGACTCCCCTAAGTCGACGATCACTGAGGTATTGCGCGTGACGGAGTGGTTAGACACAGCGCAGCGCCTCACCGCGGTACCGCCTAAAGAAGACAACAGGAGCTAATATTTTATGGCCGAGCAGAAACCGAAGAATCCGGAAAAACACGCATCTTTCCTACCCAAAGAAAAGAAATCCACCAAGCCATTTCACGACACACCGATGTTGGACCAGTTGGAAAGCGGTCCGTGGCCGAGCTTCGTTACGGGCTTAAAGCGCCTCGCGCACGACAACAACATGATGGTGGACTTGCTCGGGCAGTTGGAGCATTCCTATAAAACCCGCCTTGGTTACTGGAAGGGCGGCACCGTTTCGGTATTCGGTTACGGCGGCGGTATCATTCCGCGCTTCTCCGAAGTTGCCAAGATGTTCCCCGAATCAAAAGAGTTTCATACGCTGCGCGTGCAACCGCCTGCCGGCAACCATTACACCACCAGCATGTTGCGCCAGTTATCCAACTCCTGGAACAAATACGGCTCGGGTCTGATCGCGTTTCACGGCCAGACCGGCAACATCATGTTTATCGGGACCACTACCGCGAACACCCAGCACTTCTTCGATGAAATTAACGAATACGGCTGGGATCTCGGCGGCGCAGGTCCGTGCGTACGTACCGGCATGAGCTGTGTGGGTGCCGCGCGCTGTGAGCAATCCTGCACCAACGAGCAAAAGATTCATCGCACCTTGGTGAACAACTTCCTCGACGACATGCACCGCCCCGCACTGCCGTACAAGTTCAAGTTCAAAGTTTCTGGCTGCCCCAACGACTGCATGAATTCCATTCAGCGTTCGGATTTCTCGGTAATCGGCACGTGGCGCGATGACATGCAAGTCGACCAGAAAGAAGTGCAGGCTTTTGTTAAGCAGAAAGGCCAAAAATATGTGGTCGACAACGTTATCAGCCGCTGCCCGACCAAAGCGCTGTCGCTGAACAACGACAACACGCTGGAAGTTGACAACCGCAACTGTGTACGCTGCATGCACTGCATCAACGTTATGACCAAGGCGCTCAAGCCCGGTAAAGATCATGGCGTGAGCATCTTGATCGGCGGTAAGCGCACTCTGAAAATCGGCGACACCATGGGTACCGTGATTGTGCCGTTCATGAAGCTGGACACCGACGAAGACTACGAACAACTGCGCGACTTGGCCGTACGCACTATCGATTTCTGGGCAGAAAACGCGCTGGAGCACGAACGTTGTGGTGAGACTATCGACCGCATCGGCTTGGTGAATTTCCTCGAAGGCATCGGCATCGACCCCAACCCGCACATGATCACCAGTCCGCGTACCAGTTCGTACGTGCGTATGGATACGTGGGACGAAGAAGCTGATAAGTGGAAGCAACGTCAGGTTGCGGGTTAATCCACCGCGTTGTTACTGACATCACCACGCTTCGGCGCAATAGCAGCGCCGACGTGGGTGATCTCAACTTCACATTAATATTTTCTAGGACTTTGGGAGGTTAATTAATTATGGCTCAGGCGCAAGCGCAACAAGCCACCCCGCGTTATCCAGTCGAAAGCGGCGTGCCCGATGGTTTTCAGTACATGCATCCGCTAATGATCAAGAACTACGGCAATTGGAAGTACCACGAACGTCCGCGCCCTGGTGTATTGCGCCATGTCGCCTACAGCGGTGATGAAATCTGGACAGTACGCGTCGGTACCCAGCGCCAGCTCGGGCCTTACGAAATCAACCTGATCTGCGACATCATCGACACGCTCGGCGAAGGTTATGTACGCTTCACGATCCGCTCCAACTTGGAAGTGATGGTATCGAGCGCGGATAAAGTCGAACCGCTGATCAAGGCGTTCACCGACGCCGGTTATCCGGTCGGTGGTACCGGTCCATCGGTTACGATGATTTCGCACACGCAGGGTTGGTTGCACTGTGATATTCCCGGCACCGACGCTTCTGGCGTGGTCAAAGCACTGATGGACGAACTTTACGACGAGTTCACCACCGAGCGCATGCCGAACCGTGTCCACATCACGACGTCCTGCTGCCAGATTAACTGCGGTGGACAAGGTGATATCGCCATCAATGTGCAACACACCAAACCCCCCAAGATCAATCACGACTTGGTGGCTAACGTGTGCGAGCGTCCGGCGGTGGTGGCGCGTTGTCCGGTTGCTGCGATTCGCCCGGCATTGGTCAACGGCAAACCATCACTGGAAGTCGACGAGAAAAAATGTATCTGCTGTGGTGCGTGTTATCCGCCGTGCCCGCCGATGCAAATCAACGATCCTGATCACTCGAAGTTGGCGATCTGGGTGGGTGGTAAACATTCCAATGCCCGCAGCAAGCCAATGTTCCACAAGCTGGTTGCCGCCGGGGTGCCTAACACGCCACCGCGTTGGACCGAAGCTGCGGCCATCGTCAAAAACATTCTGCGCGTGTATCAACAAGATGCCAAAGATTGGGAGCGTGTCGGTGATTGGGTCGAGCGTATCGGTTGGCCGCGTTTCTTTGAGCTCACCGAGTTGCCGTTCACCAAGTTCCACATCGACAATTGGCGTGGTGCGCGTAACAGCTTGAACGCATCCGCACATATTCGTTTCTAAGCCGGACGGAAGCTTATGAAATTTGGCATTTTGATTAACGAAGGACCTTATACCCACCAGGCGTCCGACACGGCGTATCAGTTCGTGAAGGCCGCCTTGGCGAAAGGGCATCAGATTCAGCGCGTGTTCTTTTATAACGACGGCGTGAACAACGCGACCAAACTAACCGATCCACCGCAAGATGACCGTAATGTCGTCAACCGGTGGGGTGACTTGGCCAAAGAACACAAGCTTGACTTAGTAGTGTGTGTCGCGGCGGCATTGCGGCGCGGCATTCGCGAAGACAATCTGGCAGCGGGCTTTCGTATTTCCGGATTAGGTCAACTGGTCGAGTCAGGTATTCAAGCGGATCGTCTAGTGACCTTCGGTGATTGAGGAATAAGGTATGAGCGAAGAAATGTCAGCAGGTGGTGTCGTCAAGAAATTCATGTATGTGAACCGCAAGGCACCTTACGGAACGATTTACGCGCTGGAGTCGCTGGAGGTGGTCTTAATCGCCGCCGCCTTTGATCAGGACGTAAGTTTGGCGTTTATCGACGATGGTGTGTATCAAGTCGCGAAAGGTCAGGACACGAAAAGCATCGGTGTGAAAAATTTTTCATCGACCTATCGTGCGCTGGACGATTACGACATCAACAAGCTGTACGTGCAAAAGGAGTCCATGGAAGCGCGCGGCCTCACCGACAAAGATTTTTTGGTGCCGGTGGAAATCAAGACTGCGGCAGAGTTGTCTGCGCTCATGGAACAACAAGACGTACTTTTGAGTTTTTAAGCGAGGATCGGGCATGTTGCATATCGTGAACAAATCGCCGTTCGAACGTAACAGTTTGGATAGTTGCCTAAAACACGCAGTGAAAGGCAGTGCCATCCTGTTAATCGAGGATGGTATTTTCGGTGCGCTGAAAGGCACGCAAGCCACCGCGCGGGTACAGGCTGCGATGAAGGATTGTGCCGTCTACGTGTTGCAACCGGATGTCGACGCGCGTGGTATGCAAGGCCGGGTGCTGGATGGCGTGAAAGCGGTCGATTACGCCGGCTTTGTGGATCTGACGACTCAGCATAGTACGGTGCAGTCCTGGCTTTAGTTCATTGAGCTACTGAGCTGGGCTTTTGCCTTGGCTCATCTACGTTAACGAGGAGAACTATCATGGCATTACAAGTAAGTGGCAAAACGATTGAAACTGACGAAGAAGGTTATTTGGCCGACCGTAATCAGTGGAGCATGGAAGCCGCTGCGGCTATCGCCGTGTCTGAAGGCATCAACATGACCGAAAGCCATTGGGAAGTTGTAAATTTTCTACGTGAGTATTACGAGGAATATCAGATTGCTCCGGCAGTGCGCGTATTGACCAAGGCCATTGGCAAGAAACTTGGGCCGGACAAAGGTAATAGTAAATATCTGTATGAGTTATTCCCCTACGGACCCGCCAAGCAGGCGTGCAAAATCGCCGGCCTGCCGAAACCGACGGGTTGCGTCTAGTTTTACCCTCACTCGATCTTCACTCATAAGGGAGGTCGGTAAGCTGGGTTGGTATTTCCCTATTGCGCTGATTGCATGGGGAAGGTAAACCCAGCTTTTTTACGGGGTGATAATTATGTTGGGTTTTTTCACAAACCCAACCTACGCGGTATTTCAACGGGAATCTGTGCATGTTTTTTGGGGCAATTTACGCCGTATTGTTTTACGTCGCGACGCTGCTGCTCGTCATTGGCGTTGGTCGTAAGATTTATATCTACGCACGTACGCCCCAGCCGCTGAAGATTCCAACCACGCCAGCGCCGACGACTGGTCGTGGCGTGGTGTGGCGCATGTTCAAAGAAGTTGTTTTGTTCCAGAGCCTGTTTAAATCCAACAAGTGGATCTGGCTGTTCGGTTGGATCTTCCACTTCACATTGTTGCTTGTCTTGCTGCGGCACTTACGTTATTTCACCGAACCGGTCTGGTTCTGGGTGAATTGGATTCAGCCATTCGGCAAATACGCAGCATTCGGTATGCTGGTCGGACTGGGAGGTTTGTGGGCACGGCGGTTTCTGGTAGATCGCGTGCGTTATATTTCCAGCCCCTCAGATCATTTGATGCTGGCCTTGCTGGTGGGTATCGTGGGCAGCGGTTTGGCAGTGAAATTTGGATTACACACAGATGTGGTTGCGGTGAAGACTTTTATGCTGGGTTTGATGTTTTTCGATGTGCAGTCGTTGCCCAGCGACGCGCCGTTGCTCGTGCATTTGGGTTTGGTTGTCTCACTGATGTTGGTCTTCCCAATTAGCAAATTGCTGCACGCGCCGGGCCTGTTTTTCAGCCCGACCCGCGTGCAAATCGACAACCCGCGTGAAAAACGTCACGTCGCCGGCTGGACGGCACAATAATGGCTGCTGCCTTTGAAACTCCGGTATTAAAAGAATTCCCGCTCGTCCCGCATCTGCGTGTGGGCGCGATGGCACACAGCAAGCCTTTTGTCGCCAAGACCGAGCTACAAGGCCCGCTGGGTTATCCCGGCGAATTGGTCGACAACTGGCAAGACGTGGCGGTGAAGAAAATTGGCGAGCTGGTGAGCAAGTCGCGTGCGCTGCAAGTGTTTCTCGACACTTGTGTAAAGTGTGGCGCCTGTACCGACAAATGCCACTATTATTTGGGTACTGAAGATCCGCTTAACATGCCGGTTGCTCGTCAAGACTTATTTCGCGACGTGTATCGTCGCCATTACACCTTTGCCGGAAAATATTTTCCTAAATTGGTAGGCGCGAAAGATTTCACGAAAGACGTGCTGGATCAGTGGTACAGCTACTTTCATCAATGTTCGCAGTGCCGTCGTTGCTCAGTGTTTTGTCCCTACGGCATCGACACCGCCGAAATTTCCATGGCTGGGCGCGAAGTGATGGACACTATCGGTTTGGGGCAAAAATACAGCAACGAAATTATCGGCAAGTTACACAAGATTGGTAATAACCTTGGTCTGCCCGAACCTGCGCTCAAGAATACGCTGGAAGGTTTGGAAGAAGACGTTAAAGAAGCGGTCGGCGTCGACGTGCGTTTTCCGTTAGATGTGAAAGGCGCAGATGTGTTGTTGATCACGCCGTCCGCTGACTTCTTCGCCGAACCGCATATCGACGGCTTGATCGGTTACGCCAAAGTGTTTCACCAAGCAGGAATTTCCTGGACACTCAGCTCGCACGCTTCCGAAGCGGCAAATTTTTCCATGTTTATTGGCAGCCAGTCCAACCTGAAAAAAGTCGCGATGCGCATTCGCGAAGCGGCCTTGGAGTTAGGTGTCAAGCGTATCGTGGTCGGTGAGTGTGGGCATGCTTGGCGCGTCGCTTACAGTTTCTGGAACACCTTGATCGGACCGTTTGATTTTCTCGATCCGAAATACAAGCAGCCGTCGCACATCTGTGAATTCACGTATGACTTGGTGCAGCGCGGTGCGCTTAAGCTTGACAAATCCGCCAACGATCATCGGCGCATCACGTTTCATGATTCCTGCAACGTGGCACGCGCGTCGCGCATGGGCGATATACCGGGCGGACAATTCGTCATTCCGCGTGCATTGCTCCAAGCCAGTGCCAATCATTTTTTCGACATGGCGCCGGAAACGATACACGAAAGCACCTTCTGTTGCGGCGGTGGTGGCGGATTGCTCACTGATGATTTGATGGAATTGCGTGTGAAGGGTGCCATGCCGCGCATGGAAGCCTTGAAGCATGTGGTAGACGACCACGATGTGAATACCATGGTGGCCATCTGCGCGATCTGTAAGGCGCAGTTTTCTAAAGTGCTGCCGTATTACAAATTTCCGATGAGTATGATTACCAGTTTGCATCAGGTGGTTGGCGATGCATTAGTGCTTGGACCTCGGGATGTGTAGGGTGGGCTTTGCCCACCAACGTGAATTGACGAACTAACCATAAAGGTAGGAGACAGACAATGGGTACTCCCGTAGATACCGTGAATAAGGACGAAAACGTTTCCTGGCGCCGCTATGAAGATGGCGATCACAAGCTTGACAGTTACCGTGAGCAGATTTTCGACGCCGACCATACGCACAAATGCCCAACCTACGTGCACCAAACGCCGCCCTGTCAGGGTAGCTGCCCGTCGGGTGAGGATATCCGTGGCTGGTTGAACATCGTACGCGGCATTGAAAAGCCCGCGCCCGGTACCACGTGGCAGGAATATGCATTTCGTCGTTCGACGCAGGCGAATCCGTTTCCGTCCATTATGGGCCGCGTGTGTCCCGCGCCGTGCGAAGATGGTTGTAATCGCAATGAAGTCGATGATCGGGTCGGTATCAATTCGGTCGAGCAGTACATCGGTGATTCCGCACTGAAAAATAAGCTCACGTTTAAGGCTGCCGCTGAGACCGGCAAAAAAGTCGCCATCATCGGCGGCGGTCCTTGCGGTTTGGCAGCGGCGTATCAGTTGCGTATGCGTGGTCATGCTTGCACCGTGTTCGACGATCATGAAGATCTGGGCGGCATGATGCGCTACGGCATTCCCGGTTATCGCACGCCCCGTGATGTGTTGGGTGGCGAGATTCAGCGCATTGTTGACATGGGTGTGGAGCTGCGCATGAACACGCGCGTGGGCACCGATGTGGCGTTGCAAGACCTTCAGAAAGAATTTGATGCCGTGTTGTTCGCCATTGGGGCGCAATCGGGCCGCAATTTACCAGTGCCCGGTTCTGATGCAACCAACTGCATTTCCGGCGTGGCCTTCTTGTCGGCGTTTAATCACGGGCGGTTAAAGACTGTATCCGGTCGTGTGATCGTGGTGGGCGGTGGCGATACATCCATCGACGTGGCGTCGGTTGCGCGTCGCTTGGGGCAGATCACCAATATCGCGGAGAAAGATCGTCCCGAGAATATTGTGCTGGGTTTCACTGCACATGATGTGGTCGATATCGCGCGTCGCGAAGGTGCCGAAGTGTTGCTAATGTCACGTCAACCGTTGGGTAAGATGAATGCTGCCAAACGTGAAGTCGATGATGCCATGCATGAAGGTGTTGATATTCGCGGCAGCTTACAGCCAGTCGAAGTCATCAAGGATCCCACTACCGGTCGTGCCAAGGCGTTGCGCGTGGTCGAGTTGAAACATGAAGGCAATACGGCAACACCAATACCTGGCACCGAGCAGGATATCGAGTGCGATCTTATCGTGTCGGCCATCGGTCAAGCCGGCGATTTCCGTGGGCTGGAAGATTTCAACAACGGCAAAGGTTTGATCAATGCTGACAAGTTTTACCAGGTACCGAACAAGCCCGGCGTGTTCGTCGCGGGCGATATCGTCCGCCCGCATTTGTTGACCACGGTTATCGGCCAGGCTTCAGTCGCAGTGGAAAGCATCGATCATTATTTGAAGCATGCGGAGCTGGTGAAGCGTCCAAAAGTCGATGTGCATCATTTCGACTTACTGCAGAAGTTGCACGAACAAGGCTTGGAGCCGAAGCCGTTTGAATCCGACAAGGGTGCAGATTTACGTGAAACGGATCGCGGCCTGCGTGGTACCGACGATCAAGCGTTCGCTGTGCACAATTACGAAGATCGTTCGGCGCATCAGATTATTCCCGCGAAAGATTTATATCTCGGCCATTTCGGTTTTGTGGGCCGCAACAAGCGTGGCGAGACGGTGCCTGATGCTCAGGAAGTGTTAGGCCATTTTGAAGAGCGCCTGCACGCCTTGAGCGAAGCCGAGACGGTCGCCGAAGCTAAACGTTGTATGAGTTGCGGCATGTGCTTCGAGTGCGACAACTGCGTGATCTATTGCCCGCAAGAAGCAGTGAAGCGCACGGCCAAGAAAGAATCGACCATGGGCCGTTATGTCTACACTGACTACTCGCGCTGCATCGGCTGCCACATCTGTGCCGATGTGTGCCCGACGGGATATATCAAGATGGGCTTAGGTGAGTAGTCGGGCAAGCATAGCAATGCTGAATTACACTGCAACAGTGGAAGAGGTTACCCCCTCCAGAAGGAGGGGGGCGTTTCTTTGCTCTTTATTTATGGCACTGTCTATGGCTGCCGTCGTAGCGTCTGCCGATGTCCCCAAACCGAAAATCCCTAAAGGTAAAGGTGAGCGTTGCGTTGAAGACACCACGGTGATGCGTAAAAATCATATGGAGTTTTTGCTGCACCAACGTGATGAGACCGTGCACGAAGGCATACGCACTAAAAAGCATAGTCTCAAGGAATGTTTAAACTGCCACGCGGTGCAGGACGAAAGTAATTTGCCGGTGGGCATCGACGATAAACGTCATTTTTGCAACAGTTGCCATGCTTACGCCGCTGTGAGCATCGACTGTTTTGAATGTCATCAGTCCAAGCCGGACATACCGAAAGTTTCAGGGCTGTCGCCATGAGTGAAGTAGAAACTCCAATCAATACCTATCGCCGCAACTTTCTGACGAGCATTGGCGCCTTAACCGCGAGCGTTGCGTTGGGTGCTGCATTGGTGCAACGTGTGGCGGGTGCGCGTGCGCCGGAAGAAGCGGTTACCGGTAAAGTACGTTGGGGCATGCTAGTCAATGCCGGTAAATGCGTTGAAGGCTGTGACGAGTGCGTAAAGGCTTGTGACGAAGAAAATGGCTTGAAATCTAGTGGTCGCTCCGAGATCGATGCGCAGTGGATACGTAAAGTCACACTCAAAGATAAAACTACCAGTCGCACTACGGTGTTACCGATGTTATGTCAGCACTGCACCACGGCGCCGTGTGTTGACGTTTGCCCGACCGGTGCATCCTTCCGTCGTGACGACGGCATCGTGCTGGTCGACAAACATCTGTGCATTGGCTGTCGCTATTGCATGATGGCTTGCCCGTACAAGGCACGCTCATTTATTCATGAGGCTCACAACGATCAAAAGTCTTGGGCGCCGCGTGGCAAGGGTACGGTCGAGAGTTGCACTTTATGTGTGCACCGAGTTGATCGTGGCGAGACGACCACTGCTTGTCAAGATGCGTGCGTGAAGGCGGGGCATAATGCGATTTTGTTTGGTGACATGAACGATCCCAACAGCGAAATTGCCAAGCATCTGGCCGCTGAACCTAGTACTCAGATTCGCGGCAATTTGAATTTGAATCTGGGTGTACGGTATCAAGGAATATAAGAAGTAATGCCCTCGCCCGCAGTGCGGGCGAGGGCAAGAGTGTGAAATTAAAAGGTGAGATCGACTTTTATCTTTGCCATGCCCCTTCTAAGGGGGAATAAGTCACTACAACGCACCCAATACTTGGTTTGAAATGATGAACGTCACCTATCGCGAAATTGAAGGCACCAGTCCCGGCTACTACGCGTTGCTCGCGGTGCTCGGGCTTTTTATTTTGCTGGGTTTGGGTGCGGCCATATACATGGAGCACGAAGGTCACCACGTCACCGGCATGAGCAACCAGATCGTGTGGGGCATGCCGCATGTGTTCGCCGTGTTTCTGATCGTCGCGGCATCGGGTGCACTGAATGTCGCGTCGGTCTCCTCAGTATTCAGCAAAACGCCGTATAAGCCGCTTGCGCCGCTTTCAGCATTGCTGGCGATGAGCCTGTTACTTGGTGGGTTGATTATTCTCGTGCTGGATTTAGGTCGTCCGGATCGCCTGATCGTCGCCATGCTCAATTACAATTTTAAATCCATTTTTGCGTGGAACATTTTCCTCTACACCGGCTTTCTCGCTGTCACCGCCGTGTATTTGTGGCTGATGATGGAGCGGCGCATGAATCCCTATAGCAAACGCGCTGGTCTGGTTGCTTTCGTATGGCGCCTGATATTGACTACTGGTACCGGTTCAATTTTCGGTTTTCTGGTCGCGCGTGAAATGTACGATAGTGCATTACTCGCACCGATGTTCATTGTCATGTCGCTGGCGTTTGGCACCGCGCTTTATTTGCTGGTGCTGTTGAGCGCTTACCACGGTACCGGTCGCGCATTGGGTGACACCACATTACGCCGCTTGAAAAATCTGCTTGGCGTGTTCATCGCAGCCGTATTGCTGATGGTGTTGACCTTCCATTTAACCAAGCTGTACGCGACCCAGCACCATGGTGTGGAGCAATTCATTCTGCTTGATGGTGGGATTTACACTTTATTGTTCTGGGTAGTACAAATTGTTTTGGGCACATTGCTGCCGCTGGCGTTGTTATTTCATCCTTCCACCGGCGCATCACGCAGTGCCATTTCAGTGGCCTCGGTACTCGTCGTGCTCGGCGGTCTGGCGCAGATGTATGTGCTGATCATCGGTGGACAAGCCTATCCAATGGAGTTGTTCCCCGGTTTTGACGTGCAAAGCAGTTTCGCGGATGGCGGCATCGCCGCGTACACACCGAGCTGGTATGAAATTGCGCTTGGTCTGGGTGGAGCGGCTTTGGCTTTTACCTTAGTCACTGTTGCCATTAAGGTGCTGCGTTTCCTACCGTTATCGTTGGCAGATGCGGATGTCGATCCATATCATGCTGCGCCGAAAGACGCCGCGTAATTAATGGCGCTAAGCGGCACGGATGCGCGGCCTAACCTACGCGATCTCATGCCGTCCCTGTTTCTCTCAGCCGCACATAAATCCTCCGGAAAAACTACCGTTGCCATCGGTTTGTGCGCTGCCTTCGCGCAGCGTGGTTTGCGTGTACAGCCCTTTAAAAAAGGTCCGGATTACATCGATCCGATGTGGTTGGGTCAGGCCGCCGGGCGTGCTTGTTACAATCTTGACTTTTACACTATGGCCCGCGACGAAATCGCCGCTGCGTATGCGCGCCATGCGCACACCGCCGATGTCACGCTGATTGAAGGTAACAAAGGGCTATACGACGGCTTGGATCTGGATGGCAGCAACAGCAACGCCGCGCTTGCCAAATTGTTGCGCAGCTCCGTGGTGCTGGTCATCGATGCCCAAGGCATGACACGCGGCATCGCGCCGTTAATCCTCGGCTACCAAGCGTTTGATAGCAACGTGCATATCGCGGGTGTAATCCTCAATCAACTCGGCGGCCGTCGCCATGAAAGCAAATTGCGTGCGGTGATTGAACACTACACTGACGTGCCGGTGCTAGGCGCCGTCCTGCGCGACCCGGAGATGGAAATCGTCGAGCGCCATTTGGGGCTGATGCCGAGCAACGAAGCACCGCAAGCGACCGCGCGCATCGCAGCAATTGCGCAGCGGGTGGCCGAGCAGGTGGATTTGGAATCGTTGTTGCGGGTGAGCGCAGCATCCTTGCCAATATCCGTGCAAAGTAATTCGGATTCCCTGCTGCTCGAAGAATCTATAAGCAACCCTCTTCCTAGGAGAGAGAGAGTATCAACAATTTCTCCAGCATCTGTACCCGCGCGCGTTGTAAAAATTGGCATTGCCCGCGACGCCGCCTTTGGCTTCTATTACCCCGACGATCTCACCGCGCTGCAACAGGCTGGCGCGCAACTTGTCCCGATCAACATGCTGCGTGACGCAACCCTGCCCGACATCGACGGTTTGTTCATCGGCGGCGGCTTTCCCGAAACCCACATGGCCGCGCTCGAAGCGAACACCACGTTGCGCAGGGAAGTTCGTGCCGCAATTGAAAACGGTTTGTCGACCTACGCCGAATGCGGCGGCCTGATGTACTTGGCGCGGAGCATCACCTGGCAAGAAAACAGTCACGCCATGGTTGGCATTATTCCCGGCGACATCGTCATGCACGCCAAGCCGCAAGGGCGTGGCTATGTACGTCTGCGCGAGCGTGCCCAACACCCGTGGCCGCTGCACAGCGGCGCGGAAATTCCCGCGCATGAATTTCACTATTCAAGCCTCGACAATTTAGCGCCAGGTATTGTCTTTGCCTACGACGTTACGCGTGGCAGTGGCGTCGATGGGGCGCACGACGGTTTGATTTATAAAAACCTGCTCGCCAGTTACACTCATTTACGTGACGTCGATACGCATCACTGGGCACGACGATTTGTCGAATTTGTGCGGAGTAACAAACATTAAGCTGCAGGTATTGCCAGCAGCTTCCAAATTTTTTCATTAATCAAATCAAAGGCAGATCATGATCAAAATTACCGCTGAAGCCGCCAAACAAATTCTCGCCATTTCCGCCAGCAGCGACACCGCTAACCTTGCCTTACGGGTCGCGGCCAAGGTCGGCCCCGACGGCAAGTACGAGTACGGTATGGGCTTCGACGAACGCGCCGACAACGACCTGTATCTGGTATGCGAAGGCGTGCCGGTAGTGATGACGCCGCACACTGGCGAACTGGTCGAAGACGCCATTATCGATTATGTCGAGGTCGAGGCCGGGGCCTTCGATTTTATTTTCTATAACCCGGATGATCCGGATCATAAGGCGCCGAAGACAAGTTAGCGATCTAAAAAACTTATTCAAAATCTGCTGCGTGGCGGTGATCCGGGGCCGTGCGGTGCTTGGAGCCCTCATTTACTGCCTGTAAACTCCGGTTTCTCCGTTCCATTTGACCTCGGCTGACCGTCGCTCGTAACGGTCATGAATAGGCTCAAATAATCTCGCATCTGCAGATAAAGTAACAAGATGCAAATACGAATCCCCAGCGGAGTAGACTAAGACTGGCGATATTATAAAGAATATCCGTACCGATTTTTTCTATGCAGATACTCGTGACGAGTCCAAACATGTTTATGCTGAGCGCGACAAAAAAGCGCGAAAATTTAGCTTGGCTCGATTCGTCTTCAAAGTAGATGAATAACCCACAAGACGCGCGTCGATCATTTTTGCGTGGCCCGTTGCCGAACGAGCTGCAAGGCGCCGTAGCGCGACTTAAAGCGTTAACCGCGCCGCAGTCGTTGCGGGCGAGCCGCTGGTTTTGGTTGGTGGCGGGGTTGACCAGCAGCGGGCTTGCGTTAGGGGGGCTGGCACTGTACTACACGTGGGCTACGGGCGCGGGTATTGGCATTATCGTTACGGTTTTCGCTTCATTCCTTCTGATGTTGTTTTCCACGCTACTGGTGGTGCGACTGCGCGCGCGCGTGTTGGGTGCCGAATTTCAGGTGCGTGAGTGGATTGTGCGCATGCTCGATGGTGATCTGGATGCGCGGGTATCGCCGGTAGGCAAAGGGGGCGAAGTCTTATTGTTGCAAGACATCAACGTGCTAGGCGACATGATTAGCCGCATGTGCAAAAACGTTGATCAACAAACCCGCGTGCAAGTCGAACAGCTCGCGCAGAAGACACGTTCACTGGAAATTCTGTACGACGCTGCCGCCGGCGTAAATGTGTTGCACGATGTCAACGATTTGCTCACGCGCTTTTTGCACACCCTCTGCGACATGGTGCAGGCGCGCGCGGGTGTGGTGCGGCTGATGACAGAAGACGGGCAGATGCGCCTCATCGCCACGGTGGGCTGCGACGAAAATATGTTGGCGCGTACCGTGTCGCTGGAACAGTGCTTGAGTGGCGCGCGCGCGGCCGACGAAATATTGATCCAGACCAATGCGCAGCTTTGTGAGCCAGGCTTGCATATTTCGACCGATGCCGGCTGCGCTGCGCTGGTGACCATTCCAATTCGCTACAGCGATCGCACGCTCGGTGTGTATCACTTGGTGCTTGCCAGCGCCGCGTTGATCGAGCGCGAGGATATCAGCCATTTGTTCAGCAGCATTGGTCGACACCTGGGCATTGCGATTGAAAAAGCGCGCCTGGAACGGCACGCGCGTCGCCTGTCCATCATGGAAGAGCGCACGTTGCTTGCGAACGAGCTGCACGACTCGCTGGCACAAACCTTGGCCAGTCTGCGCTTTCAAGTCACGCTGGTCGAAGAGACCGTGGCGCAAAGTAAAGACCGTACCGGGATTCGACAGATTCGCAATATCAAAGAAGGTCTCGACCAAGCCAACAGCCAGTTACGCGAATTGTTGGCGCATTTCCGCACGCGCATGGATGAGCGCGGCTTGATTCCGGCAATTGAAAGCGTGGTCGAGCGTTTCCGCAAAGAAACCGGCATCGCAGCTTTTTTCCAGAATGAAATCGTTGAATCAAATCTGCCGCCGTCGCTGGAGGTGCAGGTGTTGCACATCGTACAAGAAGCCTTGACCAACGTGCGCAAGCACAGCGACGCACAAACCGTGCGTGTGTTGTTGCGCGCTGAAGACAACGGCGATCATCACGTGCTGGTCGAAGATGATGGGCAGGGTATCGAGGAAAAAGTGGTCAGTGATCCGCCCGGCGAGCACATCGGATTGTCGATCATGCGCGAGCGGGCCGCGCGGCTCGGTGGTACGCTCAGCATTGAAAGCGATGCAGGCGAGGGCACACGGGTGGAGTTACAATTTAACGTGCCGCTGCAGCGACGTGGTCGCGAACGCGACGACCTGACCGAGCGAGGTACCAACAGCGCATGAGTGAATACCACGACCTGATTGCCGCAGAACGGCCACTGCGCGTGATCCTGATTGACGACCACGCGCTGTTCCGCATGGGCTTGTACGAACTGATGGAGCGACGCGGCATCAAGGTCGTCGCCGCTGTTGGCGACGGCCAGGAGGGGCTCAAACGCGCCAAGGAGCTGGAGCATGACTTAATTTTGCTCGACGTGCGCATGCCGAACATGGACGGGCTGGAAACGCTGCGGCGTCTGCGCGCCATCGGCGTGGTCTCGCCGGTGATCATCCTCAGCACCAGCAATGACGACCGTGACGTGGTCGAAGCACTGCGTCACGGTGCGCAAGGTTACTTGCTCAAAGACATGGACCCCGACGCACTGGTCGCCGCGTTGCACAGTATTTTAAGCGGTAAAACCGTGGTTGCCCCCGAGCTTGCGGCGGTGCTTGCGCGCTACGTACAAGGCAGCGACCGGCCGCATGCGGAAGCTTCGCCCTTCGCCGACCTCACTCCGCGCGAGCGCGAAATCCTCAAACATGTCGCTGAAGGTCAAAGCAATAAAGTCATCGGCCGGGCGCTGGGCATCGTCGACGGCACCGTCAAACTGCACGTCAAATCCATCATGCGCAAACTCGGCGTGCACTCACGCGTTGAGGCGGCGGTGATCGCGGTGGAGAAGGGACTGAATAAATAGGGCGTTGAAGCGCCGAATCCACGCCAATATTCTAATATTTTCTGTCAGTCACAGATTCTAGGATATTCAAAATTGGATTGTTCTACAGACTCGTTAGGCGTGTGAAGGAATCCGCAGCGTGCCCATCCGAAATTTATTTTATTACGCTGAACCACCACCCAAGGGGGAGCGTTTCGATACGTTGCTCAAGCACAGAAATCTCGTTATTGGAGTGAATCGTCAGTTCTGCCGCAACGCCTTCATTGCACGGTTTGGTCACAGACCCCAGCGCGTTGGGTACGCCGCTGCGCATCGTTCGCCCAGTATTCCAGTACGACTTGGAGCGATTGGCCAAGACGGGTGTGTGATCATGGGTGCATCGAAAACTCACAGCACGGGGTGTTGGGCGTGCAGTTCGGCGAAGATGCGAACCCCGCAGTCGCGGATTATTCGGCGGCGAACTTGGCGTGATTCGGCGCAAGGTATTCAATCTGTTAGGTAATGATCCCGACACCCCGTGCCGTTTGCGGTGAGTGTTTCGTCCGGCCCTAAAGGGGTGAACAATGTATATACTGTCGATGTCACAAGAGCGGTCTGCTTGGTGAGAACACTTTTAAAAAGTCGCAGTATGGCGACATAAAATAAAATCGTTATTTCAGCGAGCAAGATATAGTTTGTGGAGGTCCATGTGGAATTGAAACTGGTACGTGGTTTTGTGCGTGATCTGATGCCGGCGGATAAGAGTGGACGGGTTGTCTGCCACGTCGGCGAGCAGTCTGTGCGGTTGCATCGTGATTTATCTACCGCTGCGAAGGTGGGCGATGAAATTTTAATCGGTGGCGAATTGCATCAGGACGTGGTCCACGCGTTCGCCCTCAAAAATTTAACACACCGAAAACTGTCTACCGTTGATTTTACCTTTTATATTCTTGGTGGCGGATTTGGCGGGGTCATCGCCTCGTTCGGGTTGATCTTTATGGCGCAGTCAAATGCGGGTGAAATTTTTGGTAACCAAATCTTCGATTTGGTGCTAATTTCGGTAGGTGCTGTAGTGACTTATTTAGCGCTGCATCGTATACCGCGCATCAACAACCTGACGCGTTGGGTCGACAGCGTTAAAGAATGAGTCACGGTGCTGATAGGTCAATTGCTTTATGATTGCTTCAAGAGCGTGCGCAAGTCGGTGCGAGCGCGTTAGGTGTGATCACTGGACTTAAGTTTAAGACGACATGGAGAATGTATGAAACGTCATTTCAGAGTGTTATTTGTTTCCGCACGACTCGTCACGGGAGCCACCCCGATGGCGGACCATCTGCCCACGAATAGACTCAACAAATCTACGACATCGCCTATGCCGGCCATTGCGACGACGCACGAAAAATGATGCGTGCTCGCGCGCTTATAGCGCGGCGCTAACTGCGCTTTCGGCTGGTGCTTAAATGGATTTCGCTGAGCAGTGGTTTTTAATACTGAGCATGCTGGACTCCTTGGCAGTGCAGTCATTTCAGAATTAAGAGAACGTCTCAATGTCGCGGCTACCGATTCTGGCTTATCACAATGTTGATCGCCCGCCTGCGGGAGTTCGCTTGGCGCGTTTATATGTCACGCCCGAACAGTTCGAACGCCAGATGTGGACGTTACAGCGCTTCGGACTGCGCGGCGTATCGGTGTCTGATGGACTGGTAGCCCTTAGCACTAACGACAGTCGCACGTCGGTGATCCTGACCTTTGACGACGGCTACGTGGATAACCTCGAACACGCCGCCCCGATACTGAAGAAATACGGATTTACCGCGACTTGCTATGTCGTGGCCAACTGTATCGGTGCGCATAACGTTTGGGACAGCGACTACCTGGGCGTAAAAAAACCGACGATGAACATGACGCAGCTCCAAGCATGGCTGGCCGCCGGTATGGAAATTGGTTCGCACACCTGCACGCATCCACGCCTCGATCAACTGGACCCGGCGACCGCAACGCAAGAAATCGAAAACAGTCGCACGGTGTTGACATCTACGCTAGGCACGTCCATTAACCACTTCTGCTACCCCTACGGACGTTTCAACGAATCGACCGCTGCGCTGGTGAAACGCGCCGGATATCGCAGTGCGGTTGCCTCGCTGCGCGGCATCGCTCGTCGCGAAGACGATGTTTTTCGCTTGCCGCGCGCGTCGATCCACGGCGATGGCGGCTGGATTAAATTCCTCCTCAAGGTCATGACGGGCTACGAAGATCGCTATCGACGTAAGGTGCGTGTATGAATTTTTTATTTGTTGATGCAAGCCATGACGGCTGGGGTACCGAACAGCATTTGGTTTCGATGGCCTTGGGATTACTTGCCAGCGGACACGAGGTTGCTGTTGTCGTGCAACAAGACAGCCCCACCCAGCACTGGTTGGAAAATACCGGCGTTCAGGTTATTCCGGTGCGCTTCCGCTCGGGTGTTGATTGGCGTTTTTTAGCGGCGATTCTGTGGCGAATAGGCCAGCGACGCCCCGATTGGATTATCGCGAATCAATCCAAGCTCTACTGGCCATCGGTGCTGATTGGCAAGGTAACCGGTGTGCGCGTCGGGCTGTTTCGTCATCTGATCCGCATCAAGCGTTGGCGTACACGCGTGCTGTTACCTAAATTGGTGGGCCATTTTTTTGTCGTATCGCAGTTCGCGCGCGACGAACTGATCCGTTGCGGCGCATCACCGGCGCACATTACCTGTTTGTACAATCCCATCGACACGCAACGCTTCCAGCCCAACCCGGTCGCGCGCGCCGCGTTGCGCGCACGTTTGGGTATTGCCAACGGCGAGGTGCTGGTTGGATTCGTCGGCCGCATCGAACCCGCCAAAGGAGTGAGTGCCCTGCGCGAGGCAATGTTCAATGCCATGGATGTGCTCCCACGGCTCAAGATGGTCTGGGTCGGCGAGGGGGTGGCGAAGGAAGCCACCATGCAACTTGCTGCCGCGCGCGGACACGCGCACAGAAACGTGTTCGTTGGCTGGTCCGCTGCGCCGGAAGAATATTACGCGGGGTTCGACGTCCTGGTCGCGCCGTCGATCGAAGTCGAAACCTTCGGACGCGTGGTTGCCGAAGCCCAGAGTTGCGGCGTACCCGTGATTGCCAGTGACATCGGCGGTTTGCCCGAAGCGCTGTCGGCCAACAAGACAGGCGTATTAGTGCCTCCAGGCAATGTCGCCCGACTCACCCAGGCCATCGTGACCTTGTCGATGGATGATGCTTTGCGGATGCAGTTTGCGGATGCGGGTCGACAGTTTGTAGTGGAAAATTTTTCCACGCTCTTGGTGTGCAATAACTTCGTCGACAAGTTACTGAAGTAGATGTGCGGCCAGGATGTGTGTGAGTCGCACAACGTTGTGCTAAATCTATTTGCTGTGGAGAAAATATGTCTGAAGATGGATTTCATGTGCACGGTGCCCACGAGCACGAAGTTGAACATCAGGCTCACCATGGGCCGGGCTTGGCGCAATATGTCGCTATTTTTACCGCCATTCTTTCCACCATCGGCGCCATCGTCGCTTACCAGGGGGGCAACACGCAAAATGAGGCATTGCTGTACAAGAACGAAGCCGTGCTGAAAAAAGCGCAAGCCTCCGACGAATGGAATTTCTATCAGTCCAAAAGCAACAAAGCACATCTGATGGAGCTGGGTATGGAGATGAGTTCGCCGGAAAAAAAAGAAACTTACAAACAGCAAATCGCACGCTATGACGCCGAAAAAAAAGACATCAAAGTAAAAGCCGAAGCGTTGGAAGCACAGTCGCGCGAGGCTAATGAAAAAAGCGAGCAGTTCATGTATCCGCATCACCAACTGGCGCAGTCCATGACCTTGTTACAAATTTCCATAGCGCTTGCGTCCATCACCGCACTCACGCGCAAACGCTGGCTGTTTTCACTTGCGGGGATTGCCGCGACTGGCGGAGTGTTGATGTGGGTTCTGGCGTTGCTGGCGTGATTGAACAGGTTTTTAGGTAAGCGCTAACCGATGTGGAATTGGCGTTAGCCGCGATGATTGCAGCAAGCGCAACAAAAGTCCGGCAGAATGTCGCCCATGACGAATCCCGACCCGCAGCAGTTAAACCGGCAATACGATTGCAACACCTTGGACACCGCCGCATTGCAGCGCCAGTTGCATGCGCGTGCGCCCGATGGCGTGTTGGACGATGTGCGCAATAGTCATCCGCACTTATTTTCCGCAACCCCGGTGTTTGTCGAAGCGCGCGATCTTGCGCGCATGCGGGCGACGATCAACGCAATCGAGCGCGTGGCGGCGTTGCCGGCATTTGTGCGGCAGGCGTTGGCCGGTGCGTCGGAACTGGCGAGCTTTGATCCCGGCAATGCCGGTGTGTTTTACGGCTACGATTTTCATCTCGCCGCGTCAGGACCGCAGTTGATCGAAGTGAATACCAACGCCGGCGGGGCGATGCTCAATGTGTTGTTGGCGCATGCGCAGCAGCCTTGCGATGCGCACATGCACGGCATGGTCATGGGGCCGTTGGCTCCCGACGCGCTGGAACAGGCGCTGGTTGACATGTTCGTGCAGGAGTGGCGCAGTGTGCGCGGCGCTGTGCCGCTGCGCTGCGTTGCGATTGTTGACGAGACGCCGGCGCAGCAATACCTGTATCCGGAATTCGTTTTGTTTCGCGAGCTGCTGCAGCGCCATGGCATGGTGGCATTGATTGCCGATCCACGCGAATTGCTGTATCGCGACGGCGCCGTGTTTTGCGGCGACGAACGCGTCGACCTCGTGTACAACCGGCTGACTGATTTTGGGTTGAGCAGTGCCGTGGTGGCAAATCTGCGCGCCGCGTATCGCGACGGCGCCGTGGTGCTCACACCGCATCCGCACGCACATGCGGTATATGCCGACAAGCGCAACTTGTGCGTGCTGAGCGATGCGGCGGCGTTGCGCGCGCTGGGTGTGGATGAAGCCGCCATAGAAACGCTGAGCACATCGATTCCGCGCACCGTGCTGGTTGACGCCACGAATGCAGAAACCTTGTGGAGCGAGCGCCGCCGCTGGTTTTTCAAGCCGGCGGCAGGCTACGGCGGGAAAGCCGCCTACCGGGGCGACAAGATCACCAAGCGCGTTTGGGAAGAAATTTGCGCCGGAAATTACATCGCCCAGCATACCGTGCTGCCCAGCGAACGCGGCGTGCGCGTGCAGGGTGTTGACAATATGCTGAAGGTTGATTTGCGCAACTACGTTTACCGTGGCGCGGTGCAATGTGTCGCGGCGCGTTTATACCAGGGCCAGACGACTAATTTTCGGACACCCGGCGGCGGATTCGCACCGGTGTATACGTATTATTGATTCGGCGCGTGCACATACCCGTAGCTAAATATCAATACAAGACCCCGATACTATGCGAATTTCCGCCCCCACCCGACACACGCTCGCCCTTGGCTTCGCCATCGGCCTGCTGGGTGTCCTCGCGGCGCTCTTTCCGCCGGTGCAGGAAATTTCCGAAAACGCGGACTTGAGTTGGCTATTCGGCGTGCGCGGCGCGCGACCTGCGCCTGCCGAAGTGGTCATCGTCAGCATCGACAAAGAATCCGCGCGCGAATTGAACTTGCCCAACGAGCCGCACAAGTGGCCGCGCAGCCTGCACGCGCAACTGGTTGATCGGCTGCACGCCGCCGGGGCACGCGTGATCGGCTTCGATGTGATGTTCAAGGAAGTGCAACGACCCGATACCGATGCGGCGTTCGAGCACGCCATGCAGCGCGCCGGCAACGTGGTGTTGTTTGAATACCTGGACGCGCAGCCGCTGCGCGCCGACCGGCTCGCCATCGAGCGCGTCATCCCGCCGCTGCAGCGCTTCGCTTCCGTTGCATACGCTACGGCGATTTTTCCGTTGCCGAAATTTCCGAAACGCGTGAATCAATTCTGGGTGTTCAAGACCGGCGCGGGCGACGTATCGACGTTGCCGGTAGCAATGTTGCGGGGCTTTTTACAACGGCAAACAGACGTTTCGAAGCAAGCTCGCTTGCAGCAGATCGAATCCGGAGCACACAGTTTATACCTCAACTACTACGGCCCGGCGCGCAGCATCGCCACCGTGCCGTACTACCGCGTATTGAACGGCGACACGGCGGCGTTCAAAGACAAAGCCGTGTTCGTCGGTTTGTCCGAGCCATTGCAAACCGATCAACTGGATACTTTTCATACCGTGTATTCGCAGGCCGACGGCGTGGATTTGAGCGGTGTGGAAATCGGTGCGACCGCGTTCGGCAACCTGCTCGAAGCGAGTTGGCTGCAGCCGCTGTCGAACGTCACGACGTTCGGGTTGCTGCTGCTGTGGGGCGTGACGCTCACGTTGTTGTGTCGGGTGTTGCCCACTGGTGTCGCATGGGCGGGCGCACTGGCGGCCTGTGCGGTTTATTTCGGCGGTGGCTATCTGCTGTTCGTCGCTACCAATGTTTGGTTGCCGTTATTTATCCCGCTGGTGGTACAGGCGCCGTTCGTCGTGTTCAGTGTCACGCTCTGGCGCTATTGGAGCGAGAGCCGTGAGAAACGCAAGGTGCGTGACGCGCTCGGGCATTATTTGCCGTCCGGTATCGTGGACGACATCGCCGACGACATCGCGCGTCGGCGCGATACCCAACACTTGGTGTATGGCGTGTGCCTGTCCACCGACGCGGAACATTACACCACGTTGTCGGAACGCATGTCGCCGCAGGTCTTGGGCAAATACATGAATCAATATTATGCGGCGGTGTTCGCGCCGGTGCGTCGTCGCCACGGCTTCGTGTCCGACGTGGTCGGCGATGCGATGCTGGCTTTGTGGGCGTCGCTCGCCATGCCCGATGCGCACAAACGCAAGGCAGCCTGCCAAGCCGCACTCGAAATATCAAAAGCTGTGGACGAGTTTAATCGTAGCGCGCCGCTGCCCTTGCCAACGCGCATCGGCGTACACACTGGTGAGATGTTGCTGGGTAATGTGGGCGCGATGGATCACTACGAATACCGGGCCGTCGGCGATGTTGTCAACACCTCGGCGCGCTTGCAGAGTTTAAATAAAACACTGGGCACGCGCGTGTTGGTGTCGCGCGAAACCTTGGAAGGTGTGGAGGGTTTTCTGGTGCGCGAATTGGGCGAGTTTATGTTGTCGGGAAAAACCAAACCCATCGCAGTATGCGAATTACTTGACGAGTCGGCCAGCGCAGGTGCTCAGGAACGAGAACGGTGCGCAGATTTTTCGGCCGCACTGCAACAGTTCAAAACACATGATTTCGTCACTGCGGAACGGCAATTTACCGCGCTCATCGAAAAGTTTTCCGGCGACGGTCCGGCGCAATTTTTTGCCGAGCGGTGCCGCGAATATCAGTTGCAAGCACCGCCCGAGCAATGGAACGGCGTGGCGAAAGTGAATACAAAGTGAATACGAAGTAACGTTTACATCTTATGTAACAACCGCACCCCTTTGGAACATGCGCTTCTTGACGTTCAATAAGGGGCGCGACAACATCCGAGCTAATCACTCCGCTAATGCTTTAGTACTAGTTGTTCCTCCCTCGCGATTTGATTAACATAGCCGCGCTTGCTGCTGGTGCCGCTGTACAGCAGCCATCACGGAACGAAAAAAACTATGACCGTGTCTCAACGGTTTTCGTGTGCGGTGTTCCCATTTTTTCTCGTTTGCTGCGCGCAGGCGCAGGCTGAATCACTCTGCGCGGAAACTGTCGCGACCGTGGTTTCGGTGCAGGGCAATGTTGATGTGCGCGGCAAAGATGCGCAGGTATGGCAAGCGCTAAAGGCGGATATGGATCTCTGCGCCGGCGACAGCGTCACCGTGCGCCGTTTCAGCCGCGCGCTGTTGCGGCTGGAGCAGGAACAAACCAACGTGCAGCTCGGCGAAGGCAGCACGCTGACCTTGCCCGGCGGCAAGGAACAAGATTTTTCCGTGGTCGAATTGCTCAAAGGGGTCACGCATTTCATCAGCCGCGTGCCGCACGCGCTCAAAATCAAAACCCCGTTTGTGAATGCCGCAATCGAAGGCACCGAGTTTATTGTCAAGGTCGACGACGAACAGGCGCTGGTGTCGGTGACGGAAGGGCATGTAAACACCGACAACGTCGCCGGGCAGTTGACACTGCAAAGCGGCCAGAGCGCTTTGACAACCCGTGGCGCTGCGCCCGGCATGTATACCGTCGCCGATCCGATGGAAAGCGTGCAGTGGGCCTTGTACTACCCGCATGTGTTCGAGTTCGAACCGCAAGACATCACCAGTTTCGGGCTGGAACCGTGGCGCGCCGTGGTCGCCGACTCGGTGCGCGCGTTGCGTGCTAATGACTTGAGCAACGCGCTTACGCTGCTGGAGCAAGCCGGCGGCGGCATCACCAGCACGCAGTATTTACTGTATCGCGCGCATCTGTTGCTGATGGTGGGGCGCGTCGCCGAGGCGCAAGCGGACATCGAACAGGTGCTGACTGTCGATGCAGCCAGTAGTGTCGCGTGGGTCATGCGTTCGGTCATCGCTGTTACGCAAGGCCGGGCGCAATTCGCACTGGAGTCGGCGCAAAAAGCGGTGCAAGCCGACGCGAGCTCGGCACCCGCGCAGCTCGCGCTGTCGTACGCGCATCAAGCCCGATTCGATTTGAACAGCGCACTGACCGCCGCACAAACCGCCGCCAAGAATAATGAAAGCAGCGCCTTGGTGTGGGCACGCGTGGCCGAGTTGCAACTGATGCACGGCCGTATCGAGGAAACCTTGCTCGCGGCGCAACGCGCGGTGCGTATCAACCCCAACTCCGCGCAAGCCAAAACCGTGTTGGGTTTTGCCTACCTGATTCAATTGCAGTTCGAATCAGCAGCCAACGCATTTGATAGCGCCGTGCATCTCGACCCCGCTGCACCGTTGCCGCGTTTGGGCTTGGGGCTGGTGAAAATTCGCCAAGGCGATTTAGCCGAAGGCCGTGCGCAGATCGAAATCGCCACTAGTCTGGATCCACGTGCGTCGATGCTGCGCAGTTATGTTGGCAAGGCCTATTACGAAGAACATCGTGACGCGTTGGCAGCGCAGCAATTCAATTATGCGAAAGAGCTGGATCCCCACGATCCGACTCCATGGTTTTACAACGCATTCCTGCTGCAAGTTCAAAATCACCCCGGCGCGGCGTTGGCGGAATTACAAAAATCGATGGAGTTGAATGATCGCCGCAGCGTGTATCGCTCGCGCCTGTTGCTAGACGATGATCTGGCGGTGCGCAGCGTCAGCATCGCACGCACTTATCAAAAACTTGGCTTCGACCAAAGCGCCATCGCAGAGGGCACATGGGCGTTGGCCGTGTCGCCGGGCAATGCTTCTGCGCACCAGTTTCTCGCTGACGCCTACACCAATCGCCCGCGCCATGAAACCGCGCGCGTCAGCGAATTGCTGCAAGCGCAACTGCTGCAGCCGCTCAATGTCGAGCCGCCACGCCCGCGCCTGGGCGAAGTGAACCTGCTGCCGTTCGAAGGCGGGGCGCTGGCAACCGCTGGTCTCAACGAATACGCGCCGCTGTTCGAGCGGCCGCGTGTTGCGCTGAATATCGACAGTATTGACGGCGCCAACCACACCAGCGGTAACGAAGTTGCGGCGTCAGTGGTTGCGTCGCGCGGCGTGTTCAGTGTCGGCCTATTCAACTACGCGAGCGACGGTGTGCGCGAAAACAACGACAGCGACCAAACCGTGCAGAATATCTTCGCCCAATATCGTGTGAGTTCGCAGCTCAGTGTGCAGGCCGAGTACCGCGACAAGAAAAGCGAATTCGGGGATATGTTGATCCAGTTTGATCCGGCGTTATTCTCACCCAGCAAGCGCGTTACCATTACAGAGCCGAGTTTGTTGCTTGGGGTTCGCTACGAACTTGCACCTGAGCATGGGTTAGTTTTCGCTGCCAGTCGGTCGGTTCTCAATAAAGATACGAAAGTAAGCAAGTTCCTAACTTTGTCGTCCAAGGTTATTGGTCGACAAATAGAAGCCCAATATGTTGGTAATAGCGCTCAAGGTCAGTTTCTCGTCGGCTTGGGTCGCATGATAGCGGATAGACTCAATACGCTGACGCCAGTTTCACCAAAGGGCCCATCCCTTCCCCCCAAGGTAACCGACCGCGACGTGGATCAGAATAATATTTATGGCTACTGGCACCGTTCATTGGGCCCGGCCGAGGTGATTCTGGGTGCTGGTTTTGACTCGGTGGAAGAGCAAAACGGCGTTAATCTGGATGCCTGGAATCCCAAGCTGGGAATACTATGGGAACTCACCCCCCATACCACCCTAAGAGCGGCGGCGTTTCTTACGACTAGCCGTTATCCGGTCCGTAATCAGACTCTGGAGCCAACACAGGTTGCTGGTTTTAATAAATTTTTTGACGACTCGTTAGGTACGCGGGCGCGGCGTTATGGTTTTGGAATTGACAGTAAGTGGTCGCCAACAATTACAACGGGCGCGGAAATTAGTCGTAGAAAAGTTGAATACGTTTTCGAGAGTGGTGCCGATACCATCGAAGACCGTTCCGAGCACGCCCATCGTGCCTACCTCACATGGTTAGCGCGCACCGACTTGACCTTGAGTACGGAATTTACGCACGAAAGTGTTAGCCGGGAATACGTCGCTGGAACAGTAAATTCCACGCGCCCAGCGGCGCTGCTCACGCAATGTCTGCCGTTGGATCTACGCTATTTCCACAGCAGCGGGTTCTACTCGCGGGTGCGGGTCACGCAGGTAGTGCAGGAGGTGACTAATGTGCTCCTTGTCGGCACTCAAACCCTGCGTGACCGTTTCTGGATCAGTGACTTTGCACTTGGCTGGGCTTTACCCAAAGGTCATGTGCAGGTGGAAATCAAAATGCTCAACATGTTTGATCGAAGCTTCCATTTCCAATCTTTGGATGCCGCTAACGGCGAGCCAGTGCCCGTTCCGTTTTACCCGGAGCGCGCCTTGTTCGTTGAAGCACAGGTGTCATTTTAAAGCAGTATAGATTTTCCCCTTTGAAAAAGGGGGCGGGGAATTTGTAGTTGGCAGGCATATGCCCCCTCTTGATCTCACCTTTCCGAAGGGGAAAGTGGAGTTACGCACTACCCGTCTGAGAATAGTGTAAAGCCGGGGTTTATAAATAGCGATTTAACGATTTAGCAGTTCAATCACAACACAAGGAGTAAGGCAATGACCCGTAGTCAATTAACAGTATTCACGCTAGCACTGGCGGTGTTCGCCGTGACAGGGTGTACACAATGGAAATCCGCCAGTATTTTTAAAGAAGACGGCGCGCAGCTTGCGCTCACGCTCAATAAAAACGGTACCGTGACGGTTGTCAGCCCGACAACCGGGGAGCGCGTGCAGCCGTGCAAGCTACCCAATGCTGACGTGGCGAGCACGCAAGACACCGGTAAGGCAGCCAACATTTCCGATGCAGCGCTGGCGAGTTGTTATCCCAAAGGTCACATGCCTGGAAAGATTTTGTTTCAAAAGACCTACACTGTAACTGTACGTAAGGGGACTATCTGTATGGATATCGGGGATGGTGTTGGGGTTTACGTTATCTGCAACCCGCCGGACCCCATTGAGTGGTTTCAATAGGGGAAAAGGGGACGCTACCCGGTGTGCTACGAGCGCGACCATTTGTATGCTGAATGGAAGCGATGCTTCACCCGTGATGAGGGCAGGCCCCTCGAAGTCGGCGTACAGGCGCAGATTTCAAACCGCCGCAAGCTGCGAAGGTTAAGAGTCTTCGTGGTGAACGTTGCCGGAAAAGGCGGAGCGTGACTCCATCAGATAAGAATCAGGAAGACGAACGCAAGAGAACCGCTGATGACGTGCCGAAAGACCCTTAACCGACGTCGAAACCGGAACCTTAGGGTTTGTTCCGCGAAGAAGGTGGAGAGGTCACCTGCTTACGGCTCCACCAGCGTGCGGCATGAAGGCGGCGTGATCTTGATTCAGGCGTGGGTGAGGAACGTAGGAACCTGTCGCACCGATGGCAAGGGAGAAGCGCAAGCGGGTAGCCCCCGCAAGTGCCTGAGTACCGAAGCGGGGCACAGGGTCGGAGTCGCTCATAGAATCCATAGCCAGGGTCAGGCTTGCATAGTTGTATTATTAAGCCCATAGGCTGGGGTTTTAAAACCAGCATTTCACGGCGGGGAAGGTGCGGCTTCGATATCCAACAAAACGCTCTTATGGTTCGTTCCGGACGGGTGTTTTTTTATGGGAAAAGAACCACACTGACTCATTCGCGAGTACCCGGAGCTTGAGCGGGATGATATTCGCGTGGCGCTTGCGTTTTGCCGCAAATAATCTGGATCGTCACACCATGTCAGTGGGCGCGGCCTGATACCGATCCTTTCCGACTAAGGCTTGCCACGTTAAACTGCAAGCCTATTGCGAGATGTTGGGTGAGACATCAAGCAGGTTGGCGAACTGGGGGTGGGTCGCGCACGTGATGAAGAAATTCTGTGTTATGTACGCCGTGAAGGTTGCGCAATTATTACGCGCGATGCAGATGTTCACGCTATCGCTGCGGTGGAAGATGCATCTGGCCCGACCGTCATCCGGATTCATAATTTACCGTTGTCGGAAAGTTAAGGCCGTAGACTACAGCAAGGGTCGTAGGCCGGGTTGTTAAACCCGGCCTCTCACGCACGGAGAGGCGCACATCCCAGTACCTACATAACAGCGCGGAGCAATAAAAACCATGATTATGTTTCAACGCGTTTCGTTTGCGGCATTCCCATTGCTTATTGCTTGCTGCGCCGTTGCGCACGCCGAATCACGCTGCACAGAAACCGTAGCAACGGTGGTTTCGGCGCAGGGCAATGTTGATGTGCGCAGCAAGGATGCACAGGAGTGGCAGCCGGCAAAGGCGGAGATGAACCTGTGTGCCGGCGACAGCATCACCGTGCGCCGCATGAGTCGCGCGCTGCTGCGGTTGGAGCAGGAGCAGACCAATGTGCAGCTCGGCGAAGGCAGCACGCTGACCTTGCCTAGCGGCAAGGAACAGAATTTTTCTGTCATCGAATTGCTTAAGGGTGTCACGCATTTCATCAGCCGGGTGCCGCACGCGCTTAAAATTAAAACCCCGTTTGTGAATGCGTCAGTCGAAGGTACTGAGTTTATTGTCAAGGTTGATGACAATCAGACGCTGGTGTCGGTGACGGAAGGGCGTGTGCAGGCCGACAATACCGCTGGGCAGTTGACACTGCAACGCGGCCAGAGTGCTTTGACCCCCCGTGGCGCCGCACCTGGGGTGTATGCCGTCGCCGACCCGATGGAAAGCGTGCAGTGGGCTTTGTACTACCCGCATGTGTTCGAATTCGAACCGCAAGACATCACCAATTTCGGGTTGGAACCGTGGCGCGCGGTGGTCGCCGACTCGGTGCGTGCGTTGCGTGCCAATGATGTGGGCAGCGCGCTTACGCTGCTGGAGCAAGCCGGTGACGGCATCAACAATACGCAGTATTTGCTGTATCGCGCGCATCTGTTGCTGCGGGTGGGGCGCGTCGTTGAAGCGCAAGCAGACATCGAGCGGGCGCTGGCTACCGATCCTGGCAGCGGCGCGGCGTGGGCGTTGCGTGCTGTAATCGCGCTGACACAAAACCGCAGGGAGCAATCCATGACATTTGCGGCCGAGGCTGTGAAACTTGCACCTCAGTCCGCCGCCGCGCGCATCGCCTTGTCGTATGTCGATCAAGCGCGTTTTGATTTGGACGCGGCGCTGGTACAGATGCAAACCGCTGTGCGCAACGAACCGGACAACGCGCTGGCGTGGTCGCGCTTGGCGGAAGTGTGGCTCATGCACGGAAACGTGGAGGAAGCACTGCACGCCGCGCAAACCGCCACGCAACGCCAACCCAGCGCGCCGCAGGCCAAGACCGTTTTGGGCTTCGTGCACCTGCTGCAGGGAAGCCCCGCCGCCGCGCACGTGGTCTTTGAAGACGCGATCCGCCTTGACCCATCGGCGCCCTTGCCGCGCTTGGGTTTAGGGCTCGCCTACATTCGCCAAGGCCACTTGGAAACCGGCCGCATCCAGCTCGAAATCGCCACCAGTTTGGAGCCGCGCAATTCGCTGCTGCGCAGCTATGCAGGCAAAGCCTATTACGAAGAAAAGCGCGGCACACTTGCGGGCGAGCAATTTGCGCTGGCCAAGGAGCTGGACCCGAAAGATCCCACGCCGTGGTTTTATAATGCACTGCTGCTGCAAGCCCAAAACCGGCCTGGTGCGGCCCTTGAAGAGTTGCAGAAGTCCATCGAATTCAACGACAACCGCGCGGTGTATCGCTCGCGGTTACTGCTCGACGATGATCTGGCGGCGCGTGGCGCGAGCCAAGCGCGGATTTATCAAAACTTGGGGTTCAGCCAATTGGCTCTGGTGGAAGGCTATACATCGGTCAACGCAAGTGCAGAGAATTATTCAGCGCATCGATTTCTCGCCGATGCGTATGCGGCGTTGCCGCGCCATGAAATAGCCCGGGTCAGCGAATTGCTGCAAGCGCAACTGTTGCAGCCGCTTAATCTCAACCCTTTGCAGCCCCACCTTGCGGAAAGCAAACTCGGTATTTTAGAAGGGGCCGGACTCAACGCTGCGTGGAATGAGTACACCCCGCTGTTCGTGCAGAATGATCTCGCACTGCACGCATCGGGTTTGGTGGGAGGCAACGCAACCCGCAGCGATGAAATCGTCCAGTCGGGTTTGTACAACAACATGTCATACAGCATTGGCCGGTTTCATTATGAGACCGAAGGCTTTCGCGCCAATAACGATCAAACGCATGACATATACAGCCTGTTTGCCCAGGTCCGCGCGTCTGCATCGACCAGCGTTCAAGTGGAATTGCGTCGCGCTAAGCTTGACGAAGGGGATACATCACTTCGGTTCGACCCTGATAATTTTGTGCCAACGCTGCGCCATACGCGTGATAGACAAAGTGCGCGCATCGGAATTTCTCATGAATTCACACCCGAGGACCGGGTAATCGGTTCGTTGATTTGGCATAAAGCAGAAGACCAAAATTATCGCAAATCACCGACTTTTGAACTCAACCTGGATACTGATACTCACCCACGTAGTACGGAATTACGTTATGACCTGCGCCGGGGTAATTTGAGCTTACAAAGTGGCGTGGGCTTATTAAGTTCCCGGAAAAATGTGAAGAGCACTAGCGTAATTGGTATGGCTCGTTTTCGTTACGACAAATCAAGCAACGTTAATCAGCAAAATCTCTATGCTTACTTCAAGTATAGAATTACCGATACTGCTGTCGCCACCTTTGGTATGAGTGCCGACAAGTACGAGGATGCTGATGCAAAAACCCAGAAAGCGAACCCTAAATTTGGCTTGGTTTGGCAGCCTGCTCCGCAAACCACCTTGCGACTGGCGGCATTTAGATCCCTGAGACGCGCGTTAATTGGAGACCAGCAGACAGTCGAACCTACTCAGGTGGCGGGCTTCAATCAATTCTTTGATGATCCCAGCGGGGGAAGTCGGGCTTGGCGATATGGTTTAGGGCTTGATCAGCGCCTCTTGCCGGCGAGTTATGTCGGCTTGGAACTGTCCAAGCGATCCCTGCATATTCCACGGACGTTAGTGCGACAGAATGTCGCTATCTACGATGTGGCAGCGTGGGAGGAATACTTGGGAAGGGCCTATTGGTATTGGTTGCCACAGCCAGCGCTTGCGCTCAGCGCGGAGTATTATTTTGAGCGTTTTGATCATGGTAACGATCCTAAAGGATTTACCGGTGTGGACTCTATCTTAAGGCTTAATACGGCGCGCCTCCCTTTGAACCTGCATTGGTACGTGCTAGAACATTGGCGCGTAAATGTACAAACCAGCTATGTGCGCCAAGCGGGTAGTTTCGTAACATTTAACCCCTTAATAAGTTCAGCAAAGGATCGTTTTTGGATGGTGGATTTAGCTTTGAATTATAGTTTTTTCGGGCGCAGTGGACATCTCCAGGTGGGGGTCAAAAATCTGTTCGATAAGACGTTCCAATATCAAGATACCGACTCTGGACATCCCTTATATGCACCCAAGCGTTACGTTTTTAGCCAGATAAGTTTTGCGCTATAGCTAAAGAAACGCATCACGCTATGCAGTAGCGCTGATGTAATTAGGTAGTAGTAACTAGGTAGTATTTTTTTAATAACTTAACGTAGGAGAAGTGAAAATGGCAAAAGTGAGTAGGAAAGCAAGCCTCCCGTTCCCGAAGGATACGGCGCTGCAGATCAACATTAAAGTAGACGGCAAATTAGAAGTTACCGACAGTAAAGGCAATCCCATTCAGGCCAGCGCCATTTCCAATGAGAATCTGCATCTATCGAACGGAGCAAAGCAATTGGGGGCGCTCATGGTGGCGGGGATAACCAATAAACAACAGGTTTGTATATGTAACGACACCGGTTGTTATTGTTTTGAATTTTAAGTTTTTCAATAAGTAATCGGGTAGGCATTAGGATGCGTCCTGCGCTTCTTTGCTACCTTGAGCGTTGTTACAAGTCAATTGGGGTCGGACACCAATAGCCAGGACTAATAAAAATTATGCTCACGTTTCAGCGCGTTTCGTTTGCCGCATTCCCATTACTTATCGTTTGTTGCGCCGTTGCGCACGCTGAATCGCGTTGCGCGGAAACTGTCGCAACGGTGGTTTCGGTACAGGGCAATGTCGATGCGCACGGCAAGGATGTGCAGGAGTGGCAGCCGGTAAAGGCGGATATGGAAATTTGTGCCGGCGACAGCGTCACGGTGCGCCGCTTCAGTCGCACGCTGTTGCGGTTGGAGCAGGAACAGACCAACGTACAGCTCGGCGAGGGCAGCACGCTGACCTTGCTCGGCGGCAAGGAACAAGATTTTTCCGTGGTCGAATTGCTCAAGGGTATCGCGCATTTTATCAGCCGCGTGCCGCATGCTCTCAAAATCAAAACCCCGTTTGTGAATGCGTCAGTCGAAGGTACTGAGTTTATTGTCAAGGTTGATGACGAACAGACGCTGGTGTCGGTGACGGAAGGGCATGTGAACGTCGACAACGCCGCTGGGCAGTTGACACTGCAAAGCAGTCAGAGCGCTTTGACAAAACGCGGCACCGCGCCCGGCATGCATACCGTCGCCGATCCGATGGAAAGCGTGCAGTGGGCCTTGTATTACCCGCATGTGTTCGAGTTTGAACCGCAGGACATCACTAATTTCGGGCTGGAATCATGGCGCGCGGTGGTCGCCGACTCGGCGCGCGCGTTGCGTGCACATGATTTGCGTGCGGCGCTCACACTGCTGGAGCAGGCGGGCGACGACATCACCAGCACGCACTATTTGTTGTATCGCGCGCATCTGTTGTTGATGGTGGGGCGCGTTGCCGAGGCACAAGCCAACCTTGAACAGGTGCTGGCCGCCGATCCTGATAACAGCGAGGCGTGGGCGCTGCGCACCGTGATCGCGGTGACACTCAACCACAAGGATCAGGCCATGACATTTGCGGCTGAGGCGGTGAAGCTTGCGCCCCGCTCCGCCGCTGCGCGCATCGCGCAGTCGTACGCTGATCAAGCGCAGTTCAATTTGGATGCTGCGCTGCAAACCATGCAAACCGCCGTGAGCAACGAACCGGACAACGCGCTCGCTTGGGCGCGGCTGGCCGAACTCTGGTTGATGCATGGAAAATTAGACGAAGCATTGACCGCCGCGCACGCGGCAAGCCAACGTCAACCGGTGGTGTCGCAAGCCCGGGCGGTATTGGGCTTCGCCTATTTGCTGCAAGGAAAAACCCGTGACGCAGAGACTGTTTTTGAAGAGGCCGTGCGGTTGGATCGCGCCGCACCGCTGCCGCGTTTGGGCTTGGGTTTGGCGCGTATTCGCCACGGCCGGCTTGAGGCCGGCCGCACCCAGATCGAAATCGCCACCAGCCTCGACCCGCGCAATTCATTGCTGCGCAGTTACGTTGGCAAGGCGTATTACGAAGAAAATCGCGGCAAACTGGCCGGCGAACAATTCGCTCAAGCCAAAGAACATGACTCCAAAGACCCAAGCCCTTGGTTGTACGATGCGCTGTTGAAGCAGGCGCAAAACCGCCTGGTGGAAGCCCTGCACGACGTGCAGCAGTCCATCGCGCTAAACGACAATCACACCGTGTATCGTTCGCGCTTGTTGCTGGACGACGACCTTGCCACGCGCAGCGCGAGCCAAGCGCAGATTTATAAAGAACTGGGCTTTGATCAGCTCGCGCTGTCCGAAGCCTACAAGTCAATTAATCTGGCGCCCGACAATTACTCCGCGCATCGCTATTTGGCGGAGGCTTACGCGGCGCTGCCGCAGCACGAAATCGCGCGCGTCAGCGAAGCGCTGCAATCGCAACTGTTGCAGCCGCTTGTCATTAATCTCGCGAGTGCGCAACTTGCAGAAGGCAATGTGGTTGTCTCCGACTACATCGGCATGACGCCTCATAATGAATACACGCCGCTGTTTGTTCGCGATGGTTTTGCGTTTAAAGCCTTGGGTGTTTCCGGTAACCAAGCCACCCAAGGCGACGACGTCGCGGTGTCGGCCATGAGCAATCCATTTGCCTTGAGCGCAGGGCAACTGCATTTCGAGACCGACGGGTATCGTAAAAACGCCGACTTGATGCAGGACGTTAACTACATTTTTGGCCAATGGGCGCTGGCGCCGACAACCAATCTGCAAGTGGAGTCACGCCACAGCGAATTGGATCGCGGCGATGTCGCGTTGCGCTTTGGTGTGGATAACTTCCGGCCCGATTTCCGCCGGAATCGCGAAGAAGATACGCTACGGCTGGGGTTACGGTATTCCCCATCGCCAGAGCACGATCTGCTGCTGTCTTGGATACGTAACGACGTCAAAGCGACGCAAACTAAAATCAACGCATACCCCAATGACCCGTATCTGGAGGCATCGCGCGATAATCTCAGCAGCGAACAGAAGGGGCTGCAAGTTGAATTGCAGCATCTGTATCGCAATGGCCCAGCCCAGGTCATTTGGGGTTTGGGGTATGTCAATCAAGGTGCGCATGAAAGGCAGCTAATTGACGATTTTTTCGGCAAAGTGTTGGTCAACAAGGATCTCGCCCAAAGTACGGTACGCCATAGCAATGCTTATGTGTATGTTCCAATCGACCTGATGTCCGGGATGATCGCTACGGTTGGTGCCAGCGTTGACTATTACCGCAAGTCGGGGGCTGGGGAGCACAAGCAATACAACCCTAAGCTGGGTTTGTTATGGAGCCCAAATCCAGATACCACGTTGCGCTTGGCATACCTGCGTGGCCTGAAGCGCACATTGCTGAATAACCAGACGCTGGAGCCCACCCAAGTGGTGGGCTTCAACCAGTTGTTCGATGATGCGGAAGTCACCGATGCGCGGCGTTACGGTGTGGGAGTGGATCGGCATTGGTCCAAAACTTGGTTCAGCGGATTTGAAGCGGTGCGCCGTAATGGCACGACTTACAAATTTATCAATCACGATACCAAGCAAGGTGAAAACCAGAATGAAAATTCAGGGCGATTATACACTTATTGGACGCCGGTCGCTGAGCTGGCGCTGAGTCTAGCCTACGAATATGACCATTTTGAGCGCAAGAACATGGACAACGTGGATACAGACCCGTCGAAGCCGCTCTTGGTGGTCACCCGCCTATTACCAATGACGCTGAATTTTAATCATCCCTCCGGTCTATCCGTGAAGCTCACCACCACGGGTGTAGAGCAGAAGGTGGAGCTTTTTTACAACAATTTAGTTCGCACCGGTGATGATCAATTTTGGGTGACTGATCTGGCGCTAGGCTATCGGTTACCCCGGCGCATGGGTGCGGTGAATTTTACCGTGAAAAATTTATTCGACACCCGCTTCCAATACCAGAGTGCGAATACCACTGATCTCGGTCTGCTCCCGGCCAACCGTTTCCAGCCGAAACAAACACTGCTTGCCAATGTGAGCCTGAATTTTTAGCCAAAGGAAAGCAGATGCCAAGCACTGCCAGTTACTGCGTTCGGTTCGGCTTCGATTGATGGTTGGTGAGATGGTTCTAGGTTGAAAAAAACGTCGGCGGATAGCGCGCTCCGTCTGCGCAGGGTGCAAAGGCATCTACCAAAATGAGAACGGCCGGTGGAAAAAATCCACCGGCCGTTCTGGGTTACCGATTACAAATTCAGCAGCAATTATTCCACAAGCAATTGCGCCGCCATCCCTTTGGAGTAGTGAGCTTCGATGGTGCCGTCTTTTTCCGTTTCCACCATGTTACAGATAAATGCATAACGGCCCGGCTTGAGGGTGATCGATTTTTTCACATGCTTGCCTGACTCAATGCCTTCGTTTTCGTCGACGATCTTGGCGAAGGTCATGGTCTTTTCATCAATGGCCCCGTTTTTGTCGACTGGCAGGTGTAGCACTGGGTCATTGGTGTTCAGCATCATGAGGACCATTTCATGGACTTCTTTGCCTTTGTTGCGAATAGTCACTTCGACATCGCCGGCAGGGATTTTTTCTTCGCTGGAAGTGACATTCCATTCGCGGATTTCAACATCTACTTTACTTTTTTTCCCGGCCCAGACAGGCGCAACGGCTGCCAAAGCGGTAGCGATAAAAGCAGTAGCGATGATGGTGCGTACATGTTTCATTTGTGTATTCCCCTAATTGTTTAATTTAAGACGGATTCCCACGAGGTTCCGACAGAGAACCAAGCCTTGAATCAGGGGCCGTTTCGGACATGAAACGAAGCCGGATCCTTGGCCTGGATGTAATCGAACCAACATCACGGAGACAAAACTCCCGAGCCTCCACCGAAACGTTGCGACAGACTTTGAATTGCAACGGTTAGAATTTTGAGCGGTGTGTGGTCGCGCTGTCAAGGATTGGAAATGCATTTGCCGATAATTGCTTTGTACACGAGATGAAAAGTGCTTTCGCACTATAAAAACAGCTATTTTTAATTGGCCGAGCATCAGATTGATAGGTTGATAGAACATTTATTTTGAATGCGTCAAGCCTGCTCGTCAGTCTTTAATATATTCATAATACTTAATGAATCAAACTGGGTTGCCCCTGCGTATAGGAGGTTAAAAATAGCTGTGCAGGTGCCCCGAGTTCTGGTTGAATGCAATTGAAAGCGCACGTTAAGATTACAAAGTGGTAAGGATGTAGAGACGATTATAATGTATTAGAAGGGGGATGGATGATTATGTTAAGTGCCATAGCGAGACAGTTAAAATCCAAGCGATCCAGCACTATTTTTAACATTAAGGTGCTCGGTGCAAGCGTTGCCTTGTGGGTCATGTGTCCGGCATATGCCGCAGACGCGCCGCCCGAGCCTCCCGAAATCACCGGCGGCATCACGTTGATCGGGCAGAAGCTTCGAAGCGCTCATCCTGATCAGGCCACCATGGGCGATTTTGGTTCCTCGCTGTCGGTCGATTTGAATTTCGATAAAAAAGTGGGCGACGGCAAAGTCACCGTGTGGCTCATGCACGCCGAAGGTTTTGATCCCAGTCCGGGTGCCAATACTGATTATGAGGGCGCGTCTGGCACGCCCGGTACCCCGGAATTCCGAGATGGATTTTCCGACACGCGCATTGCTGAAGCAAAATACGAGTTGCCGGTGTCGGACAACCTCACAGTCACCTTCGGTAAGATCAGCCCGCAGGGCTATTTCGACGCCAACAATGCGGCCAACGATCAAACACGGCAGTTTTTGGCTGGCGTCTTTGTCAATAATGTCGCCATTCCTTTTCCCGGTCACATGGCAACCCATGCCTATCCGGGCGGTGTGGTGGCGAGCTTCCTGATGAATGAGACGGTCACGTTGCAAGCCGGCATTCTCGAAGCAGCGCACGACTATTCGGGGGAGTTCAGGCGCTTGATGAGCATCGGCGAAGCCGACGCCAAAATGGACATAGCGGACGGCGAAGCGAACTTTCGCTTGATCACATTTCAGACTGAATCCGACGAAAATCCAAAGAACATCTACAAGATTTCCGGCTTTGCTCTCAGCCTCGATTACACCTATAACGACGACTACATCTTTTTTGCACGTTATGGCTCGCGCAAGGCGGCCAGCAATGCGCCGGACGAAGACCCCAAGTCCACGATGAGTTTCGGCGTGCAGGGGCCGTTTGGGGATGTCGCGTTTGGTGCCGGCTATTCGGTGAACAAGGCCAAAGGTAAAGACTTGGAAAAAGAAACCTGGATGGAATTTTATATTCAGTATGCGCTGGCTAAAGGCGTGCTCGCCGCGCTGGATTATCAACAGGCCAAGAACCCGCAGTTCGACTCCGCCTACGGCACTTTTACCGCCTTGGGCGCACGTCTCCAGGTTGATTTTTAAGGCACCGTATTGCAGAAGGAACTCACGCGGGGTGAGTCGCGAACTCAACAACGATCACAAAGGTAGTCAGATAATGAAAACTAATCGACAGAGCGAAGACAAAAAAAATACCCGCGCCGTAGCCATGGCGGCGCTGGTGGCTGCATTCACTTTCACGTTGCAGGGCTGCAATGAACAGGTGCCGGTATCGGACTTCGGCCCGGCGCCGAGTGTGCGCGTGCCGGTTGAAGAGCTTGATGCAGAAACAAAAGAACTAGTGATTCTTGGCGGGCGTTTGTATGACAACTGGATAGCGATAAGCGGTGTAATCAAATCGGATAACAATCCGATGGCGGTCTATATTAAGGGTTATTCTGAGGCTAGCCCAACTAAGCCATATAGCGACTTCATTGTGCTGGACGGTACCGATACGACAAAGCCAAAACCGAAACAATACCGCTGCAACACCTGCCATGGCTTCAACTACACCGGGTCGGAGTTTTTCCTGGTCGGAGTGATGGACGCGTCAGCCAACAAAACAATTGAAGAGATCCAGGCGATCATTAGTGACGGAATTTCATTCACAATCGGCACAACCGAGAAAACTGTGCATCAGTTTGGCGGCGATCTGAGCAGCGCAGAAATAAAGGCGCTCGCGACATTTATCAAACATGGCGTCGTCAATATTGGCGACTACCTCTACACACTTGGATCCGTTGGTATTGGTAAAGGTAATGCCGGGAATGGCAAAACGCTTTATTTCGGCAATGCGGGATGTTCAGCTTCAACCTGTCACGGTCCGGAGGGCAAAGGCAAGGATTTTGGTGGTGGCGAGGTTGTTGGCACCATCGGCCAAAACGACCCCGATGAAATGCTGCATAAAATTCGGTTTGGTCAACCATCCAGTCCGAGAAGAGGTGGTATGCCAAGCATCTATGACTCCCACCTAACCACCCAAGACGCTGCCGACATCATGACCTTCACGCAGCAGTTGCCAAAGTAATGATTAAC
>JANLTU010000001.1:0-2364 GCA_031363085.1 Gammaproteobacteria bacterium
GCTGGGATTCGTTCCGCGTGAATTTTTTCGTGGTCGCGCCGCCGGGCTTGCTGGAGCGCTACCCGGCCTCGTACATCACCGCGTTTTACCTGACCGAGGCGCAGCAAGCCGCCCTGAACGAGGTACTGCGGCAATTCCCCAATTTCACGCTCATCGACGTGTCGGCGATCATGAATAAAATCCGCGACATCATCGCGCGCGTCACCCAGGCGGTGGAATACGTGTTTGTGTTTACGTTGTTGGCCGGCTTGATGGTGTTGTACGCGGCGATTCAATCCACGCAAGACGAACGCCAACGCGAAAGCGCCGTGCTGCGCACCTTGGGCGCGAGTCGTTGGCAATTAACCAGCGGCGTGTTGAGCGAGTTCGCCGCGCTTGGCGCGTTAGCGGGTTTGGTTGCCGGTACGGCAGCCACGCTGCTGGGCTATGTGCTGGCGCAGCATGTGCTGGACGTGCCGTACCTGTTCAATCCGTGGCTGTGGCTGGTGGGTGTGGGCGGCGGCGCACTGGGCGTGGGGCTGGCCGGTTATTTGGGCACGCGTGCACTGCTGAATCAAGCGCCGCTGCAAACTTTACGTGGCACGGAAAGTTAGCGAAGTAATCGGTGCTCGCAAATCAATCCGATGCGCGCGGCGAAAGTTTTCCGCGCCTTGCGTTTGTATTACGGCGCCGATTCCTAAGAGCCTGTTCAAGATCACCCGGAGGGCGCATTGCTTCATTCAGGAAATTGATATGGGATTACCTTCCCACCACCTACTAGACATCGCACGCTTAGCAACATAGAATCCGCAGCGAAGTAAACATTAAAACAACAACACAGATCGAACGATGGGGCGTCCGGCGCAACGCAGCTTGCGCCGTGCATACATCGCCAGGGAGGCAAGCATGACATTATTGCGCGGTGCAGGATTACTCGGCAGTTTCTTCGTGTTCGTGGCTTTGGGTGGTTGCGGTAGTGCCGCAAATGATGTTGGACGCAATACCCCGCCGCTGGCCAAAGATGTCGCCTTGATCTCGGCAGTAAACCCCGCGCATGTCGGCGACATACTGCAAGGTAGTTACCGCTACCTCGATACCGACGGCGACGGCGAAAGCGGCACGCTGCTGGTCTGGCTGCGCGATGGCCAACCTATTGATGGCGCAGATCAAGCCAAATACGAAGTGGCCGCCGAAGACTCCGGCAAGAAATTGCAATTTCGTGTCACCCCCGCCGCAGGCAGCGGCGAGGTACGGGGCGAGACGGTAGATTCGTCCGGAATCACCATTGAGAACAGTGCGCCCGAGGCAATCAATGTAATCTTGGATATCCCACGCGTCGGTGTTGCGGCCACGCTTACGGCGGGCGTTACCAGCAAGCTGAGCGTCAAATACCAATATCGTGATGTGGACAAAGACGCTGAGGGAGCAACCGAGATTCGCTGGGTGCGACACACGGCCGACAGCGCCGTCGAATTCATTATACCGAATGCCACAGACAGCACCTATATCGTAACGTCTGAGGACCTCAACCATATCCTGGTGGCCGAAATTACTCCGCTAGCGCAAACAGGTGAGCGGCACGGTGCGGAAGTACATTCGCAGACGGTATTTATCCTCAACAGTGTTCCGGTCGCAAAGGATGTCAAAGTCACCCTCCCGAGCGCCGCGCCCGTGATCGTAGGCACCGAACTGACGGGCAGTTACACTTACTTCGATGTCGATAACGATACTGAAGATAAGAGCAATCCTAAGATGCAGGAATTGCAATGGCTGCGCAATGACCAGCCCATTCCCGGCGCCAATGCACTGACCCACATACTGACCCCCGCCGATGCCAATGCGCGCATCCAGTTCAGCGTCATGCCGCACGCAAAGAGCGGCACCTCCCCCGGTGAGATGGTTATGACGGAGGCGATACAGGTCATCAATAGCCCGCCGCAAGCCAGCAACGTGGTGGTTAGTGTTAACGGTAGCAGCGTCGCCAGTGCCTTTGCCTTGGTGGGGGATATCCTGGACGCCAGCTATAAATACAGCGATCTTGACTTGGATCCCGAAGACAAAAGTACCTACCGCTGGCTACGCAGCGGTACCCCCGGCCCTACTGCTATCGCCAATGCCACCGGCAAGAAGTACCTCATCAGCGCCGCCGACAGCGGCAAGGATCTAATATTTGAAGTGACTCCCAGGGCGGCGGGCCAGGCTGCATCGAGCATCGGTCAGGCCGTGAGTTCGACCCCAATCAACATCAAGAACAGCCCCCCGGTGGCGCGAAATGTTCAGGCCCAGCTCAGCCCCGGCAACACCATAACGCCGATCAACGTGGGCAGTGTTCTTGAGGCAAAATATACCTATTTTGATGCGGACAATGATCTCGAACGTACGGGC
>JANLTU010000022.1:0-2768 GCA_031363085.1 Gammaproteobacteria bacterium
TGTCGATGTGGTCACGGACGCGCCGGTGAACCGCTGGGTCGAAGGCGCAGGCATTGTCGCGGGGCTGGCTCCCGGCGGCAAGGCGGCGCTGAAGATGCTGAAACGAACAGCGGAAAAGCGCGCCCGGAAGGCGCAGCTCAAGGCCGGTCGGCCAAGCGCACCGGTCTCAAAAGGGGCGTCGTATCAGCTTGGCAAAAGCGACGGCGGGCCGGGCACGTGGGCACAGGCGCACACACCGGGAAAAGGCTCGGCCTACCAGCAGCAGGTGACGGGCGCGCCGCGCCATGTGGAATACGCGGTGCCCGCCAAGACCGCTTCGGGCAGCATTAAATTCGACGGCTATGACCCGCAGCGCAAGGTGTTGATCGATGCTAAGGATTGGGATAAATGGCCACCGGTGGGGGAGAAATGGGCGGAGAAGACCAAGGTGCTTAAAGAGTTGAAAAAGCAAGCAAGAAAACAAGCCGCCGTGGGGAAACAAACCGGCCACAGTGTGGAATGGCATGTGCCGACGCAGCAGAAGGCGGCGCAGGTGGCTAAGCTACTTAACGCAGAGCGTATCAAGGGAATCGACGTTGTAGTCACCCCCAAGTAATGAGGCAATGACAATGGAAGAATTTTTTTTAGGTGCCTACTGGAAGAACATCCCGCTGACGGCGCGGCAGTATCTGGAATTCAGCAAAGAGTTGTTGTTGAAGTTACAAGCCTTCGATCCGTGTTGGTTCGGCTGGGGTGGGTGTCCCGACGCGGATCAGGGTTTCAAGGACGACCTGAGCGATTTTGAAACCGTCATGCTGCCCCACATCAAGGATCAAGACATGATCTACGACAACCCGGACCCCGCCAACATCGATATCACGCTGGACTCCACCTGCTGGCTGGGTTTTTCGAACACCTACGGCACGACTGTGCCCGCAGTCGAAGGGAAAATCCTGTTCAGCATCAGCGCCGGGGCGTCGATGGGCGAACTCAACAGTGTCGTCATGCACTTCCCGCCCCAGGCCGACGCGCCCTTTTATGACTACGCCTACGTGGTGGCACTGTTCAAACTGGTGATCGAACACTGCGACCCGGACCATGCCTTGGTCATCTCACATGAATTTCGCAACCAAGTTGAATTCAAGGATGGCGATGCACATATCGAAATTGGCTGGTTAAGCTACCTCGCCAACAGATCCACCACGCCCGCCCTGCCGCCGGGAACCGAGTACGAACTGTCGTCCTACGACGGCCCGATCATCACGCTGATGCGCGAATTGCCCTCGGCGGAAAATCCCGAGCACGTGGCGCGCGCGCTCCACATCCGCGACGCCTTGCGGCAGCGCGGTTATCTGTGATTCGGGTGGCGCATGGATAAAATCGATAAGCGTGAGTTGCTCCGCTGGATCAACGCATATTCCGACTGCGTGCGGCGTGGTGAACATGAGCGGTTAGCCGATTTTGCCCACCCAGATACCCATGCGGAATTCCACGCCTTGGTGAGTGCGCGCCTGCGCACCGAGGCACAAAACCTGCGCGGAGACGACAAGTTCCCGGTGCGAGCGTACTTGTTCGGCGCAGGCGCGACGTTGGAAGATGCGCTCAATACCTCGCCCGCGACGGTGTTTTCACGCGTCCTGTCGCTGCTTGGTCCCGTGGAGTCGCAGGCCACGGCGGTGAAGATCATGAAGGCGACCCCCACCGGTCGGCGTGTGCGCGTGGTCGTGCGCCTGACACTTCAACTTGAGGAGTACCAACAAAACATGGTTCAAGAGATGAGTTTCCGACGTGACGGTGCAAACTGGTGGCTGGACTTCAAGCCGCAGATCGCAACGAGTATCCTTGATGTGCTGGAAGGCAAAAGCAGCGCGTGCGTTAAGCACTAAGTTATTTGATACTTCTTGCAACCCGGATTGGTTTTGCCGGCGGTGTAGGCGCGGTGGCTTGCTCGCGCTAAGCGCCGATAGCAACACGCTCGCGGTTTGTATTAGGCGACCCCTCAAGCAAAATCTCCCCTCACACCTGAACGAGACGCACCGCCATGGACGGCAACAGCAATCGCGATGACGCAGTCAGCCGCGACCTCCTGCTGTATCACAACGGCCATGCCTACAGCCTGCTGGCGGAGCCGCAGGGTGGGTGTTACCGCCCGCAGAAATTAGGCACCCGTGAAAACTACCGCGCATTCCTTGACAACATCGCGCGCGATCCGGCCATGCGCCACCGCCTGTGGTTGCACGCGTTGTACTGGGCGGCGTACTTCGGCGAAGGCGTGGGTCATGACTTTATCGCGTGGCTGACGGAAGCGCTGTTCAGCGGGCGGCTGGGCTTGTATGAAGTGGTGTGTTCCGGCGCGCCGCGCGGGGAGCCGCGTCCGCTGGACGAGAAGCAGGTGCGGGCGGCGGTTTCTGCGGTGCTGGACGTGCCGCCGGTGACCAGCGTGCCGAAGAGCATCTTGCAGATCGTGACCGGGATCGACCTGATCACCGACGAACCGGTGGACCGCTGGGGTGAACTGGGCGGAGCGATGTTGGGTATCGTGGGCGGCAAGGGGCTGCTTAAACTGGCGCGTAAGCGCCAGAATACGCCGCTCAAGAAAAATGCCAGCAGCGCGCAGAAGGGCGTGTATGGGGAGGCGCGCGCCAAAGCCTACATCAGCGACGAACATCCCAACCTGAGCAAGCGGGGCCGCGACAAGGGCGTGTTTGAAAACGGCATTGACGGCGTGTACAAGAACGCCACCCCGCCGCCGGACTATGTGCTGGTGGAGGCCAAGTACAACACCGGTA
>JANLTU010000032.1:0-1754 GCA_031363085.1 Gammaproteobacteria bacterium
ACGCGGTTTGAGCGGTACTGTGAGTCGATTGTTGCGGTGCTGGGGCACGCGGATCGGCATCAACCGGCGCAGTGGTATTTGAAAGGCTTGATGCTGCCGGGGGAACGCAAGAGCGTGGAGCCGATGGCGGCGCGGGTGTGCCCGGAGAATGTGCGCTGGGCGCACCAGTCAATGCATCACTTGGTGGCGGATGCGGATGGGGACGATCAAGCGGTGTTGGGCGCGGTGACGCGGCAGGTGGTGCCGCAGCTACTGAAGCAAGATCAGCGGTGCTGGTGGATCCTCGACGACACGGGCCACGCAAAGAAGGGCACGCACTGGGTGGGCGTAGCCCACCAATACTGTGGGCGCTTGGGCAAGACCGACCATTGCCAAGTGGCGGTGAGCCTGTCGCTGGCCACGGCGGCGGGCAGCGTGCGGCTTGCGTATCGGCTGTATTTGCCCAAAGTTTGGGCCGAAGACGCCAAGCGCCGTGCGCGCGCCGGGGTCCCTGCGGAGCTTGAGTTTCGTACCAAAGGGGAGCTTGCGCGTGAGCAGATCGACACGGCGCTCGCGGCGGGTGTTGCGCGCGGCATCGTCCTGGCCAATGCGGCGTATGGCGATGAGGCCGACTTGCGTGATGGGTTGACCGAACAGCAACTCGACTACGTGTTGGCGGTGCGTTCGGCGACCGGCGTGTGGTGGGATCAACATCAGCCTGCGCCGTCCCCGCCGCGCTCCCGTGGACGGCCGCGTACACGGCTTGTGCGCGACGCCCAGCATCAACCGATCCGCGTCCTGGAACTGGCGCGGAGCTTACCGGCCAAGAGCTGGCGCACGGTCACGTGGCGCGAAGGGACCAAGGGCAGGTTGTCCTCGCGCTTCGCGCGCGTGCGGGTACGCGCCGCACACCGCGACCGTGCGCGTGCCGAAGAATGGCTGTTGATTGAATGGCCGACGGGCGCCGCCGAGCCGGTCCATTACTGGCTCTCGACGCTGCCTGAACGTCTGTCAATGAAAGAACGGGCGGCCCACGCCAAAGGCCGTTGGATGATTGAACGCGACTACCAGGAACTGAAATCCGAACTGGGCTTGAGCCACTACGAAGGACGCAACTGGCGCGGCTTTCATCATCACGCCACCTTGTGCATTGCGGCGTATGGCTTTTTGATGCTGGAGCGCCTCGCGGGTAAAAAAAACGCCGCTCGATTCGCAGCGCCTGCCCTACCCAAAGGCTTCCGCCCGCGCGGCTCCGGGACCGATGCAGCGGCATGTGCCGTGGTCGATCACCACTCTGCGCTTCCGGCTCGCGCGCCATCGCTCAAACGTTACCGCACTGCCCGTGCTGCGGCAGGTCACCGCACAGACGGGTATGAATTGTGTTTTATAACACAGTAGAATTAGCTGACTGTGGCATATTTCCTAGCCGGAATATAGGCTAGGTCGCTTTACATATTACGCCGCGCGTCATAGTCTACCTCAATCATGATCCGATCCTTCAATTGTAGCGATACCGAAGCGTTGTATCGCGATCAGTACAATGTACGGTTTCGAGCAATCGAACGCGTTGCACGCCGCAAATTGCTGTATCTGCATCGCGCAAAAGTGCTGGACGATCTGCGCGCACCACCGGGAAACCGTCTAGAAGCGCTTAAAGCCAACCGCAAAGGACAATACAGTGTTCGCGTCAACGACCAATGGCGTCTTTGCTTTAGCTGGCAGGACGGAGATGCTTACGACGTCGAAATAGTCGATTACCACTAAGGTGAACTATG
>JANLTU010000045.1:0-4908 GCA_031363085.1 Gammaproteobacteria bacterium
GGCGCCGAGTTTATCTAACGCGGCTTCAGTGAATTCCAGATCCATCTGCCGTTCGCGCAGGCGTGCACGCAGGTATTGGGTCTGGATGCCGGTGATGGAGCGAATTTGTTCGCGGCCGAGCGGGTGGAACACCACCAGCTCGGCCATAAAAAACCCTTGAACATACGCGATGTGCCGCTGGAATGTATTCTCCGGCGCGGGTGCTTATTTAACTTTCGCGTGCGCCACCTTTCTCCTGGTCAGGCGCCCGTTCTCGTAAATCACAAGCGGGGTATTGGTCTGCTCGGCCACCTTCCGCGCACGCGCTGCCGCGCGCTTGAGTGCTGCGCCCACCTTGACCAGGTCGGCGTCCCGTACGCGACGTATTGCCTGTTTCATATCAATCCTCCCTCATCCAGCAATATCGGTTTCTCACCCGCATTGTCATAAAGTGCCCATACATCCACCAGTTTCCGGTAGATGTTCTCGAAATTACGCCGCCCGCTGAAAAAACGGCGGCGAATAACCTCCGTCGGCACGTTGTGCCCGCCCTGGACCACCCGCACGCGCACGCGTTCGATGGCCACCGCCGCAGTCGGCAGGCTTAGAAAAATCAACTTAACCTTGTAGCCCTGCTCCCGCCATAGCGGAATCAGTTGCGCATAATGGCGACCGCTGAGCGTGGTCTCGAAGGCAAAGCTCTCGCCTTTGCGAACCTGGGTATAGATTTCCTCCAGCATCAGCCGACCAGCTCGCAGCGCCACGCGCGCGGGGTCGAACGGCGCCAACCCGGCGGCGATTAAATCCGCGTTCACGAATACGGGGCATCCTGCCTCGTTCGGCAAAAACTCGCGGGCAAAGGTCGTCTTACCCGCACCATTCGGTCCGGCAATGATCACGATCTTCCTACTGGCCTTACGTGCCATATGCTCGCGCCTCGCCTGCGGCTACGAATGCATTCAGCGCGGGTGAAGTATCCGCCACGCCCAGCGCCAGCACGCAGCCCTCGGTGTTGGCATAGGTGCAGATGGTTTCCAGTAATTTCTTGACGACCTTATTCTCGCCCATGCGTTTGAAATCGAGGGTGCGGCTTGGGCGGGGAAGATCAATCATCGGCGTCAGCGCCTTGATCCATCATCTGCGCGCCTTCCAATAGGGCGCGATCCCGTTCGAGTTCGACGCGTAATTCGTCCTCCGTCGGCAACAACAGTTGATACTTGCTGGCAAAGAGGTGCGGGCTGTCGGCAAGTTGCGAGTATTTCGCCACAGCCGCGTTACGCTCAGAACAGAGAATCAGCCCCAGCGTCGGGTTGTCGCCCTCACCGCGCTGTTGTTTCTCGAACACGCGCACATACATATCCATCTGCCCGACGTCTTGATGGGTGAGTTTGCCTACCTTGAGGTCGATGAGCAGGAAGCATTTCAGCAGGTAGTTGTAGAACACCAGATCGACAAAAAAATCTTCGCCTTCCACCCGCAGATGTTTCTGGCGGGCGACAAAGGCGAAACCCTTGCCCAGTTCCATGAGGAATTTTTGCAATTGGTTCAACAAACCCTGTTCGATGTCTTGCTCATAGAGTCCCGCATCCGGCTGAACGCCAAGAAATTCCAACACATACGGATCGCGAATAAATTCGCGCGGATCGGCGGGCGCCTGTTGGGCGATTAAGGCATTGGCTTCAGCACGCACACCGTCTTTATCCTGGCTGGCCGACAGGCGTTCGTAGAACAGGGTACCAATTTGGCGATCAAGCGCCCGCACGCTCCAGCCTTGGCTGGCTGCTTCGTTGGCGTACCAAACGCGGGCATTAACGTCATCCACGCGTAACAAGGTACGCAGGTGTGACCAGCTCAAACTCCCAAGAGAAGATGGGTCACACAGCGTGTGACCCATCGGGAAAGCCAGATAGAACTGCCGGAACAGCTTGAGATTAGTGGTTGAAAAACCTTTGCCAAACTCGGTGCAGAGGCGCTTTGATAATTCAGGCAACACCCGCTTACCGTACCCCGCTCGAATCGCGCCGCCCTGCTCGTCCTCCATAATCAACCGCCCGACGTGCCAGTACGCTTGCACCATCGTCTCGTTGACGGCCTGACGCACCTGCTTTCTCGCGGCCAGCAAGATGTCGCGGATCGCTTGATGGAGCGCGCCGCTTGCAGGGGGTTGGGAGGGAGTGAGGTCAGTCATGGAATGAGCTGTCACATCTTCAGCCAAACCGAATACCAAACAGTCCGCCATCTTCGGTGGCGTCGGTCAGGCGCGTGGGAAGCACGTAGTCCTTAAGATCGAAGTCCTCGATTGTTTCCTTGAAGGCATCGTCCTCGTTCATCGTCACGATGTACTGGAAGCCCAGTTCCTCCGAAATCTCCGCGCCAAGGCGCAGCGCGCTGATTACCTGCCGACCATCAACGCCATCGAACAGATGACTGTCATGGATCAAGAATCCTGGCCCCATCTTGCGCTTGGCACATAACCTCATGAGCATCATATCGAAGCAGAAAATTTGCATGTTCTTGATGCCCTTGCTGCGCTGGCCCTGCATCTGAAATTTGAATGAAGGTCCGTTGTTGGAGGTGTCGTCTATCGTCATGCTGCCAGCCGCCTCGTAGAGCCGCTGCGATGTTTCCTCGAATGCAACAATCGCTTCAGACAGCCGGTCTTTCTGCTCAGCAAAGTCGCGCCGCAGCCGAATCATGAGCCGATTGCGCTCAATCTTCAGTTCGTTTTTCGTGCCCTCCAATTGCTCAGCAGCTTCGAAGCGCTGTCGCACGGATTCCACTTCGGACTCAAGCCGTCCCAGCTCACCCTGTAATTTGAGGAATTGGTCCAGCGCACCATGGCTCTTGAGGATGCCCATGATTTCGGTGCGTCGCTGGTCGAGCTGGACCTTCTTTCCATCACGAATCTCGATGCGCAGCTTTGCCGCTGCAAGCTCGCTGGACAAATAGTCCTTCCGATTCCGTACCACCGATTCGTGAAAACTCTTCACGTCCTCATAGCGCCGCATCGCCACACCGGGAAGCGCAACGCCTGCTTCTTGATAGATCGTTTGCAAGTCTTCCAGGTCCGGTGGTATTTCGGACACCAGCGCACCTTCCAAGTCACGGATGGCAGCAAAATCAATGGTGTTGGCATTGGCCAGCTCATTGAGATGGCGTGTCAGTTTGGCGCTTTCGACTTCCAGCTCCCGGTACTCCGGCAGCACCTGAAAGCTTTCATTCTCTGCGTAGAGATTCTTGAGACGGGCTTCCTTCAGGGTCAACTGTGTGCGCAAGTCTGCCGCCTTGCCAATGATCGAGCCGAACGCGCCGGTTCCCGCTGCCTTTTTCAATTCCTTCAAGGTCTTTTCACGATCACGAACCACTTGCCAATCGCGCGCGATCTGCCAGTCCAGCCCGAGCAGGAACATTAGCGCCATCTGCATTTCGCCAGTGCTCTGCTTACTTGCCGACTTCTCCGGTGTAGTGAAGGCTTCGCTCAATTGTCGGCGTACAAAGTAGGCAAATAGCGACCGGAACGATGGTGGCTTGCTGCCCGTAGCTTCACTTAAGCCGAACATCCTCTCGCCGAGCAATGTGCACCATTCGGTTGCCGAAGGGTTGTAAAGTGGACCCCTCCGTCCAGACACTACTGCATCGAGTTTAAGAGGTTAGCTGTTCACACGCAGCGGAATGGCGCTGCCCCGTTATTGTTTCTATCCCGACAGTGAGTTTTCCAGTCTCACTGTATTTGTCCACAATCCTTGCGCCGCCACCGCGCGCGGTACGGTAAGCCTCAGCCGGGGTGCTGTAGCCGAGCGATTGGTGCATTCGTTCCGAGTTGTAAAACACAAAGTATTCCGTCAATCCAAGCAGTAGCTCCGGCAGAGTGGCGTAACCTTTCAAATACACGTCTTCGTGCTTGACGCTGCGCCACAGCCGCTCCACAAAGATGTTGTCCAGTGCTCGCCCCCGTCCGTCCATGCTAATGACAATACCGTGCGCCTTGAGCACGCCTGTAAACGCTTCACTGGTGAACTGGCAGCCCTGATCGGTGTTAAAGATCTCAGGCCCTCCATACGCACGCAGTGCCTGCTCCAGGCAGTCCACACAAAACCCACTTTCCAGCGTGTTCGACAATCGCCACGCCAGCACTTTGCGTGAGTACCAGTCGATCACCGCCACCAAGTACACAAACCCATGCGGCAGGCGGATGTAGGTGATGTCGCTGCTCCACACTTGGTTGGGTCGGACCACGTCCACGCCCCGCAGCAGGTACGGATACATTTTGTGCTGCGGGTGCGCACGGCGGGTGTCCGGACCCGGCGCCATGCCGACAAGTCCCAGCACACCCATCAACCGCTGCACGCGCTTGCGATTGATGCTGTGTCCTAAGCCGCGCAGGTACACCCGGAGCTTGCGGCTACCGCGTGTATTCCGCATCAATCAATCCCAACAACGTCAATTCCTGCGCGTCCGGCGGTGCGACTACCTTGGGCGCATAAACGCTGCAGCGCGCCACACCGGTCAGTTCGCATTGCCGCGTCAGCGCCAAGGGTTCGCTGGCACCCACCCAGTGCTTGCGCACTTCTACTGGCTGATCCCCGACTTTTTTTTGAGCCAGTCCAATTCCATCTTCAAGCGCCCAATCTCGGAATACAGCCGCTCAGGACTTGCCGACGGATCAGCAGGCTTCGGGCCGCGCTTGGCGTCAAACAGGCTACCTGCCTGATCGAGCAGCTCTTTTTTCCACAACCCCACTTGCGTCGGATGCACCCCAAACTCCCGGCCAATTTCATTCACCGTCTGGACACCGCGAATCGCTTCCACGGCCACCTTCGCTTTGAACTCTCCACTGAACATCTTCCGCTTTGATTCAATCACAACCTGCTCCTTTTTCACAGCAGGCTACTCTCTTAATTCATTGCCCGAAAATCGGGGTCCACTATA
>JANLTU010000065.1:0-7533 GCA_031363085.1 Gammaproteobacteria bacterium
TAATTTTCCACGCAACAGCGCCCGCACTTGCTCGGAGGTAAACCCGCGCTGCAATAAAAACCGCGCCTGCTTGGCGCGGTCGGCATTGGTCTGCGGTAACTCTTCCCCGAAGCGTTTACGGCGCACTTGCGTAATCTGTGCGCGCCACGTTTCTTTTGCTTCATTCAAAACCGGCGCAATTTGCTCATCCGCAACACCGCGCCGGCGTAATTCCTGTGCAATGCGTACCGCTCCATAACCCTTGTTCGCGCGCGCGCGGGCAAACACTTCGGCGAAGCGCCCGTCGCTGAGCAAGCCTTGTGCGGCGAGCTGTTCCAGCGCAGCACTCACCAACTCCACCGGATAACTCTTGGCAAGCAGCTTGCTGCGTAATTCCTGCGCCGAATGTTCCCGCCGTGCCAGCAATCCGACTGCCGCGCTCTGCACCTGCGCCAGTGTCGCCTCAGCCTTCACTATCCGCTGCATCGTCGCTCGCGATAACCACAATCGAGGGCAACGCCGCCGCACGAATCTTGGCCTCAATGTCTTGCGCGATCTGCGGATGCTCTTTCAGGAACTGGCGCGCATTGTCCTTGCCCTGACCGATGCGCTCCTTGTTGTAGCTGAACCAGGCACCGGATTTTTCCACGATGTTGGCGTTGACGCCCAACTCGATGATTTCGCCTTCGTGCGAAATGCCCTCGTTGTACAAAATGTCAAACTCCGCCTGTTTGAACGGCGGTGCGACTTTATTCTTGACGACTTTGACGCGCGTCTCGGAGCCGATGACTTCGTCGCCCTTCTTGATGTTGCCGATGCGGCGAATATCCAACCGCACCGAGGCGTAGAACTTCAGCGCGTTGCCGCCGGTGGTGGTCTCCGGGTTGCCGAACATCACGCCGATTTTCATGCGGATCTGGTTGATGAAAATCACCAGCGTGTTGGTGCGCTTGATGTTGCCGGTCAGTTTGCGCAGTGCCTGCGACATCAGCCGCGCTTGCAGACCCATGTGCGAATCGCCCATTTCGCCTTCGATTTCCGCTTTGGGTGTTAACGCTGCGACCGAGTCGATGACGATGATATCCACCGCGCCGGAGCGCACCAGCATGTCGGCGATTTCCAGCGCCTGCTCGCCGGTGTCGGGTTGTGACACTAACAAATCTTCGACGTTCACACCCAGTTTCCCGGCGTATTGCGGATCAAGCGCATGCTCGGCGTCGATGAATGCGGCAGTACCGCCGATCTTCTGCATCTGCGCAATCACTTGCAACGTGAGCGTGGTTTTACCGGACGATTCCGGCCCGTAAATTTCCACCACGCGCCCGCGCGGCAGGCCACCCACGCCCAGTGCTAGGTCTAAGGTCAGCGAGCCGGTCGACACCACCTGGATATCGCGCGACGCGACCGAGTCGCCCATGCGCATGATCGAACCTTTACCGAATTGCTTTTCAATCTGCCCTAACGCTGCACTCAAAGCCTTGAGCTTGTTGTCGTCCGCCGCCGCCGATTTAACCGTCATACCCGCCTCCAACCACCGCACCACCCAAAGCGCCGAGCCCTGTAAAAATGGATGCGCAATTATTCCACAGGAGTGCGGGGCGGCCTAGTCCTTATGCTGCCCTTGATCCAAGGACCAGGTGCGGATCACCCTGTAGATCGGGCCGCTGCTTCGGGTGGTGGAATTGACCAGACTGAAGGATTGAACCTGCCAGGTGATGAGCGGAGCAACCTCCAACAACGGCGGGCCGCTCGCGTTGCGCAGCAAGGTCATGTGTAACGCAAACGGGCGCGGATCAAGAATGATGCCACACTCTCCCACGCGCTGGTTGAGCGCAGCGGTTAAAGCGAGCAAGGCAGATGGCGTCACCTCGGCGCCCAGAGCCACACGGCTTTATGGTTTAGCGAAATAACCCAAGCGGTGCAGCGTTAATGTCAGCGGCGGAGCCTGCACAGCATCGGCCGCGCCTTCAGCACAGGCGCGCTGCGAAGCATGAATTGAGCCTAGAAAGCTCAGGGTGATGTGCAAGTTTTCTGCAGCAACAAGTCGGCCACCGAGATCGGTAAGCGTGCGTGCGACCTGTGCACAGCGCGCACGCATTGCCGGGTCCGGCCACAGTGCAAAAAAACAACGCTCGCTGGCAGGCGTCGCGGTCACGACGCGTGCGCTAATAAATCCAGCAGGCCGCGCAACGCGCGCACCACCGACTGTTGTCGGATCGCGTCCCGGTCGCCGGAGAAATGCTCGACCGCCGTGACGCCCGGCGCATGCCCCCGGCACCACGCGAAACACACCAGCCCGACCGGCTTGTACAAAGTCGCGCCGCCCGGCCCGGCGATACCGCTCACGGCTAGGCTCACTTGGGCGCGGCTGCGCGCCAACGCCCCGGCGGCCATTTCAAGCACGGCCGCCTCGCTGACCGCGCCGTGTGCTGCCAAGGTTTCCGCACGCACCCCCAGCATGTCCTGCTTGGCTTCGTTGGAGTAGGTGATGAAGCCGCGCTCGAACCAGCCGGAGCTGCCGGCAATATCGGTGATAACTTTGGCAACCCAGCCACCGGTGCACGACTCGGCCGTGGCCAACAGCAGAGATCGCCGCTGCAACTGGGCGCCTACCTGTTGCGCCAGAACGTCCAGATCCATCGCCTATCCTCCTGCACAAAAGTGCCCACTATAGATTTCGCACAATGCTTGGCGCAATCTCGCCGCTTGGTATTTAATGCCCCCATGACCGCCATGCCGACTATTTTTGTTTCACACGGCGCGCCCACGCTGGCCACTGAGCGGGGGCGTACGCCGGATTTTCTGCGCACGTTAAGTCAAGCCTTGCCCCGTCCACGCGCGATTCTGTGCGTGTCAGCGCACTGGGAAACCGACGCGCCGATGCTCAGCAGCACTGCATCACCGCCGACCATTCACGACTTCTTCGGTTTTCCGCAGGAGTTGTATGCGCTGCAGTATCCCGCGCCCGGCGATCCGGCGCTGGCACAGCGTGCGCAAAACTTACTGAACGCTGCCGATCTTAACGCGACGCTGCATGCACAGCGCGGCCTGGATCACGGGGCCTGGGTGCCGTTGCTGCTCGCCTACCCGCACGCGGACATTCCGGTGGTACAGCTTTCGGTACAAACGCTGCACAACCCTGCCCATCATTTTGCGCTGGGGCGCGCCTTGCGGCCGCTGCGCGACGAGGGGGTGTTGATTCTTGCCAGCGGCAGCGCCACGCACAATCTGCGCGAATTTCGCGGGCAAGCGATTAACGCCGCACCGCCCGACTACGTGCTCGCCTTCGATGCCTGGTTAACGGCGGCGGTCATGCGCGGCGATGTCACCGAATTGCTCGCCTATCCAACGCATGCGCCGCACGCGATACGCAATCATCCGACTCCGGAGCATTTTCTGCCGTTGTTGGTGGCCCTGGGTGCGGCCGACTCGGCCATCGGTCGGGTGCTGCATGAGGATTTTAACTACGGCATCTTGTCGATGGCCGCCTATGCGTGGAATTATTGAAATACTCAATCCGTTGGTCAAGTGTTCTTAACGCAGGAGATCCAACATGAAAAAAATTCTCGCCGCTGTCGATCTTTCCTCCGTGAGCCACACGGTCATCGGTCATGCTGTCACCCTGGCACACAAATTTGCCGCCGAGTTGTGGATCGTGCATGTCGCACCACCTGATCTTGACTATTTCAAAAGCATGAGCACCACCGAGCGCAACGAGGTCGCGCAGGATCTGCGCGCCGAACATCACTGGTTGCAGGAGCAGGCACAACAGGCGCGCGCCGGGGGTGTTACCGCGCACGCCTTGCTGGTGCGCGGCGGCCCGGTCGAGGCGATCCTTGCGGAAGCCGTCAAACTCAATGCCGACATGATTGTGGTCGGCTCGCACGGACACACCGCACTGTACCGCGCCTTAATGGGCAGTGTCAGCCAGGGAGTATTGCGCGACACCCCGGTGCCATTGCTTGTCATTCCAATCCGCGAACCCAAACCAGGAGCAACTCCATGAGCAGCACCGTATTTAACGGCGCGTTATTTGTCGCCAGCATCGCCGTCGCCAACATTGCAAGCGCCGCACCCAGCGCAGAAGTCATCGAATTCGGCTATTACGACGTAGAAATCGTCGGGCAGCGCTATGAAGACCAAAATGCCACTTCCGGCGTGGTTCAAACCGGACCGACCGTTAAGTTAATACAGCAAACCAATGCCATTCCACTTGAAGCTGGCCGCTTGTTCGGATTTCGCTTCCACCTGAAAGGATTTAACGACAAACAAGACATCGAGATTCGCGAAGTTGTCACCCATCCGCGCATGACCCGGCCCGGGCAAAAAGCCTCCACCGGCTTTGAAACCAAGTTACCGCTGCTGGTGCAATCGGGCGAGCTCAACGATTACGCCGGCTACAGCCTGGATCACGACTACGAAATGGTGGAAGGCGACTGGCGTTTCGAGTTCTGGTACGAAGACAAGAAACTGCTGGAACAAAAATTTAAAACCGTCAAGCGCGCACCTTCGCCGCCAGCGGCTCCACCTGCGCCACGATCTCCGCAGGCAAGCGCACCGTAAAACTGGTGCCCACGCCGATGTCACTATGCACACGCACATCGCCACCCAGCAACTGGCACAGGCGTTGACTGATCGCAAGCCCCAAACCGGTGCCGCCGTATTTAATCGTGACAGCGCGGTCTACCTGCGTAAATGGTTCGAATAATCGCAGCACCTGCTCCCGCGTCATGCCGATACCGGTGTCGTTGACGATAAACGACAGGTGTGCACCGGTGGCCGAAGTTTCCCGACGCGCCATCAAGGTGATGCGCCCCTGCGTGGTGAACTTGCAGGCATTGCTCAACAGATTGAGCAGCACCTGCTTCACACGCACTGCGTCGGAATACATCGTGCCCAATTCACCATCGACGACAATGTCGAAGCGATTCTGGTTCTTTGCCACCATTGGATAAATAGTGGTTTCGAGATCGTGCAACAACTGCTCGACATCGAACTCCTCAAGCGAAAACTGCACTTTGCCGGCTTCGATTTTCGACAGGTCGAGAATGTCGTTGATTAATGTCAGTAAGTGGCGCCCGGATGCTGTGATTTTGCGTAGATCGGCTTGCAAGACCGCGTTGCCGTCTTCTTCCGCGTTTTCTTCCAGCATTTCGCTGTAGCCGATAATAGCGTTCAACGGTGTGCGCAATTCGTGGCTCATGCTGGCCAGAAAAGCGCTCTTGGCGCGGCTCGCCACCAGTGCATCGTTATGCGCCATCACCAAGGCGGTGGTGCGTTCGCTGACCAATTCTTCCAGATTATCGCGGTGGTTCTTGAGTTCCTGCTCGGCGCGCTTGCGCTCGGTAATGTCTTCGCCACGCAAGTTCACGTAACCGCCTTCCGGCACCGGCATAAAGGCGATCAGATAGGTGCGCTCAAAACAAGCGACTTCGTGCCCCACTGGCACACCGCTGGCAAGCACGTCGCGTATCAAGCACAGCATCTTGGCGGGCACCTCGCTGTTCACAGCGGTGTCCCAAGCGCGCAGCAGAATTTCCGCAGGGCGATTGGCAAAACGAATTTCACCATCGGCGCCAACCCGCAGCACCGGTGCCGGGTTTTCGTCTGGAAAACGCGCCAGCTCCCGAATACGGCTCTCGATTTCCTTGCGCGCACTGATGTCGCGCAGCGCCCCGATAAAAATGTCACTATCATGAACCTTAACGCAGGTCACGCACAGCTCAAGCGGGAACAAGCTCCCATCCTTGCGCCTGCCGACCAACTCGCGGGTTTTGTCGATCATGCTGCCCGAGCCGGTGTGGTGATAATGCGCGAGATGTTGATCGTGTAGCTCGCGATCCGCCTCCGGCATCAGTATCTTGACATTTTGTCCGAGGACTTCTGCGGCACGATACTGGAACACCTGTTCCGCCGTGGGATTGAAGGTTTCGATGCGACCATCCTTGTCGATGGTGATGATCGCGTCGGCGATGTGATCCAGAATCGCCTGGCTGCGCGCCTCGCTGTCTTTCACCCGCTCCCAGGCTGCGCGCTCCTGCGTGATGTCGCGCATAAACACGGTCATGCGCTTGGGCATCGGGTGCACGTGGATTTCGAGCCAACGTTGCGACGGCGGGAAAAATCCGGAAAACACCTGCATCACGCTTTCGGTCTGCGCTTTTAGCAGATCTTTGTAAAACGCGGCGGCCAGATCCGGGAAGGCATCCCAGATATTCTGCCCCAGCACCAGATCCGGGGATTGATCCAGCAACTTTCCTGCCTGACGATTGAGGTAGGTGCAATGCCAGTGCGCATCGAATTCAATATAGGCGTCGGTGGTACGCTCAAGAATATTGATCACCTGCCCGCTACGTTCCTGAATCTCCTGCGCCTGGACGCGCAAAGTCGCGTTTTGTACGTCGATACGGCGCATATGCTGGCGCAGCGCGTACAGAAAATACATGCTCAGTAACACCAGTGCGGTGATCGCAAGGGCGGTTTCCTGCCACACCGCCTGTCCCAACTCCTGCTGTAAATCCGCGCTGGCAAAGTCGACCAACTGCCAGCGCGTGTTCCCCACCGGTGTACTGAATAAAATGCGTGCCCGTTCGGCATCGCTGATGAAGTGCTCACGACTCATAGTGTCACGCGAACCTTGAACATCCACCTCGATCAACCCATCGACCTGCCGGTCCAGCAACAGCAATTGATGCCCGGTCAATTGGTAGCGGCTCAAAATCGACGCGATCACGCGCGGATAAAAACTGATGAAAAAAATATGCGGTGCGCGCGCATTCAGATTAACCAAGCCCAGGATGTCGAAGTGGTAGCCAATGGAATTGGGATGAATGTAGATGTCCGGCATGACGAAGCCGCTTTGCGTGAAGCTACGCAAATCCGCCTGACACAACTGTCCGACGAAGCCGTCGAAATCCGCCACCACCGGATCGCCGTGATTGTCGGCCAAGGTCACCGCAAAGCCGTCGTTGAAATACACTTTGACGCGCTTTAATAGTTGCTCGTAAATGTCGACGTTGTTGGGATCAGCCGCCAGACCCTGCAACAGCACCCGCTCTTTCTCAGCGAATAAGCGCACCATCGTGCGCAGTGCCTGCACCTGCAAGGAAATTTCATGCGCAGCACCGGTCACCGCGCCTTGCACCATGCTCGCCTGTAAAGCGCGCGCATTGCTATTACGGCTGTGCGCGTTCCACACCAGCAAGCCGCTGACCGCGCACAGCAGGATCAGCATCAGCCAGAAAATACGCTGCCAGCGCGGGTAACAATCGTTAATCGTTGTTTGTTCTGGACCTGCCATGCCGGGACGCCGCGAGTGAGAACGGAATGCTGCAATCTTGGTTGTCGACCTCGCCGTAGTAAAGTTTAACGACCAAAACTTGGCTGCCGATGCGACAGCCAAGTCAGATTTCGCAACGACTAGCGCGCGCTTAACAGGTAGTCGTCGGCGTACAACAACTCCACACGCCGATTTTCGTCCCAGCGGTGTGGATCGCCAACCGGCACGTGAGCACCGAAGCTGGCCACTTTCAGTTGTGTCGCCGGGACACCGAA
>JANLTU010000078.1:0-8253 GCA_031363085.1 Gammaproteobacteria bacterium
GTCTACCAACTGATGCTGGAACTGCACCGTGAATTCAACACCGCATTTATTGTCGTGACCCACGACCATAGCTTGGCGGCGAAGATGGATCGGGTGTTGCTATTGGAAGAGGGCGTGATTCGGCAACCGCCCAAAATGTAATATGCTCGACTGAAAGCGATCAGGGGTGCGGTGGGAGCGCGGGCTTCCAACCCGCCAGAATAGGAAGCAAAGCGGCCAGCACGACCACACTCCAGTAAAAAAATTTCGCGGTTGTTGGTCTGGAAATAAGTTCCAAAGCGCGCAACTCACTGCACCAGGTTGAATCATTCCGTGGCCGTACACACTGCGTTACTGCATCAATTGTTACCGACCTGCATGCTGAAAGATCGCTATCGCGGGCAGCGGCGACTGCGCGAACTTGAACAGCGTGCAAAGCGTGGACAAGATGTAACTGCGGAGTTGGCGCAGGTCGAGACACATATTCGCAACTCGGTGGCGCAGCATGAACGGCGCAGGGTAAATGCGCCCACGCCGGAATTCGCCGCTGATTTGCCGATCAATCAGCGGCGCGTGGAAATCGCAGCGGCGATTGCGCAGCATCAAGTCGTGGTGATTTGCGGTGAGACCGGCTCGGGCAAGACCACACAGTTGCCGAAAATTTGTCTTGACCTGGGACGCGGGGTGGCCGGCTTGATCGGCCACACGCAGCCACGGCGGATCGCGGCGCGCACGGTGGCGACGCGCATTGCGCAGGAGTTGGGCAGCGAGGCGGGGCGCGCGGTCGGCTTCAAGGTGCGCTTCACCGACCACAGCGGGCCGGACAGTTATATCAAAGTCATGACCGACGGCATTCTGCTGGCGGAGATGCAGGCCGACCGGTTTCTGAATCAGTACGACACGCTGATCATCGACGAGGCGCACGAGCGCAGCCTGAATATCGATTTCTTGCTGGGTTATTTGCGTGATGTGTTGCCCAAGCGTCCCGACCTCAAGCTGATCGTGACCTCGGCAACCATCGACCCGCAGCGCTTCGCGCGCCACTTCAACAACGCGCCGGTGATCGAAGTGTCGGGCCGCCTGTACCCAGTCGAGACCCGCTACCGGCCGCGCGTGGAAAGCAGCGAGGAGGGCGAAGGGGAGGACGAAATACAGGCCATCGTTGGCGCCGTGGATGAAGCGGTGCGCGAGGGCGGCGGCGATATTCTGGTGTTCTTCAGCGGCGAACGCGAGATCCGCGAAACCGCCGAAGCCTTGCGCAAACATCATCCGCCGCACACCGAAATTCTGCCGCTGTATTCGCGCTTGAGCGTGGCCGAACAACTGCGCGTGTTCGCGCCGCATGCGGGGCGGCGCATTGTGCTCGCCACCAACGTGGCCGAAACGTCGCTGACGGTGCCGGGCATTCGTTATGTGGTCGACACCGGCGTGGCGCGCATCAGCCGCTACAGCCACCGCACCAAGATTCAACGCCTGCCGGTGGAGCCGATTTCGCAAGCCAGCGCCGACCAGCGCAAAGGCCGCTGCGGGCGTGTGGGGCCGGGTATTTGCATTCGGTTGTATGCGGAAGACGACTACAACAATCGACCGCGTTTCACCGACCCGGAAATCCTGCGCACCAATCTGGCCAATGTGATTTTGCAGATGAAAGCGCTGCGGTTGGGTGACGTGGAAGCGTTTCCGTTCATCGATCCGCCCGATGCGCGGTTGGTGCGCGACGGCATTCGTCTGCTTGAAGAATTGCATGCGCTGGACGCCACCGGGGAACTGACTCCCACCGGGAAACAACTGGCCCGCCTGCCGGTCGATCCGCGTCTGGCGCGCATGTTGATTGCGGCGGGCCAATGGGGCTGCCTGCGCGAGATGACGATCATCGTCAGCGGCCTGAGCGTGCAAGACCCGCGCGAGCGGCCCATGGAAAAACAGCAACAGGCGGACGAGTCGCATCGTGTGTTTCAGGACGAGCGCTCCGACTTTATGGCGCTGCTCAAGCTGTGGAGCTTCTTCGCGGAGCAACACAAACATCTGTCGCGCCACAAGCTGCGCCAGTTGTGTCGCCAGCGCTACTTGTCGTACACACGTCTGCTCGAATGGCGTGACGTGCATTCGCAGCTCGTCACTTTATGTCACGAACTGGAACTGCGTGAGAACCTCGCCGACGCGCAGTATTACGATTTGCATCAGGCGCTGCTCACCGGGTTGCTGAGCAACATCGGCTTGCGCGGCGAGGAGCGCGAATATCTGGGTGCGCGCAGTAACAAATTTCATATCTTCCCCGGTTCGGCATTGTTCAAGACCAAGGCAAAGTGGGTGATGGCTGCGCAATTGGTCGAGACCAGCAAAGTCTACGCGCACTTTATCGCCGCAATCGAGCCGGAGTGGATCGAGCAGGCAGCCAAGCATCTGACCAAAAGCAGCCACTTCGAACCGCATTGGGAAAAAGAGCGCGGCGAGGCAGCGGTGTATGAAAGCGTGACGCTCTACGGGTTGCCGATTGTCGCCAAGCGCAAGGTGAACTACGGTCGCATCGATGCCGTGGATGCGCGCAACATGTTTATCCGCCACGCGCTGGTGCTGGGTACTTATGAAACGCGCGCCAAGTTTTTTCATCACAATCGCGGCTTGATGGACGAAGTGGCGGAGCTTGAGCACAAGTCACGCCGCCCGGATATTCTGGTCGACGAGCAGACCTTGTTTCAGTTTTACGACGCGCGCATCCCGGCCGAGATTCACGCGGCGCGGCGCTTTGAGTCCTGGTTGCGCGAACAACAGCAATCGCAGCCGGAGTTTTTGTTTTTAACCAAAGAAGCGTTGATGCGGCATGCAGCCGACGGCGTGACGGCGGAGCAGTTTCCCGCCACTCTGGATGTCGACGGCACGCGCCTGACCTTGACCTATCAACACGAACCCGGGCAAACCGACGACGGCGTGACGTTGCGTGTGCCGCAGGTACTGCTCAAACAGCTTGATGCGCAAAAGCTTGAATGGCTGGTGCCGGGCTTGTTGCGCGAAAAAGTGATTGAGCTGATCCGCACCCTGCCGAAAAATCTGCGCCGCAATTTTGTGCCGGTGCCAACCTTCGTTGACGCGTTGTTGCCGACGCTGCATGACGCCAAGGGTTCATTGCACGCGGCGATTGCCACGCAGTTGCAGCGCATGACCGGCGTGGAAATTCCACGCGACGCGTGGGACGAAGCCCGCTTGCCCGCGCACCTGCGCATGAACCTGCACGTGATCGATGCGGCCAGCACCGTGATCGCCCGTGCGCGCGATCTGCAACAACTGCGCGGGCAGGCGAGCAATGTGCCGCTGTCCAGCACGCCGGAGGCGGCGTCGCCGTTCGAACGCGACAATATCAGCACCTGGGATTTTGCTGCGCTGCCCGAGATGATCGAAGTGGTGCAGCAGCAGGTGCGCGTGAAACGCTATCCCGCCGTGCTTGATCACGGCAATCAGGTTGCGCTGCGTTTGTTCGACTCGCGATTGGAAGCGCAGCAGCAACACCGTTGCGGCGTGCGGCGTTTGTTCATGCTGCACCTTGCGCAGCAGTTGAAATACCTGCGCAAAAGCTTGCCGGATATCAAAACGCTATGCACGCAGCTTGCCGCCGTGATCAGTGCTGACGACTTGCGCGAACATCTGATTGAAGCGGGCGTCGATGCCGCCTTTGTCGGCGAATCCGCGCTGCCGCACACGGCAGCAGAATTTGATCGCATGCTGGAAACAGGGAAGGGCACGCTGGGCGATGAAGTCAATGCGCTGTGCGCGCTGCTGCAACGTATCGCCGGCGAACATCATGCGTTGCAGGCTGTCATGCGCGCCGCCAAATATCCGCACCTGCTCGACGCCGTGCGCGATGTGCAAGAGCAGGTCGGAGAGTTATTCGCCGCCGGATTTATCACCCGCACCCCCCGTCGCTGGTTGGAGCACTATCCGCGCTATCTCAAGGCGGCACGCGTGCGCCTGGAAAAAGCCGCACACGGCGCCGCACGCGAAGCCCTGCACCGCGAGCAAATCGCGCAACTGCGCCGCCGTTATGAAAATAGTCTACAACTGGCGCAACGTAAGCAGGAAGTGAGTGCCGACTTGCAGGAGTTCCGCTGGCTACTGGAAGAGCTGCGCGTGTCGTTGTTCGCACAGGAATTAAAAGCGCTGCTGCCGGTGTCGGTGCAGCGCTTGGAGAAGAAGCTGGAAAAATAGCATGCAAGGCGGGTTACGACGCGCAACGGATGCGTCCAATGCCGCCTACATCCCGACACTAAAAATACGCGGTCTCAGGCGCCCGGTATCAACTAAATAGTAGAACGACGTATCTTCACTCACTGCAGGAGTGCTGGTCACCCGTGCCAATGAATTGGAGGCTTCCGTGTTCACGAAAATAATATCGGATAGTGAGTTCACGTCTTCCGACTGACATAAGACATTTGGACTTTGCGCCCATCCGCCGGAAAAACAATCCAGGGAGAGAATGTCGGTTGGCACCGTGCCGAGGTTGATATGCTGTGCTGGGTTTGCCATATTTAAAGCGTGTAGTGCGCCGCCGCCAAAACCCGTACCACCCGCCCCAAGCGAGACATAACCCTCGGTACGTAAAATCGTGTCAAACGTGTCATAAGTGTCAAGCCTGAACGAGTTTGCGAAGACCAAGCCCGACCACGCCGCCGCCGCCGTTTCGGATTGATTGGCCCCGTCGACGTCAATCATTCCGGCCGTGGGTATGGCAGAAGTAGAATTCGTCGTGTAATAAATGTGGTTGCCGCTTAACCAGTTTAATATGACTGAACCGGAGATGAGGGTCTTCGTCGCAGTGGGTTTGACCGGGTCAGCAACGGTTTTGGTTTTGATCGCACTTAGCGTTGCATAGACAATCTTGCCGCCGCTAACAAACATGGCGTGGATATCTTCCGTTTCCGCCGTAATCATCAGTGTCGCAGTGGCACTGCCATCGATAGGTGCAGAATAAATCGCCTTGCTGGTGCCGTTGTTAACGAAGTAGAAGTTAGTGGCATCGCTGCGTGTCTGCCAAATATTGAGGCCGCTGTCGCTGAAGATGGGTGACGTGGACAAGGTTTGGGCGTCGCCGTCATACATATACAGCGCGTTGTCGATTTCCAGCAAATAGCGGTTGGTTCCCCCCACCGATGCGCGTGCCTTCACGGTGCTGGTAATCGAATGCAAACTTGCGCTGCAGTTTTTAAAATTTTCATCGCAGGTCTTCAAGGCACCCGCATCGTTAACCAGCCAGCCGGACAGCGCACCGGTTGCCCAGTTGCGCAGTGCGATGACCGGTGCCTTGGCGATCACCGGCGCATTGTTTGCGCCCATGTCCAGCCGCACCAGCTTGAAAACATCGTCGTTGTTGCCGCAGATCGCGTTCGGTCCGGGTGTTCGGTAAACATAGCTGGAGTTGTCTGGATTCGCCAAGTCGACGTCATTTCTTCCATAAATATCAACATCGCAAATTTTGTCCGCAGCACTTTCATTGGACAATTGCGTCGGCGTGGGTAGGTCGCGGTTGATTAAGCCGCTCACCTTGTACAGCTTACCGTCGGTCTTTACGTACACCATGGCATAGGGGCGCGCATTGCTGACCGTCTGTGTCGCCGCCGTGTATGTTTTCGTGAGAAACACACGCACCGAGTTGGCCACCACGTCGGCCGCGCCCTCTATTGTTAGCGGGTTTTCGGGTGTAGCAGGATTCACCGCATACAAAGATTTTTCGCCCCGGTAAAACTGGTAGGACGCGGTGCTGCCTACGCTTGTTCCCGTGGTGAAGCGCCATGTCTTGTTGGCTGCTAGCGCGTTGCCGGCGAGGTCTTGCGCCCCGGTGGTGACGGTTGCAGTGTAATCGGTACTGGCGGTGAGCGGAGCGCTTGGCGTAAATGTCGCCATATCCCCGGCAAGCACAACCACGCCGGAAACTGCTTTGCCACCGGAGGTTGGGACGAGGGTGAAAGTTTTATCTGAGATGCTCGCAATGCGCATCGGCTCGGAGAACTTAACTGACACAAGCGTGTTGAGAGCAACTAATTGGTCACCATTGTTGGGCGAAGTGGATGACACAGTGGGTGCGGTGGCGTCGGTCGATGGGATGGTCGTGGCAACAGTAAAGCTCCAGATCTTGTTGGCGGCCAGCGCATTGCCTGCTAAATCTTGCGCGCCGGTGGTGACGGTCGCGGTGTATTTGGTGTTCGCAATGAGTGGATCGCTTGGCGTGAATGTCGCCATATCCCCGGCAAGCACAACCACGCCGGAAACTGCTTTGCCACCGGAGGTTGGGACGAGGGTGAAAGTTTTATCTGAGATGCTTGCAATGCGCATTGGCTCGGAGAACTTAACTGATACAAGCGTATTGGGTGCAACTAACAGGTCGTCATTGCTGGGCGAAGTGGATGACACGGTGGGTGCGATGGTGTCGGTCGATGGGGTGGTCGTGGCAACAGTAAAGCTCCAGGTTTGGTTGGCAGCCAGCGCGTTGCCGGCCACGTCTTTTGCGCCGGTGGTGAGGGTCGCCGTGTATTGGCTGCCGGCGGTGAGCTTGGCGTTGGGTGTGAAGGTAACAGTGTCGCCGGAAACCGTGAGCGTGCCGCTGACCGCCACGCCAGCAGGGGCGGTGGCCAAGGTGAACATGCTGGCGTCGAGTGAGGTGTCCATCGCTTCGGAAAATTGCGCTGAAATGACCGTGTCGGCGGCAACTCCGGTTGCGCCGCTGCCGGGCACTGTCGAGATCAGCGTCGGCGCGGCAGTATCGGCGCCGACAGCATCAGCGTGTGGAGTAGAACCTCCACCAGAACATGCCGAGACGGCAACCGCCGCCACCACAAGAAACAATTTTATTGCCTTGTTCATCGTCGCTTCCCCCACGAAAGTCGAAAATTTATCTGCAACTTTTCCCACCGCGCAGCGATTGTAACAATCTCGTCGTATTCACAACAGTCGTATGTTGTGGTGGATTTGCGGGCGCACGTAGGAGGTGCCACAGCCGCCATTGTTTTACAGTGGGGTCAGGTATTGTTTAAAAGCAGTAACCCACCGTCTAGGCATTCTCGGCAGTCTCGTGTTAGTGGGTTTGCCTGCGATCATCGCGGCGAGTCGCAAGAGCGATGGATGTCAACGCCGGGTGGAGGCCGATAGCTGTTTTCGATACACTCACAATGCCCGCGAAAAAATTACGGAACGATACCGCGTCAGTTGTTAACGCAAAGCGCTATTTATTCACAAGGAGAATTAGAATGTCATGCCCAGAAATTAAAAGTCTCACCTTCAGTGCCGACGGCGAGCGCGCGATTCGTGCCATCGTCGCCAAACAAAAGCTCGGTAACGTACTCGCAGGCTTGGTAGCCTCATCGCAAATCATTGAAATATTCAGCGGAGGAGGGCTCACGCCGTTCGAGATGGCCCGCAACATTGCGCAATCCGATTGGGCCGCTTGGGCGGATGCCATGAGTGGGGTCAAAGATACCGTGCGCGCGTCCATCATGCGCGATGCTGCGGTGGAGGCACTAAAAACGAGCGGCAAAGAAAACCAGTTCTGGGTCGCGGTCCACTACGGCTGCCAATAAAAGCAGGAGCACACCCATGAAAAAATCAATTCTCGCCCTGCTGATGCTGGTCAGCCCCGCCGTCAGCGCGCAAGCCCCCGGCGGCGACGTCCGCAAAATCGCTTACCACCAGGCCGTTGAGGCGCTTGATCGCCTTGATGATCGCATACGCACCTGCGAGGCCCAGAAAGACAGGAAAATCTCAGAGGAGGTCATGCCAAAACTCCAACTCACCGACAAGGAATGGAATCTCGCGCTCTTCATTCTCAGCGTGCGCGCCGACGATTTTTGTTCCGGCGACGCCTACAACCATGCCTTGAAATATTTCATGCGCTACCAAAGCGTCGAAGAGCATTTTACGCAGAAAGTCATCGATCAGATTACGATGCCCGATAAGAACATCGTGACGCTCTACGCACTCCTCGGCGGCAACCTCGTTGGATACATTGAAGCAGAAATAAAATACCTAGCCATCGACGCTGCGGCGCGCGAAAAACTGGAGAGCCTAAACATTCTCAAACACCCATTTAAAATCCCATTCAGAGCCATTAAGGCGGAGACCAACAAATGAGCTCAAACAGGAAGACTCCCAGCCTAGACACTCTGCCGGCCCACGCCTAGAATCACCAACGGCCCTGGGGAGGCTCAAGCATCGGCGCCCCAAAACTTCAAAACATAAAACTCTTCCGGCGGCCTAACTGCGCGCCGCAGCGGAAGCTAAACTCAAGGAAGG
>JANLTU010000094.1:0-7059 GCA_031363085.1 Gammaproteobacteria bacterium
ACAGGGCGCAGTGCCAGGTAACGCCTGGGAGGCGTGAGCCTACGGAAAGTGCCACAGAAAATATACCGCCTACGTGCTGCGCAAGCGGCGCCGGTAAGGGTGAAATGGTGCGGTAAGAGCGCACCGCGACGTTGGCAACAACGTTGGCAGGGTAAACCCCACTGGGAGCAAGACCAAATAGGGAAGCGCAAGTGCGGCCCGCATTGCTTCCGGGTAGGTCGCTCGAGGTGCACGGCGACGTGCATCCCAGATGAATGACTGTCCACGACAGAACCCGGCTTATCGGCCGACTTCACCTTATCTTTTTATCTCCTTATAAATTTCTAGTCTAAAACGCTGCAAGTCCCTGTAGGGACTATAAGTATAGCGGTATTTTTCACGCGCTGATTCCTTGACAGTGGATCGAAACGACACCTATAGTGTATTGAAGTGGGAGAAAGTGGGCAGGAATGGGTCAATGCAATCGTCAAATGCACCGAGGCAATCGTGTTTCGCGGAGCAAGCGCTATCAGTCTCGACGCGAAAGGTCGCATGGCCATACCGGCCAAGTACCGGCAGCGTCTGTTGGATCAATGCAATGGCCAGTTAGTGCTGACCATGTACCAGGATCCGTGCCTGTTTCTTTACCCGCTGCCCGAATGGGAAATTGTCGAGAAGCGGCTTAGCGACTTGTCGCCGCTGGATGAAACGGCGCAGTCGATCCGCCGTTTGATGATGGGCCATGCCACCGATGTGGAGATGGACAGCCACGGCCGTTTACTGGTGCCGCCGCTGTTGCGCGAACTTTTGCAGTTGGAAAAAGATTCCATGCTGATCGGTCAGGGCGAGCGTTTTGAAATCTGGAATGAACGCACCTGGACCGAGCAGCGGCAAGTATGGCGTGACAATGCGGCGCGGCTGGACAAGACGCAACTGTCCGCCGAGCTGAAAGCACTTAAATTTTGAGCGGCACAGCGCACGAATTCACACATCGTCCGGTGTTGTTGGACGAGGTGATCGAGGCCCTCCATATCGATTCGGACGGAATCTACGTGGACGGTACCTTTGGGCGAGGTGGACATACGGAAGCAATGCTGCGACAGCTCGGCCCACAGGGGCGGTTGTTGTCAATTGATAAAGATCCGGATGCGGTGCGCACGGCGCAACAACGCTTTGCCGCCGATGCGCGTTTTGCCGTTGAGCGCGGTTCGTTCGCGCGCCTACGGGAATTTGTTGCGCAACGTGCCTGGTCAGGACAGGTGCGCGGCGTATTGCTGGATTTAGGCGTGTCCTCGCCGCAACTGGAAGACGCGCGGCGCGGATTTAGTTTTCAAAACGACGGACCGTTGGATATGCGCATGGATCCCGATTCGGGCATGAGTGTCGCGCAGTGGCTGGCGCGCGCGCAGGAACGTGAGATTGCCGATGTAATCAAGGAATTTGGCGAAGAGCGTTTCGCCCGCCGCATCGCGCGCTCGATTATCGAGGCGCGCATGACCACGCCGATTCAGACCACGCTGCAACTTGCCGCAATAATTTCCGCCGCCGTGCCGCGCCGTGAACCGGGTAAACACCCCGCCACACGCAGTTTTCAGGCGCTGCGTATTTTCATCAACCGCGAGCTTGACGATTTAAGCATGGCGTTGGCGCAGGCGCTCGAAGTGCTTGCGGCCGGCGGGCGTTTGGTGGTGATCAGTTTTCATTCGCTTGAAGACCGCATCGTCAAACAATTTTTTCGTGAACAGGCGCTGGGTGACAATTTTCCGCGCGGCCTGCCGGTGACCGCCGATCAGATGCGTCCACGCGTGCGGCTGATCGGCAAGCCGAGCTATCCGGGTGACGCGGAAGTCAGCGCCAATCCGCGCGCACGCAGCGCGGTGATGCGCGTGGCGGAGAAACTGGCATGACGTTCGAGGCACGAGAGTATTTATGATGAAGATGAAATTGAAACATGTCGTTCAAACCGGCTTCACCACTTGCGTGAATGCGGCGACGCATGCCGTCCAATTGAGGTTTCCAGGTTGAGCGCGCGCGTGGTTTTTGCCAGTGTTTTAAGCGTCGCCGTGGTGCTGTCCGCCGTGGGTGTGGTGTATAGCAAGCATCAAACGCGGCAATTGTTCGTCGATGTGCAACGCCTTGAAGCCGAACGTGATCGCATGAATGTCGACTGGGGCCGCTTGCAGTTGGAGCAAAGCACGCTGGCGACACAGGCGCGCATTGAAAGCATCGCACACGGCAAGCTGGCAATGAATATTCCGCCGCAAGACAGCGTGGTGATCGTCGGACGATGAAACTGACCGGCCACCCTTACTTGTTGCGCCGGATATTTCTGGTCGCCGTGCTGGTGCTGGGTGCGCTTGCACTGTTCGCACGCGCGCTGCAATTGCAGGTGCTCAATCAAGACTTTTTACGCGGGCAGGGCGAGGCGCGCTACGCACGCGTGCTGCCGGTGGCCGCGCATCGCGGCATGATTCTGGACCGCCACGGCGAGCCGCTGGCCGCCAGCACGCCGGTGGATTCGGTGTGGGTCAATCCGCAGGAGTTTTCCGCGACACCCGCGCAATTTCGCGACTTGTCGCGGCTGCTGGAAACCGCGCCGGACGTCATCAACAACAGCATCTACGCGCATGCCAACGGCGAATTCACTTTTATCAAACGCCAGATCAGCCCCGAGTCGGCGCAGGCGGTGCTGGCCTTGAAAATTCCCGGTCTGGCTTTGCAGCGCGAATACCGGCGCTATTATCCGGCGGGTGAAGTCACCGCGCACGCGCTCGGCTTTACCGATATTGACGACAAAGGCCAGGAAGGTCTGGAGCTTGCATATGAAGACACGCTGCACGGTACGCCCGGCAAGCGCAAAATCATCCGCGATCCATTCGGCCACGTGGTGGAGGAAGTCGAAAGTTTACGTGAGCCGGAGCCGGGTCGTGACGTTATCTTGTCGATCGACCGGCGGTTGCAATATCTCGCCTACCGTGAGCTGAAAGCGGCGGTGCAGCGTCATGGTGCGCACGCCGGCTCTGCTGTGGTGCTCGATGTGCAGACCGGTGAAGTGCTGGCGATGGTGAATCAGCCAGCCTTCAATCCCAACAATCGCGACGAATTGCACGGCGACCACACCCGCAATCGCGTGGCGACCGATGTGTTTGAGCCCGGCTCTACCCTCAAACCCTTCACGGTTGCCGCTGCACTGGAAAGCGGTAAATTCCGGCCCACCACGATGATCGACACTGCGCCCGGTTTCTTCAAGGTGGGTAACGCCACGGTGCACGACGTGCACAATTACGGACGTATTGACGTCACCACCGTGTTGCAAAAATCCAGCAATGTCGGGGTGAGCAAAATGGCGTTGGAAATGCCGGCGGAGCAGGTTTGGAATGCGTTCACGCGCGCCGGTTTCGGTGCCCGGGCTTCGCTGGATTTTCCCGGTGAAGTCGGCGGCGTGTTGAAAGATTTCCGGCAGTGGCATGACGTGGAACGCGTGACTGCCGCCTATGGTTATGGCGTTTCGGTAACGGCCTTGCAATTGGCGCGTGCCTATGCAGCGCTGGCCGACGCGGGGCGTCTGCGGCCGGTGGTGTTCAAGCGTGTCGATGAGCGCGCGCCAATTGTCGATACCGGGGTTGAAGTGTTTCGTCCCGAGTTGACGGAGCAGTTGCGACGCATGCTGGAAACCGTTTCGCAGGAAGGCGGCACCGGCACCGAAGGGCGCGTTGCCGGCTATCGCGTCGCCGGTAAAACCGGCACCGTGAAAAAAAGTCGCGACGGGGGTTACGCCGAGCATGACTATTTGGCCGTGTTCGCCGGTTTCGCGCCGGTCAGCAATCCGCGTCTGGCGATGGTGGTGATGATCGATGAACCGCAGGGCGACGCTTACTATGGTGGTCAAGTCGCGGCACCGGTGTTTGGTAAGGTGATGTCCGACGCGCTGCGTTTATTGAACATCGCGCCGGACGGTAGCTACGCCTCACCTGCGCAGTTGGTGCTGTTGGAGAGGGGGCGATGATGGCCGCGCACTCCGTACCCTCCGGCGTTTTGCTCAGCACGCTGTTGGCCGGCATTGCCGAGCTGCGTGGCAACGTGGATGGCCCGATTCAACGCCTCAGCACCGACAGTCGCGACGTGCGCGCCGGAGATTTATTTTGCGCGCTGAGTGGAGCGCAGGCGCAGGGTCATGACTTTATCACGCAGGCGTTGACGGCCGGTGCAGCGGCGGTCGTGTGGGACAAGCCGCCCGGCATGGCGAGCCTCGACGCCGCCAAGCTTGCCCACGGCATGCGCCACAGCGTGCCGTTGATTGCGGTGGAAAATCTGCGTGCGCAGCTCGGCGTGATCGCAGCGCGTTTTTACGGCGAGCCGTCGCAGGCTTTGCGCGTTTACGGCGTCACCGGCACCAACGGCAAAACCTCGTGCAGCCAATTCATCGCGCGCACCTTGCAAGTCGACGCGCCTTGCGGCGTCATCGGCACACTCGGCAACGGCTTGGTCGATGCGCTGGAACCAACGCGTCACACCACGCCCGATGCAGTGACCTTGCAGGCGTTGCTGGCGCACCTGCGTGAGCAGGGCGCAACGGCGGTGGCGATGGAAGTGTCGTCGCACGGATTGGATCAGGGGCGCGTCAATGGCGTGCTATTCAATTGTGCGGTATTTACCAATCTCAGCCGCGACCATCTCGACTACCATCCCGACATGGATGCCTACGGTCAGGCCAAGGCGCGTTTGTTTTTCATGCCGGGCTTGCAGCACGCGGTGATCAATGCCGACGACGCTTTCGGGCGCTGGTTGCTCGGGCATGTTCCAGAAAAAGTCAACATCGTGAGCTATGGTCTGGCCGGTGAGTTGCACGCGCCGCGCCCAACTTTGTACGCCCAGCGCGTCGAATTGCGGCCCGACGGTTTGTTTTTGCAGGTCGACTCACCTTGGGGCAGCGGTGACATCAGCAGCAGTCTGTTGGGCCGTTTCAACGCCAGCAATTTGCTCGCGGTGTTGGGCGCGTTGCTGGTTACCGGCATGCCGTTTGAGCATGCACGCACGCGCGTACAAAAATTGACGACGGTGCCGGGCCGCATGGAACGTTATGGCGGCGGCGGACAGCCGTTGGTCGTGGTCGACTACGCACACACGCCGGACGCGCTGCAACACGTGTTGCAGGCGCTGCGCGAACACTGTCGCGGCAAGCTGCGCTGTGTGTTTGGCTGCGGCGGCGACCGGGATCGCGGCAAACGCCCGCTGATGGGACGGATCGCGGAAGCCGGCGCCGACGTCGTGGTGCTTACCAACGACAATCCGCGCGGTGAAGATCCGGCGGCGATCACGCGCGATATTCTTGCCGGCATGCTGGCGCCGCAGCAAGTGTGTGTGACGCATGATCGCGCAACGGCAATTACCGAGGCGTTGCGCGCCTGCGCCGCCGAAGATGTGCTGTTGGTGGCGGGCAAAGGCCACGAGACCTACCAAATTATCGGCACGCAGCAGTTTGCGTTCAATGATGGCGTCCATGTTTTGACATTATTAAATCCGGGTGTCGGCGGATGAGTACACCCGCAGACGCAAACTTGGATGCCGCGTTATTGTCGGACGCCGCACACGCCGTGGGCGGTGTGTTGCACGGCGCGGATCGCCGCTTTACCGGCGCATCGATGGATTCACGCAAGCTGCTGGCGGATGAATTATTTATCGCGTTGCCCGGCACGCGTGTCGACGGTCATGACTTTTTAGCCGTGGCCCGCGCGCAGGGTGCGGCGGCGGCGCTGGTAGAGCGCAAAATAGACGATCCGCTGCCGCAGTTGGTGGTCGCCGACGCACGTCTGGCGCTGGGCCGGCTGGCAGCGTGGTGGCGCACGCACTACACCTGTCCGGTCGTCGGACTGACCGGCAGCAACGGCAAAACCACCGTGAAGGAATTACTAGCGGCGATTCTCGAAGGCTGCGGCGCGACGCTCGCAACGCAGGGCAATTTGAACAACGACATCGGTCTGCCGCTGACCTTGTTGCGGCTGCGCCGCAGTCATCGCTACGCCGTCATCGAAATGGGTGCCAATCATCCGGGCGAGATCGAGTATCTGACACGCCTCACGCAACCGGATGTCGCGCTGATCAACAACGCCGGCCCAGCGCACTTGGAAGGCTTCGGTAGCGTCGAAGGTGTGGCGCGCGCCAAAGGCGAAATATTTTCCGGCCTCGCCGCAACCGGTGTCGCAGTGATCAATGCCGACGATGCCTATGCCGCGCTTTGGGAGCAGCGCGCCGCCGCACACCGCTGCGTGCGCTTCGGGCTCAGCGCAGACGCCGAGGTGCGCGCCCATTGGGAAGGCGGCGCCGTCGGCAGCCGTCTGCATGTGCATACCCCGGCCGGCAGCGTGCATGCGACCTTGCATCTGCCAGGGCAGCACAATGTATTGAATGCGCTGGCGGCAACCGCCGCCGCGCTGGCGGTTAATGTCAAGCTACGCGATGTGGTGCTGGGGCTGGAGTCGGCGTGCGCGGCGCCGGGGCGCTTGCAGATCAAGGCCGGACGCAACGACGCCCGCGTCATCGACGACACCTACAACGCCAATCCGGCATCGGTGCAGGCGGCGCTCGAAGTGCTCGCCGCCGGTCGCGGACGACGCGTGTTGGTGCTGGGCGATCTGGCCGAATTGGGCGACGACACCGTGGCCTTGCATCGCAATATCGGCGCGGCGGCAGCGGCCGCCGGGATCGACGCGTTGTACACGGTCGGCACGCTCAGCGCGCATGCCGCCGACGCCTTTGGTCGCGAACATCGACATTTTACCAACCAGGAGGAATTGATGGCGTATTTAATCCCGTTGCTGGCGTTGGGCACCACCTTGCTGGTCAAGGGCTCACGCAGTGCACGCATGGAACGCGTAGTCAGCGCGTTAACAGAAGGGGCATAGCGATGCTTTATCACCTGACCCAATGGCTGGTACCGACCTTCAGCGTCTTCAATGTGTTCCAGTACCTCACCTTGCGCGCGATCCTGGGCGTGTTGACGGCGCTCGCGATCAGTTTGGTGATCGGCCCGGCCATGATCCGCAAGTTGACATTTTATAAAATCGGCCAGACGGTGCGCAC
>JANLTU010000106.1:0-3762 GCA_031363085.1 Gammaproteobacteria bacterium
TTTAAATAACCTTCGTCAGTTCCATGTTGAGCTCCTTTCAATGCGGTTTTTGAATGTGGGTGCCATGCTTGATATTTTAACAGCTTCAAATAGTTAGCGCTTAACTTACTGACATTGGGCGCGCTCCGCTTTTCAAGCAACACATCCCTCGCGTCAACCAAATAGGGGTTGATATTCGCAACACTAACGGCATGCGGCTCGCCGCGAATGTCCTCGTACTCGTAAATCGTTTTCTTGTTCGTGTCGAATGCGCCGAAACCGATAATGACGCAGTGTACTGCCACCACGCCGCGCGCCTCGTTGGTCCAACGAAAAGTACGATGGGCGAAGTGGATGTGAACGCCTTGCGCGAGCAGCCAGCTCCACAGCACACCGACTTGCTCGCCTTGGGTGATGCTGTTGGTGGAAACGAAGGCGCAATGGATGCCAGAATTCCTAATGTACTGGGCCGCCGTGATATACCAAGCTGCCACGTAGTCCAACACGCCCGAACCTTTGATGGGGGCGAACAGTGGAGCAACATCCGCCTTTTGCCGCGTGTTTTGCTCTTTTTTGCCCACAAACGGCGGATTCCCGAGCACGTAGCTTGCGCGCTGCGCAGGTAACACCTCGTTCCATTCCAGCGTCAGTGCATTCGCATGATGAATATGCGGCGTGCTGGTAAGCGGGATGCGCGCGAAGTACATGCCGAATTCTTCCGACACGCGCACGTTCATCTGGTGGTCCATCAGCCACAGCGCGACCTGCGCGATTTGCGCGGGGAATTCTTCGATTTCGATGCCGTAGAACTGGTCGACGTCGAGCTGCAATTCCTGGTGGATGTCGAGAAAGCGCGAGCCGGGGCCAGTGTGCACCGCACGCAGCATGTCCAGCTCCAACAGTCGCAGTTCGCGATAGGCGATGACGAGGAAGTTGCCGCAGCCGCAGGCAGGGTCAAAAAAGTCAAGGTACGCAGTTTTTTGTGAAACTCGAACAGTTTGTTCTTGTGGTTGCGCACGCGCTGGAATTCGGCGCGCAGTTCGTCCATGAACAAGGGGCCGATGAGCTTGAGGATGTTTTCCTCGCTGGTGTAATGCGCGCCGAGGTTGCGCCGCGCGGTGTCGTCCATGATGGATTGGAACAGCGCGCCGAAAATCGCCGGTGAAATCGCGGCCCAATCCAGTGCGCAGCAGTCGAGCAGCGCATCGCGGAGTCGAAGTCGGCAATGAGCAGCACTTCCTCGAACAGTTTGCCGTTCACATACGGAAACGCGGCGAGTTGTTCGTCGAGATTGGACGAACGTTTGGCGGCGGGAGTGTTGAGCACCTGAAAAAACTTGGCGAGCTGCGCGCCGAGATCGGAGCCGTCGGGCGCGGTGCGCTCCTCAAGCCAAGTGCGGAAGCTTCCGGCGGGCTGGAAGATGCCGGTGTCTTCGGCGAACAGCGCGAACAGCAGGCGCACCAGCAACACTTCGAGCGCATGGCCGGTGAATCCGCTCGCTTTGAGCTGGTCGTGCAGCCGCCCCATGCGCTCGGCGGCTTTGATGTTGACCGGGTTCTGCGCCTGGATGACCTGGGTTTGATAACCCGCTATGAAGGCGAAATGCTTGATGCGCTTGTGGAGGTCGGCGAGCAGGAATTCTGCTTCGGTGTTTTCTTCCAGATCGTAGAGGCGGAAGCGCGCGAAATCAGAGACCAGGATATAGCGCGGCAGGTCGCGCTCGACGATGCCGTCGAAATACTCCGCTGCTTGCGCGAACGCGCGGTGCAGGTCTTGACCACGGCTTTTGTGCTCGATGAGCAGTTTGCCTTTCCAGAACGCGTCGATACGGCCGTGTTTGAGCTTTTCTCCGGCGCGCGTCATCTGCACCTGCTTCTCGAAGATCGCGACACGCTTGCGTTCGATGCCGAAGATGGCGAAAAACTCATTCCAAAAACTTTGCGCCTCGGCGCGCTCGGAGGCTTCGCCTTCCCAGCGGCGCGAGAATTCCAAAGCACGGTTGCGGATTTCGTTCCAGGAAAGGGGCATGCGGTGGGACGCTCGTTGTGGATGCCTGCGGATGATAGCGAAGAATTGGGTTCCGCCCTATCTCTGGCGGGTACGCCGACTCAAGCTGAATTACAAACGCAAGACAACACGTGGATCAAACGCGCGTACGGGGCGGTGACTTTGTGGGTGGGCGTGAAGTTGATTTGGAGCTGAAAGAACGGCGGTTATTACGTGACATACGCAGGAAAGACGGAGACGGGCGGATGTGCGCGGGGGCACGCCATCCGCCGGTCGCCGGTTCCAGCCTCAGGTTTGGCTCGACTCGTTGAGCATCGCCGTGAAAAACACCGCAAATAAAACAGTAAAAAATATGACCGCCATCGTGATACCGCTCATAACGACCTCCTCGTTCGTGTGCCATGAAAGGACAACGAGATCATTATTCGCTTGCGCGGCAAACCCGCCTTGATCTGGATCAATAAAAGACGCGATTTTATACTCCGGCACCGTATTGCGCGCGGTATGCCTTGATCGCCGCGACGCTCGCCGCCAACGCCGGTTGCTCTGACAAATATTCAATCAGCGCGTCAAGGTTGACAATATTAACCACCGGCACGTGCAGCGACGCTTGCACTTCCTGAATGGCGGATTGGCTGCCCGTGCCGCGCTCCTGCCGGTCCAGAGCTATCGCCACCCCAGCCAGGGTTGCGCCGTGGGCTACGATAATCTGCACCGATTCACGCACCGAGGTACCTGCGGAAATCACGTCGTCAATAATCAACACCCGGCCCTGAAGCGGCGCGCCGACAATCATGCCGCCTTCACCGTGGTCTTTGGCTTCTTTGCGGTTGAAGGCATAGGGCACATCTTTGCCATGGTGATCGGCCAGCGCGATGCTCACCGCTGCCGCCAACGGAATGCCTTTGTAGGCAGGGCCGAACAACATGTCGTACTGAATACCGGAGCGTTCCAGCGCCGTCGCATAATTGCGCCCAACCCGCGCCAGGCTCTCGCCGCTGTTGAATAACCCGGCGTTAAAAAAATACGGGCTCTTGCGGCCGGACTTGAGCGTGAACTCGCCAAAACGCAGCACGCCACGGGTGATGGCGAATTCCAGAAATTCGCGTTGATAGTTTTGCATGTGTGTTGCCGCCGCATTGTTTAGAATGGCGGACATTGTACAAAGCCGAGCGAGGACTACGGTAGGCAGATTTCCGCCTACCACACATATGCGCATCATCACCGCCAACCTGAACGGCATCCGCTCCGCTGCGAAAAAAGGCTTTTTTGAATGGATGCACGCGCAAAACGCCGACGTCATCTGCATTCAGGAAACCAAAGCGCAGGAGCATCAGCTCGATCCCGATCCGTTTTATCCCGCCGGGTATCACTGCCATTACTTCGATGCGGCGAAAAAAGGCTATAGCGGCGTGGCGATTTACAGTCGGCGCAAGCCGGATCAGGTTGCGACCGGGCTGGGCTTCGAGCGCTGCGACAACGAGGGACGCTATATTCAGGCGGATTTTGGCACGTTGAGCGTCGCGTCGTTTTATTTGCCGTCGGGTTCGGCGAGCTCGGAGAAGCACGAAGAAAAATTGCGCTTCATGGAGCAAATCAAAACCGAGCTCACGCGCCTGCGACGCGGCGGCCGCGACTACATCATCTGCGGCGACTGGAATACGGTGCACCGCGAGATCGACATCCGTAACTTCAAAGGCAATCAGAAAAATTCCGGCTGCACGCCGCCGGAGCGTGAATGGATCGACGACTTGTTTACCAACGGCGGATGGGTGG
>JANLTU010000119.1:0-9674 GCA_031363085.1 Gammaproteobacteria bacterium
GTGCGCAAGTTAGCGCGGGGTTAGGGATCGCTTTGTGTCGAAATTATCATGATGAAAATTTGATGGTTATATTCGCATTGCATTGGCTTTCAATACACTGCGCGCCTATTTTATCTGCGGGAGAGAAATAAAAATGACCGAGCCGACCATCGTCTGCCCAAGCTGCAAGACGGAAATCAAGCTCACTGAATCGCTGGCCGCGCCGCTGCTCGCGGCGACACGTAAACAATTCGAGCAGCAACTGGCGCAAAAAGACAGCGACATCGCTGCGCGCGAACAGGCGATGCGCGACAAGGAAAAGCAACTTGCCGAAGACAAACGCAAACTCGACGACCAGGTGGCCGATCAAGTGGCCACGCAATTAAAAGCGGAGCGCGCCCGCATCATTGCCGAAGAATCCAAAAAAGCAAAACTCGCCAGCGCCGCCGAGCTTGACAATAAAGCGCGTGAGCTGGCCGACTTGAACGAAGTGCTCAAGGTGCGCGATGTAAAGCTCGCCGAAGCGCAAAAGGCGCAAGTGGAACTCATCAAGAAACAGCGTGAGCTCGATGACGCCAAGCGCGAGCTGGAACTCACTGTTGAAAAGCGCGTGCAAGAAGGACTCAACGCCACCCGCCAGCAAGCCAAAAAAGAAGCCGAGGACGAACAGAAGCTCAAGGTCATGGAGAAGGAGCAAACCATCGCCGCGATGCAGAAACAGATCGAGGAGCTCAAGCGCCGCGCCGAACAGGGCTCACAGCAATTGCAGGGCGAAGTTCAAGAACTGGAACTTGAGAACTTGTTGCGCAGCAAATTCCCTTTCGACGCCATCGAGCCCGTACCCAAGGGCGAATACGGCGGAGATGTATTGCACCGTGTGATCGGTGCAGGCGGCCAGCCCGGCGGCAGCATTTTGTGGGAGTTCAAGCGCACCAAAAACTGGAGCGACGCGTGGCTCGCAAAACTTCGCGATGACCAGCGCAGCGCGAAAGCAGAAATCGCAGTGATCGTGAGCCAGGTGTTGCCAAAAGGCGTTGAAACTTTCGAAATGGTCGAGGGCGTGTGGGTCACACACCCGCGCGCCGCGTTGCCGGTTGCGATGATCTTGCGCCAGTCCTTGCTCGAGCTTGCGCTTGCGCGGCAGGTGTCCGAAGGCCAGCAGACCAAAACCGAAATGGTCTACCAATACCTCACCGGCCCGCGTTTCCGCCAGCGCGTGGAAGCCATCGTCGAAGCGTTCTCCACCATGCAGGAAGACCTCGACAAGGAACGCAAAGTCATCATGAAACAATGGGCCAAACGCGAGGAGCAGATTGAGCGCGTGATGGGTGCGACAGTAGGCATGTATGGGGATTTACAGGGGATTGCGGGGAAGTCGTTGCAGGAGCTAGGCGGATTGAGTTTTACTGCTCTCGAAGATGGTACGAGTTTATAGGGTGACGAAAATGAAGCACGAACCCGTAGTGAGTATTCAGCCGAAAGTCATTCGTTGGGCTAGACAAACCATTGGATTGTCTATCGCCGAAGTGGCTCTACGCCTTAAGCGACCTGAAGAAGAAATAGAGGCATGGGAGACCGGTAAGGCTTCACCAAGTTACCCACAACTCGAGAAGCTTGCTTATCAGATTTATAAAAGACCGCTAGCAGTCTTTTTTCTTCCGGAGCCACCGGAAGAGGTACCACCCGCACGGGAATTCAGAACGCTTCCGCAGGCTGATATGCAATCACTCGCGCCAGATACTTATTTGCAAATTCGGCGGGCTCACGCATTTCAGCTCGCGCTTAAAGAATTGTTTGATGAACGCAACCCAAGCGCCCGTTGTGTCTGGAGAAGTATCTCACTATCTCGCGTGCCTTCAGAGATTGAACAGGCCGCAGCTATCCGTAACTATCTCGGCATCTCCCTAGAAGAGCAAGCAAGCTGGAAGAGTGATGAGCAGGCACTGAAAAAATGGCGAGAGGCCATAGAAGATGTCGGCATATTTGTCTTCAAGGCACCCTTCAAACAGAAAGATATTTCTGGTTTTTGTTTGCGGGACCAAGGCTTCCCTATCATTTACCTCAACAACAGTACCACCAAGACAAGACAAATTTTCAGCCTGTTTCACGAGGTGGCACACCTATTGTTGAGCATCAATGGACTCAGCAAATTAGATCAGAGTTATATCGAGCAGCTGCCTAGCGAAGAACGGCAAATTGAAAAATTCTGTAATGCAATTGCTGCTGAAGTGCTCATGCCGATGGATGATTTCAGCCAACAAGCTCAACGATTTCCTGCGGATGTCGAACGTGCGTCGGAACAACAATTTTCCGATCTTGCCGCCCATTACGGGGTGAGTCGCGAAGCAGTGTTGCGTCGATTTCTAGATGAAGGCCGCGTAAGCGCGGCGTTTTATGAACGTCAGGCAAAAATGTGGGCAGCTCAAAAAAAGGCAAGCGGAGGCGGAGACTGGTACGCCTCACAAAATGTTTATTTGAGTGATCGTTTCGCAAAAGAAGTCGTCAGCCGTCATTACCGTCATCAGATCAGTGTTGAACAGGCAGCGGATCTATTAGGAATCAGACCCAAAAATTTCGCTGGGCTGGAACAGCGAATTCTGCAAGGGGTTGCCGCATGATCTATGTGTTTGATACCAGCTCGCTCAGCGAGTTCAAGCACTTCTATCCGGTGGTTTTCAAATCGATATGGGCGGGGTTAGACAATCTCGTTCAACAACAGAAACTCATATCGACACGCGAAGTGTGGAACGAAATACAGCGAGGCAATCCCGACCAGCATACAAACGAGTGGTTGAAGACCCGCAAAGAAATATTCACAACTCCGAGTGCGGAGGAGCTTCAGTTTGTGGCCCAGATATTCCAGACGCCACATTTTCAGGGATTGATTGGCCAAAAGCAAAGACTCAAGGGCGATCCAGTTGCCGACCCGTTTGTAATTGCTTGCGCCAAGATAAACGGCGGAACAGTTGTAACTGAAGAACAATTCAAACCCAATGCGGCAAGAATTCCAAACGTATGCCAGCACTTCAAGGTGCCGTGCATTGACTTGGAGGGGCTCATGCGGGAACAGGGCTGGAGCTTTTGATAATATGGCGCCGGGTGATCAATACCGGTGCTACTGCGCCGGAAAGTAAAGACGTGCCGGCATCACGCCGCTTTTTTTGTCGCCGACCACGGCTTGATTTTGGCCAGTGCTTTGGCCAAAGAATCCTTGGCAAGCTCGGTGTCATAGCGCGCCTGTCCGCGCAGCCACCAGCCCTCGGAAAGGCCGAAGAACTTGCACAGGCGCAAGTCGGTGTCGGCGGTGATCGCGCGGCGGCCCGCAACAATTTCTCCGATGCGCTGCGCCGGCACACCGATTTCTTTGGCCAACCGGTATTGGGTGATCTCCATCGGCTTCAAAAATTCCTCCAGTAAAATTTCACCGGGGGAAACAGGGGGCAGTTTGGTTTTCTTGCGCATAAGCAACCTCGCTAATGGTAGTCGACGATTTCCACGTCCTGCGGGCCTTCCGCCGCCCAAACGAAGCACACGCGAAATTGGTCGTTGATACGAACACTGTGTTGACCGGCGCGGTCGCGCTTGAGCGATTCAAGCCGGTTCCCGGGTGGAACACGCAAGTCGTCCAGCGCGCCCGCCCAGTCGAGTTGTTCCAGTTTGCGCCGGGCCACGGTTTCGATGTTTCGAAATCGTTTCACGCGCTGCCGCTGAAACAGGCGTTCGGTGTCCTTGCAGTTGAACGACTATGATGGACATAGCGGAATAATAACGCAAGGCGTGATTAAATAAAAGTGCGTGGATGGCCATGATTTAGCCTTACTTAGATATAGGGTCTGGCTTGCATTATTGCATTAGTGCTCGCTGCATTCAGCCTACCCCCCAAGCGTCGACCGCTGCGACGCATTCCCCATTGATGCCGCTGGCAGCATGCTGGGCGCTTGGCTTGTGCCGGGGTGTTGGTAATTTTTTGGAGTGCGGCGGGTGGCCGCCTTGGAAAGCGGGAGCAAGCTCCCGCACTCCTGTATAAACGAACTCAAAACCTAACTTGAGTCGAGCACTCTCACTCTAGATAGTGTTGATTTGTTGATCGCCGGTTTGTGCGCCTGGAGCGCAAAGACGCATTGCGCCGCGCGTGCTAACATTCCTGCACGCAATGACCGAGGGCTAACGCATGGCGTCACAAGCACAAATGCCTTGCCTTTCCAACGACGAGTATCTTGCAAACGAGCTTGCCACCGACGAGCGGCATGAATATGTCGCGGGCCGGGTTTTTGCGATGGGGGGTGCAAGCGAGAAGCACAACATCATCGCTGGCAACCTGTATTCCGCATTGCGCAACATCTTGCGCGGTGGCGCGTGTCGCGTCTTCATATCCGACATGAAGGTGCGCGTCGAGGCGGCGGATGCTTATTACTACCCTGACGTCGTTGTGACCTGCGACCCCGACGACACTGCCCCGTATTACAAAGACCGCCCCAGCCTCATCGTCGAAGTGCTCTCGCCCACGACCGAAACCATCGACCCCCGCGAAAAATTACTGGCTTACCAGAAGCTCGATTCGTTACGTGAATACGCGCTCATCGCCAGCGACCGCCGCCGCATTCAGGTGTATCGCCGCTACGGTGGGCAGTGGCTGCTGGTGATGTACGAGGACGATGATTCCGTGATGCTGGAGTCGGTGCATTACAACTTTGAGCTGGATGTGTTGTACGAGGGCGTGCCCGAGTTGAGTTCCGGCAAGCGCGTGTAACTCGATGTTAGTGAGTCCCTGCATTTGCGCAGCACTACAGGACACTTCTTATTCGTGATGCGGGACCTTCCACTCGACCTCGATATTGAAACAACCGGGGTGATGGGAGAGGTTCTAACCCCACAACGCAGACCTGCTCTGACGCAGGCGCAAAGTTAAGCTAGAATCGCGATGGTCGCGGCGGGGAAGCCGCTCAACCCTCAAGCCTAGAAACGGCAGTTGACCGCTGCAAGGTACAAGCAAATGTGCATAGGTATTGGCATTATTGGCTCAGCCCAGCTTCACCCTGTGGGTGAGCTCCGCTACGACCTGCGGAGCACGCCCCATGGTGCACATGGCGGCGTTGCAACTCGTCGGAATAGCGCGCGTTGCGCCTCGCCCTGCACCCAACGGTTCGCACGCCACAGGCCGTTCAACTGTAGCGTCTAGGCTAAGCAGCATACAGCGACATGTGCAAATTTAAACCCCAACGATTTGGCGTCGATACACACCCTGTTCTTTCCGTAATTCTGCGAAATGATGGAGCCCCCACCGTGAAACGCATTGTCTTGTGCGCTTGTCTGTTGTGCTTGTATCCCGCGCTGGCGCTGGCGGAAAAAACCGTTTACGTCATCGATCAAATCACCATCACGTTGCGCGCCGGGCAAGGCACCCAGCACCAGATTCTGCGCACGCTGCCCAGCGGCACACCGATGGAAGTGCTGCGGGTCAATGAAGAGAGCGGTTATTCGCAAGTACGCACCAAAGACGGCGTCGAAGGCTGGGTGTTGTCGCAATACCTGATCGATGAACCGACCAGCAAAATCAAACTCACCACTGCCGAACAAAAGCTCACGCGCGTGGAAACCGAATTCAAAGACACGAAAGCAAAATACGACCAGTTGCTGAAAGAAAAAGAACGTTGGGAAAAAGACCTGAAGGTGGTATCCGGCGAGCGCGATAAACTGAGCGCTGAAATTGCGAAACCGCGCGAGCCCAGCGCTGAAGCCGCACCACCAACGGCCGACGGCAGCAGCGCGTTACCAGCCGGCAAAGAAACCGAAATGCTGCGCCAGGAAAACCAAGCGTTGAAAGATCGCGCCAAAAAAGACTGGTTCATCGCCGGCGCCGGCGTGATGCTGATCGGCATTGTGCTGGGCTTGCTGGTCTCCAGGCTGCGCCTGCGGCGCTCCAGTTGGGGCGGCGATACGCTTTAAAAGTTCGCGGGTGTAGTGAGTTGCGCTATTGAGGGCGCCGCCATCCTGGCCGCCTTTCTGCCTCTTCCGGCGGGCTGGAAGCCCGCGTTCCCGTGCGGATTCCCGCCCTGCTATGGGCAAATCATCGGCCAGCAGGCCCGAGTTGCGGCAGTTGTCCACACGTGAAACTATGCGTGTGGATCTCACGGCACACTTCCACACCGAGGCTATTCAATGAAAATTTACGTTGGCAATTTGGCCTATGGCGTTACCGATGGTGATTTGAATACCGCCTTCTCCGCGTTTGGCAATGTGGAAAGCGCGGCGATTATCGCCGACAAGTTCTCGGGCCAGTCCAAGGGTTTCGGCTTCGTCGAAATGCCGAACAACTCCGAAGCGGATGCCGCTATGAAAGCGCTCAACGGCAGCGGCCTGAAAGGCCGCAACATGAAAGTTAATCAGGCCCAAGCCAAAAGTGATCGCCCAGCACCGCGTCGGCCCCGTTACTAAAGGGCACTTCTATAAATCCGTATTTCATCCCAACTGCAAGGCGCGGAAAAAATTTCTTGCTTACATAGCGCCCTTATGCCAGTGGCGAAATTTTTTCCGCGCCTTGCAGTTGGGCGGACTCTGGGATTTATAGAAGTGCCCTAAATATCACCGCGCTGCGTCCTGCGGCACGCGTTTTTTTAAATTTCCTCCTGATCGTGCCAAGCACGTAGCGCTTAATATCTCTGTGATGCAAGCATCAGTTCGACTGTGATCCAGACGGGTAGTCTTAGCGTACATAACAAATATCAGCACTTCTTTACGTTAACTTTGGGGTTGAACACATGCGACTTAATATCGGCGTGGCTTGGCGAGTTTGGCCACCACTGTTGGCCTGCTTATGCTTGATGTCACTGCTGGCCGCACCGGCGACGGTGCACGCCAACGTAGTCATCCCGGTTGAACAAATCATGAGCCTCGCCAAAACCGGCAATGATCCCAGCGCGCAATACATGCTCGGGCAGATGTATGCAACGGGCCAGGGCGTGACTAAAAATATCAACGAAGCCATTCGCTGGCAGACCAAGGCGGCGGAACAGGGCCATCCGGACGCGGCGTTCGAACTCGGTAATCTATACGCCGCCGGCACCCTGGTTCCGCATGACGAGCAACAAGCGGCGCACTGGTACACCAAGGCCGCCGCCGCCGGCAATATCGACGCTCAGATTTTGATGGGCCAATGGTATAGCGCCGGTCGCGGTGTGGCGATGAGCCCAAGCGATGCCTTGCAGTGGTACACCCGCGCGGCGGAGCAAAATCACATCAACGCACAATACCGCGCCGGCATGATGTATTTGAACGGCGAAGGCGGCGCACAAGACTATACCGCCGCCACCAAATGGCTGAATGCCGCAGCGGACAACAATTTCCCGGATGCGCAATTTCAACTCGGCAAAATCTACCTCGAAGGCTTGGGTCGTGCAGCGAATGCGCGGCTGGCGGCCAAGTGGTTTCAGAAAGCCGCCGAGCAGGATCATGCCGCTGCGCAAACCCAGTTGGGTATTCTCTATTACACAGGGCTGGGAGTTGAGCACGACTCGCACGAAGCCACCAAGTGGTTGCGGCGCGCAACGGCAAACGGCGACGACGCGGCATCTCAACACCTGGAACACTTCGCTGCACAGGAACGCGAAGAGGCCAAAGCCGCCGAACGCCGCGCGCAGGCCGCACGGCGTGCACAAGAAGCGCAGCAGATCGCAAAACTAAAAACCAAGCCGGTTGCACGGCCGACACCGGCGCGCGGCAACGTGCCGGAGCCTTCGCTGTTGCAGCGTGCGCAAACCGCCGCCGCACAGGGCGCACGTGATGACCAATATCGCTTGGCGCGCATGTACGAACTGGGCCAAGGCACCGAGCAGAATTTTCCGATGGCGCTACGCTGGTACACCCAAGCCGCCGATCAACGCCATGTCGACGCGCAGTTCCACCTGGGTATGCTGTACGCCGAAGGAACTCATGTGCCGCAGGATTATGCACAGGCCATCAAGTGGCTGCGGCTCGCCGCCGAACAAAATCATCTTGGCGCACAAACCCAACTGGGCCAGGTGTATCGAAACGAGACCAATCCGGCGCGCAACTCGTTGGAAGCGCAGCGCTGGATATTTAAGGCCGCCACCAACGGCGAGGTCAACGCGCAATTTGCACTGGGCATGATGTATCTCGAAGGCTCGGATATTGAGGCCAATGCGGCTGAGGCGAAACGCTGGTTGCAGCAGGCGGCGCAATCGAAGCATGCCGACGCCCAGTTCCGGTTGGCCGATTTATTATTTAAAGAACATCAGGCGCAACGCGATCAACCCGACACCCAGGAAGCCATCACCTGGCTGCGCGCCGCCGCCGAACATAATCAGACCGAAGCACAATACCGGCTGGGTGAGCTGTACCTGCGCGGCACCTTACTCGGACCGGACACCACACAGGGCTTAAGTTGGCTGAATCAAGCCGCCGACCGAGGCAGCCGCGAGGCACAGTTTACCTTGGCGGACTTTTTAGAGAACAACAGTAAAAATCCGCAGGACACGACCATGGCATTACAGTGGTACCAGCGCGCGGCGGAACAAAATCACAGCGAAGCGCAGTTTCGTTTGGGCGAGCGGTACGCCAAAGGCAACGGCGTGACACTGGACCGCGCCGAGGCCGCGAACTGGTATCAAAAAGCCGCCATCGCCGGCCACGCCAACGCGCAATACAAACTGGGCGTGATCTACGAAGACGGCCTGGGCATCGCCCGCAATCCGCGCGAAGGCAACAAGTGGCTCAACGCCGCCGCCCGTCAGGGCAATGCCAAGGCACGCCTGCGCCTGAGCGGCTGCCGCAACTGCTGAGCCTAACTGGAGTCTGCCCCCAATGGCACTACCTTAAGGCGCGACATGAGTTAGGAGTTGCTGAAATGGGGCGAAGAAAGAAAGGCTGAAACTCCTGAACTAAGCTCATGGTGCGAATAAACATGAGGGCTACCCTAGGAGAATCAGCCATGAAGGAGGCTAACAAAAAAAACGTTGCTGCAACAGATCGGGAGTTTGCGTCGATGCTTTGCCCCAGGTGCGGAGCCGGATGCCTTGAGTGACGTACTGTCGGTGGACGTGCTAGAACGCGCGGTGGAGAACGAAGCCGGTGTGTACCGGGAGCGGATCTACTCACCGCTGGTAACGTTGTCGATGTTTGTGTCGCAGAACTTGAGCGCGGACGGTGCCTGCCAAGACGCCGTGGCACGTGGGTTAAGCGAGCGAGTTTCCGGAGGCCGCGCGGCGTGCAGCGTGAACACCGGACCGTACTGCAAGGCGCGGCAACGGTTGCCGGAGGGGCTGGTGTGGCGCTTACTGCGGGAGGTGGGGCAGCACCTGACGCAGAACAGCCCCGCGCACTGGAACTTTCGTGGACGCGTCGTGAAGATCGTCGACGGCACCACCGTCTCGATGCCGGACACGGCCGCAAACCAGGCGCGCTATCCGCAGAGTGCTGAACAGAAACCCGGCTTGGGCTTTCCGATTGCACGCGTGGTCGCATTGCTGTCGTATGGAAGTGGTGTCCTGAGCGATGCGGCACTGGGCCCGTACCAAGGAAAAGAGACCGGCGAACACGCGCTGTTGCGCGAACTTTTGCCGCGCTTAACGGCAGGCGAAGTGCTGGTGGGCGACCACGACTACGGCACCTATTTTTTACTGGCGCAGCTCAAAGAGCGCGGTATTGACAGCCTCTTTGGCAAGCACGGCGCACGCAAA
>JANLTU010000123.1:0-12657 GCA_031363085.1 Gammaproteobacteria bacterium
CACCCGGCGTTGACATCCATCGCTCTTGCGACTCGCCGCGATGATCGCGGGCAAACCCATCAACACGAGACTGCCGAGAATGCCTAAGTGGCGGAACAGATTCATGCTCACCTTCCTTGAGTTTAGCTTCCGCTGCGGCGCGCGGTTAGGCCGCCGGAAGGGTTTATGCCGTCTTTTTCCAAGCTTCACTTCCGCTGTGGATTTTATGTCGGTGGGTGGGGGATGTCCAGACTCGGCTGCTCACGGCCGACAAACTCCCACTGGAGCGCGTGGATTATTCCAGTTGCTTCCAATCCGTCGTGACCGCCGCGTCGATCTCCTGCGCGTTGCGGATGGTGTACGACTTGATGTTGCCGGACTCGTAATAAGTGCGCGAAATCAGCTCGCTCATCACGCCGGTGGTGATCATCTGCACCGCGAGCATTACGAACAACACGCTGATCAGCAGCAGCGGGCGGGCGCCGATGTCTTCGTGCATGAGCAGCTTTACAAAGCCCAGATAAGTCAGTCCCAGTGCTCCCAGCGCACCGAACAAAATGCCGATCTTGCCGAAGAAGTGGCCAGGTCGTGACCGATAGCGCATGAAGAAATACACCGACAGTAAATCCAGCACCACGCGCAACGTGCGCGAGATGCCGTATTTGGACGTGCCGTACTGGCGTGCGTGATGCCGCACCACTTCTTCCTTGATGCGGCGCGGCGTGGTGCGCGTGGCGATCCAGGCGGGAATAAAGCGATGCATTTCGCCGTACAGGCGCACGTGCTTGATGACGTCGGCGCGAAAAATTTTCAAGGAGCAACCGTAGTCATGCAGATTGACTTGCGTGATGTTGCGGATCAGCCGGTTGGCGATGCGCGACGGAATTTTGCGCAGCCAGTTGTCTTTGCGGTTTTTCCGCCAGCCGGAGACTAGGTCGAGGTCTTCGTCGAGCAGGCGTTGGACCATGCGTGGAATATCCGCCGGGTCGTTTTGCAGGTCACCGTCGAGCGTCGCGATCACTTCGCCGCGTGCGACATCGATGCCGGCCTGCATCGCAGCAGTCTGCCCGAAGTTACGCTGCAACAACACCGCGCGCACATGCTTGCCGTACTGCTGCATCGCTTCGCGCAGCCGCAGCGCGGTGTCGTCGATGCTGCCATCGTCGACCATGACCAGTTCCCACGGGTGGCGATAATCCGCCAGCGCTTCATGCACGCGTGCGACCATCGGCGCCACGCTGTCTTGCTCGTTGTACATCGGGATGACGACGGACAAGCGGTGCGGGATAGGGGTGTGTTCGGTGGCGAGGGTCATGAGATCTTTTGAGCGGGTGAGCGCAGGCGCGCGATGAACGGCGCGTAGTGTAGCGCGACGCGCGCGGCGAGTAACCCATACAGCGCGCCCAGCAGCATGCCCACCAGTACCTGCGACGGATAATGCACGCCCAGGTACACGCGCGACAGCGACACACCCAACGCGACGGCGCCCAGCACGAGCGCCCAAGTCCATGAGCGCAGCGACAGGCCGAGAAATACCGTCGCGGCGAAAAAATTCCACGCGTGATTCGACGGCATGCCGTTGAGGTGGGTGCTGCAATTGATCGCGAACCAAGTCTGCGGCACGCGCACCAGTTCCGGCAGCTCGGCGCACGGACGGTGTTGCCCGATGAGGTATTTAAGCAGCCCGCCGAGCTGATCGCCGACGATGGTAAGCGCGACCAGCAGCAGCCACAGTTTGGCGCCGTCTTTGCCGTGCGTGCGCGCCAGTAGCGCGAGGAGCAGCGCGAACAGCGGCAGCGAGAACCACGTGGTCTGTGACAGCCAGGCGAAGAAAATGTCGAGCCCGGAGGTGGAGATGTCGTGGTTAAGCCAGAGGAGGAGGTGTTGGTCCATTTGTGATTAACGAAGGCTCATGAATATTTGCTACAAAAATTCATATACAACTACAAATCCCGCTCCGACTAAGAGTGTGAGGGAAAATAGAAACACAGTGTCGATAAAGTTCGTCCAATAATGAATCTGTTTAGACCGAACTCGCCGGAGTGTGAAAAATATTAGGTAACAAACGACAAGGAAGCCCAGGGAGGAAAAAAGAAACATATCGTCAGCCAGAGTTTCGGCTTTCGTATTGGTTATCTTGAGATTAATGATACCAACCAGAGCCATGCTGAGGCCGGCCAACGTGCCACTGGTGGACAGGAGCGAAAATAAGAGCAGTTGCAGATCCTTCGGATCACTAACGTTTTTTAGCATTTATCATCAATCGCAGTTGTTAAGTAAGTAGGGTGGGCGCTGCCCGCCGTGTTGCTGTGCCCACTCTAGATTTTATTAAGCGTCGCTTCGACGCGCCCCGGCAATAACACTGCTACCAAGCCACCCAGCAGGGTTGAGACCAACAGAAACAAGTGCAGGTTCAGCGCCGCAGGCGCAGCAATCTCCAGTGCAATGTTAAACGGCAGCAAGGCGGCCACGATACCCGCTTCATAGGTGCCGACACCGGCCACGCCGTGGATCGGCAACACGCTGCTTAAGTCGCCGGCGATGGCGGCGAGTCCGGCGACCGACCACGACACCGGCGCGAACAATTGGAACACCCAGGCGAACACACCGAGCTTGACCAGCCAGTTGATCCAGGTCCACAACCAGGCGCGCCAGAATTCGCGCGGCGTTTGCGGCAGGCTGGACAAAATTTTCGCGATGAATTGCTTGCGCTCATGGCTGGCGTCGGCGAATTTGCGCGCCAAGCCGTTATGCGCAAGATAGGCTGCCATCGGCAGCGCCAACCACAGCAGGGCGAGCGGAAACAGATAGCGTTGCGCAAGCCACGCATCGCCGACGGCGAACAGCGCCAGAGTGACCAATGCGTGTAAATCCATCAGCCGAAACCAGAACAACACCGGCACCGAGGCGGTGGCGGGCACGTCGAAATAACGCGCCATCAACACTGGAAAACTGATCTCACCGGCGCGCATCGGCAGAAAATTATTGAGCAGGTTGTGCTGCAAAGTGAGCTTGAAACACAGCGTGAAGCGCCCGCGCAGCGGCTTACGAAAATAGTCGTACACGCGCAGGCTGCGCAATGCGTAGGAGCTAAATGTCAAGATCAGCGTAGCCAGCAATGCGGCCGGAGCGACTTCACGCCACGGTGCGAGCACGCGTCCCCAGCCATAGTAAATCTGTACCGCGACCACGCAGCCAAGCAGGACTAAAACGCCGAACAATAATTTGCTGTCGATTTTCAAACGGGTGGTTGGAGTCAGCGTGCCGAGTCGCGATCATACATCTGGCCGAGCTTGAATAATGCGTCGGCGGTGTAGGCGCGTAGGCGCGCGAGGCGGTTTTCCAGTTCCGCCAGTGCCAGTTTGCCGATGTACTGTTTCATTTCGGCGGCGGCGGTAACCAGTTTGGTTTGCTTGGCGGCGATTTGGTCGACGTACACTTTTTTAAACGTGTCCGATGCGTTTTCCATGCTGTAGATCGCGCCGGCCCAGCGTTGCAGTTGCTGTTCCATCAAGCGCAGGTCGCGGTAATTGCGCAGCGCAGACTGGAATGCGTGGCTTTCGTAGAGGCCGGCGAAATAGCGCGACTCAGGGCCGACCGGAAAATTCTGGTACTCGTTAAACGCCTCGCTGCGCGCCTGCGAAATATTGTCAACAATGACGTTGAGCATGCCGCCGACACGCACCTGCTCGATGGCCGCCTCGACCTGTTTGATTTCCGTCTGAATGACTTCCAGCGCGATTCGATAATGTTTTACGGATTGATCGTAGGCGCCCAGTTCCGCATACGTGTAGGGGATGGCCAATAGCCCGTCGAGCACCGAGCGGTCGGCGGCATTGCGTTTGGACAGTTCCAGCCACGCAGCCAAAGCTTGTTTGGGCTCGCGCAGCGTCTGGAAAGTCAGCCCCACACCCCACAGCGCACGATTGGAAAACGGGCTGTCGAGCGGCACTTGCTGGAAATAATTTTTGGCTTGCAACGTGGCCTGTGTCTTGAGCGCGCTAAAACCCAGAATGTAATTGGCGCGGTCGCGCAACGCATGCGACTCGGGATCGGTGTAATTATTCGCTGCGACTTTGCGCAACCATGTTTCCGCTTCCGCGCGTTGCCCGTTGCGTAGCAGGGTAACGCCCAGATTGTAATAGCCGAAGGTGACCCATTCCGAGTCGCCTTTGAGCGTGCGCAACAGCGCCAGGGCTTGATCTGTTTGCTTTTGCTGCAACAGCACGCCGGCATCCAGGCCGATTTTGCGATGGCGCAGCGCGGTGCTCATGTCGCCGGAAACTTTTTGCGCGGCTTTCAGCGCGCCCAGCAGGTCGCCACGCTGGTAATGCGCATTGGCAAGCTCCAGCAAAAACTGATTGCGTAATTCGTCGGTGAGCACATCTTGCGGCAGTTGTTGCAGCACGGTGGCGGCGTCGGCGTACATGCCATACGCAAGATACGAGTAAGCGAGCATCAATTCGGTTTTGGATTTTTCGGGCTTGAGCGCCGGGCGCCAGCGTTCGGCCAGCAGATGGCCGATGGCGGAAAAATATTTGTTCTGCGCAAAATCATACAAGGCTTCGCGCAGGTACGGACTTTTTAACTCGCCCCACTTCACACCTGTTTCAGCGGCGTGCAGGGTCGCGCAGTACAGGGACAACACCACCGCCGCTGCACCTGGGCATCGCATCGCTTAGTCCCACTCCTTGCTGCTAATACTTGCACCGCCAAGGAAGCTCGATATGCGCAACTCGATGGTTTTGCGGTCCGCAGTTTTTGTGAAACGTGTCGAGAAGGTATTGGTTTGCGGGTTTTTGCCGCCGGACACCACCGTGCCGCTGATGTAATGAGGGCCTTCTTGCAAGCCGCCGATGTAAATGCGATGCGCACCGCCCTGATGCAAAGCCGCGACCTCTTCTGGCAGGTAGCTGCGGTGTGCCATGAGTTTGTCGTCTACTTTGAGCGTGATTTCGCGTAATTCGAAATCTGTGCCTGCGTCCAGCGACGCGAACACCACTAATTGAATACCCGGCGGCGCGAGCACGCCGTCTTCCAATTGAGTCAAGGACTGACCCATGCGCACCGTGGCATCGCTGAGCGCCTTAAGATTAAAGCGCGGATTTTTTTCCGCCGGGTCGACCGGCTTAACGCTGCCGACCCAGGCGAGGTTGGCGATGTTGCGGCCCAGCTCCAGCACTTCGCGTTTCAGGGCTTGGGTTTGCTGGTCCAAGGCACGCATCTTGCGCGCCACGTCGGCGTCGTCGGCAAGCGCCGGCGGCGCGCAGAGCACGAGGCTGATCCACAGCAAGAAACGGTGTGCAAAATTACGCATGACGTCCTGAGGTTATCGGTCGTGTTGCGGCGTGTGTCAACTCATGACGTGATTAACCTGGGCATGTTAAGCGCTTGGCCGTCCAAAACGATACCGCCGCTTTCCAAGCGTAGTCGCCCGGACGCAAACCAGCCAATGACCAAAGGATAAATGATGTGTTCTTGCACGCGCACGCGCTGCGCAAGCGTGCCGGGCGTGTCGTGTGCCAGCACCGGCACGCAGGCTTGCGCGATGACCGGGCCGCCGTCCAGTTCGGTGGTGACAAAGTGCACACTGGCGCCGTGTTCGGCATCGCCGGCCGCAAGTGCGCTTGCGTGTGTGCGCAAGCCGCGATGCTTGGGCAGCAGCGACGGATGGATATTCAACAGGCGGCCGGCGTAATGCTGCACGAATTCCGGCGTGAGAATGCGCATGAAGCCGGCGAGAATCACCAACTGCGCGCCGCTTGCGTCGATGCGGGCTTGCAGCGCGCGGTCGAATTCTGCACGGCTGACGAACTGCGCGTGTTCCACCACGGCGATGGCGATACCGGCGCGGCGCGCACGTTCCAGGCCGAAGGCGTCGGCGCGATTGCTGAGCACCACGCGAATGTCGATGGACAATTCGCCGCGCTGCCGCGCGTCGATGAGGGCTTGCAGATTGGTGCCGTCGCCGGAAATCAACACCGCCACCGGCAGGCGTGCGTCTAACATCTAACTCAGGACGACCGCTTGGCCGTCGCTGGCTAGGCGCTGCACCGAGCCGATGACGTAGCAGGTTTCACCCTGGGCGCGCAGGCAGTCCAGCGTGTTATCAAGATCTTGGGCAGCGACGATGACCACCATGCCGATGCCAGCGTTGAACACGCGATGCATTTCCAGCGCGTCGATGTTGCCCTGCTGTTGCAGCCAGTCGAAAACGGCGGGCCGCTGCCAAGTGCTGCGATCCACGTGCGCGGATGTGCCATCGGGCAGAACGCGCGGCAGGTTCTCCAGCAGCCCGCCGCCGGTGATATGGCACAGCGCATGAATTTCAACTTGCCCCAACAACTGGAGTACGGGCTTGACATAAATGCGGGTGGGCGCAAGCAAGGCTGCGCCGAGCGTGGTGTCACCCAGCGGCGCACCTAAATTGGCCTTGCTGCGTTCGATGATTTTGCGGATCAGCGAGTAGCCGTTGGAATGCGGCCCCGACGACGCGATGCCGATGAGGCAGTCACCGACACGCACGCGGCTGCCGTCGAGAATTTTGTCTTTCTCCACCACGCCGACCGCAAAGCCGGCCAGGTCGTAGTGATGCGCCGCGTACATGCCGGGCATCTCGGCAGTCTCGCCGCCGACCAGCGCGCAACCAGCTTGCGCGCAGCCCTGTGCGATGCCCTTGATCACTTCGGTGGCCACCTCCACGTCGAGCTTGCCGGTGGCGTAGTAATCGAGAAAGAACAGCGGCTCGGCGCCTTGCACCAACACGTCGTTCACGCACATGGCCACCAAGTCGATGCCGATGGTGTCGTGTTTTTTCAGCGCCAGCGCCAGCAACAGCTTGGTGCCCACGCCATCGGTGCCCGACACCAGCACCGGCTGTTTATAGCGATGAATCGGCACCTCAAACAAGGCGCCGAATCCGCCCAAACCGCCAAGCACGCCGGGGCGTTTGGTCTTGGCGGCAAACGGCGCGATGTTGTCGACCAGCCGGTCGCCCGCGTCCATATCCACGCCGGCGTCTTTATAGGTGAGAGCAGAATTGGCGGGCGGATCGTTTTTTACAGTCACTGGATGCACTCGAATTAGGAAGCGCTATGGTAGCGATAGGGTTGGCGACGCGCAAACGCTCACCGCGCGCGCAGCTACCGTATACTAAAGGCTTCTTGCCATGGATGACGGCGTTGAGCCGCGCAGCCGCGCGGATATAGCGTTAAATTGTTCAGCGCGAAAAGCGCTTAATTCCATTGCCAATTTAAAACGCGACTAGGCACCCCACCGCAGACCGTGCAGTTGCACGGCAAGGCGGGGCAGCAGTATCGTTTGGAATTTGAAATGGAATTGGAATAAGGAGATACGATGTCACAGCACTGCGAAGCACTGGTTGTCCACTGCATGGACTACCGTCTTCAGTCCTATATCAACCAATGGTTAGAGGCCAAGCTGCGCAAAGGCAGCTATGACCGCGCGGTGATGGCGGGCGGTGTGTTCGATGTTTACGACGTGATTCGTCAGGTCGATATCTCCGTGCGGCTGCATCGCATCAAGACCGTCATCCTCATCAATCACGAAGATTGCGGCATGTATGGCCCGGGCGGCACGGAAGAACATCACGAAGCGGAATTGGACAAGGCAGAAGACAAGATCAGGCGCCTGTTCCCGCATTTGGAAGTCGACACTTACTATTTGCATCTCGATGGCCGGTTTGAACAGAACTCGTAGTTACAACGCGCCATGAGCGAACAGCGTCCACTGCCCTCCGCATTTTTTTCGCCAAACCTATTATGACAAAAGCTAAATACGAAACCACACTGCGAGACGGAGAATCTTTTCTCGCACGCACCGATCCTTTGTTGCAAAAGCTGATCCGCGACCACGGGCCGTGCCGGCTTTCTCCGAACTGGCGGCGTTCGCCCTACGAAGCGCTGGTGCGGGCCATCATGTACCAGCAACTCAACGGCAAGGCGGCGGCAACCATCATGGGGCGTTTCATCGACTTGTTTCCGGGGTCGCAATTTCCCGCGCCGGGGCTGGTATTGACAAAAACCGACGAGCAATTAAGGTCGGCGGGATTGTCGCGACAGAAACTGAGTTATATCCGCGATGTGGCCGCCAAAGCCCAGCAAGGGGTGATACCCACCCATCGCCGCGGTTTGACGAGCCGGGCGGATGAAGACCTCGTCAAGGTCTTCACTCAGGCCAAAGGTGTGGGTCGTTGGACGGTAGAAATGATGTTGATGTTCTCGCTGGGCCGGCTGGATGTTCTGCCGGTAGACGACTACGGTGTGCGCGCCGGCTACACCAAGGCGAAGAAGCTGGACGCGCTGATCGCGCCGAAAGCGCTTGCAGTTATTGGTCAAGATTGGGCGCCCTACCGCTCCATCGCGGCTTGGTATCTGTGGCGCGCAACCGAAGCTTGATAAGCTAAGCATCCGGAAGGAAATGTCCTCACGGTTCCGGCCGTGGCTGCGATTCGGCGCGATTTAACTAGTGAATTTCCGTGTTGCCCGGCCCATCCGCAGAAAAGATACCCGTCGCCGCGAGTTGCCGGATCATGCGCACCGTGTCGATATCGGCGTCCCGATAGGCGGATTTGCGGTATTCGTCGAGCTCACCAACGGCATCGTCGGCGCTGGTTTGCAGGGTATATGCAAAGCGCAGAAACAACTCTTCCGGCCGAGGTTCTTCGATGCGAATAATCAGGCGCGCGCCCGTCACGTCCGCAGACGGTTCGACATCAAAACTTACCTGCACCTGCGGTTCGTAAGTCACGCGGTCGCGCACCTGCGTCGTGCCGAACCGCATCTGCCGGCGCAACGTGTCGGCGCTGCGCTCGACAATCCGGCACTCGTCCATGCCGATCAAAAAATACTGCGGCCGCTCGGCGCGCGCGACCAAGCCCAGCCACAATTGCTCGCGCGTCAGCGGTTCAATCTGCGGGTCGTTGGGATCGTTGATTTGAATCAGATGTTCGTAATGCATGGCGAGTAGAAGCGTAGCAGCGCCCGAAGGTTCTTGCGATGGTAATGCACTATTCCATCTGACCGCCGTCAGTATTATTAGAACGGGCACCTACCTGGCGTGCTGACAGAAAGCAAGGGCGATGAGGCGCACGCTACTTCGTCCACTTCAAAACCGTGTTTTGTTTCAGCCGCGCCCCCAGCCGCGTTTCGCCAGCGGGTGTCTGGTACCGAATGACTGCGCCCAAGCCATCGCTCATTGAGTTTCCTTTTCTTCGGTCTTCGCGTTGTCGCGCTTGTTCTATCCGCATGTACGGCAGTCGTAGGTCGGGTTAGCGCAGCGTAACCCGGCAGCCCCCGCGAATCACTCATGCCCCACGCCCTCAAATTTTGTCTCGTTCTGCCCCCAAGCTGCCGGACAGGTGCCCGCCTCGACATAGCGTCGAAAACTCGAATACGGCCAATCCATCGGCGCTTGTGCGTATCCGTGCTTCACCGGGTTGTAATGAATGTATTCCACGTGCCGGTTGAAATCCGCCTGATCTCGCAACAAGTGCTCCCAATACCGGTGCTGCCACAATGCCTGTTCACGCTTTGCCGTGCGTGCGCGATTCGGCGCCTGCCGTAGCGCCGGATCGCAATGCTTGGTGAATCACGTCTTGACCAATCGCCAACGCGTCGCAAAATTGGCATCGTCCGGCGGCAATGTCCAGATGCAATGCAGATGATCGGGTAACACCACCATCGCATCCACTTCGAAAGGCCGTGTGACACGCACCGTGCGCATCGCCCTACGCAAGACCTCCACCGCCTCTGCCGAAGCCAGCACCGGCCGCCGCCGCTCCGTCACCACGGTGAAGAAAAACGAACCGCCGGGAACGAACGCGCGCCGATATCTCATTGGGTATTCGCTCACCATCCATCTACAAACCTTTGAAGAGTTCCTGTACATCTTCCGTCAAACGCGGTCGCTGCTCCAGAATCACGGCATCCTTGAGTTTGCACACTCCAAATCCAAACATTTCATTGAAGGATTTCCCGGTTGGCTGTGCAATCTCGGCAAGGATGATCCCGACATCGTTATGAACGCCCCCGATGCTGTCGAGGTTGTAGAATTTTTTAATGTCCTTGCCCTCCATTCCACGAACAAGGACGTTCGGGCTTTTGTACTGATGGCTGTCAATCAATGCGACAGCGCAGATATATGACTTATAAAAGCCCTGCGACCGCCGCTTATTACCTTGCTGGATCAATTGTTTAAGTTTGCTAAGATTGTTCACTCGCTCCCGACCATCGTCATCTATTTGTACCTTGACTTTTTTGAACTCGACGCACACTGCTTTGCTGGGGTTGTCGCCTTCCGGCATGACAAAATCGATGTCGCCCCCTTCGGGTCGAATACTTTTTGGGAAGGAATTGTCCAAAATGGAATCCTTGTGAGCGCCAGGTGTGTGGGTGATCTCGGAAAATATTAGGTCGCGGCATTGAACGTTTGAGAGGATCCATTTGACGATTGCCTGCTCATCATTGTCAGTAATTCTTTCGGCTGAATATGGAACATCGTCCTGAAATAGCTTCATCGTTTTTACTGCGTCAAAATGCACACTGTCGAAATAGGTGTATTTGAAAGCAAGCAATTTTTTGCTCATGTCATACCTGCGACAGTCCCGGAGTGGCGCGTCGGGTTATGTTGGCGCTAACCCGACGCCCCGCTTCCAACCCAGGCAATGTCGGGTTACGCCTATGGCTAACCCGACCTACGCGCCTGTTAAGGCCGGGCACCGCCGCATCTGTATTCATGCGGTCAAGTCCTAGCCCCGTAGGTCGGGTTAGCGGCTTTATCGCGTAACCCAACGTCTTGGTTCGTTTCACCTGTGGCGCGTCGGGTTACGCTGCGCTAACCCGACCTACGTTTTGTTCCGCGTTTTTTTCGAGTTCACTCATCTGCGCTTCCGGCCTGCAAGCGCAGGAACAGCACGTATTCGCTTTGCACGTCGACGGCCACCAGCTTGCCCGTTTGCAAGGCGGCCAAGTGTTCGGCGCTTAGCGTCATCACTTCTTGCCGCCAGCGTTTGCCGAAGGGCTGTTCGGTTTCTTCAACATCGCACGGTCCATCGACGACGGCGACACGTGCGCCAGGAGTTGTCATTTTATTTTTTGATCATGGTTTATTGGGTTACGCTGCGCTAACGCAACCTACGATGTTGTTGTCAGGCGGCATAGCGGATGATTTCCACCGCAGCGCGCGACAGTGTCGTCCAGATAGTATTTGCCGCAGTCTTCGTAGACTTGCGCGGGGATGCCTTTGATAACGACAATGTTCTGCTCCGGTTGCAGGGCCGCGGTGGTTTTGCCGAATTGGGTGTTACCGATGGTATTACAGTCATATCCAAGCCTCTTCAGATTTTCCCGAATCACCGATTTCAGCCGGGCGCTTTCGCCGTATTTGAGAGAGGTGCTCTAAACACTCATCGCTGTCTGTTGCGCCATGTCAACGTGCCGGTTGTTGTGAGAATGCCGTGGGTCACCAGCCAGTCGCGGGCGTCGTCGGCGTCGTGTTCGAACCAGGCTTGTGCGCTGCCCAGGCGAAAGCTGTAGCCCCAGGCGTCCATGTCGGCCCACAAGCGCGCGCGGCCCAGTGCAGGCAGGTGTTCGGCCAGTAAAATTTGCAAATAACACACGCCGTTTTCTTCGTTGGTGTCGCCGCCGGCGTTGGTGTGCAGTGCGTTGCGGCGGGTGGCGTCCATGCAGATGTAGTGACAGGCTTCGTGCAACGCGGAATGCACCGGCGTGTCGGCGCGCACCAGCACTTGGTCGCCGACTAACCCGGCTTCGGTGTCACCCCAAAAGCTGCCGGGGATGGTGTGTGTTGCTTCGACTTGCGTCACGCGCAAACCGAAGCGCGCCAGCAGCGTGCGCAGGCTGTGCATATCAAATGCGCCGCACGTTAGCACCTGCATAAATTTTCGCAGCGTGGCGTCATGTCCGACACCCGTTGCAGAGTGAGGCGCATTCATTCACGAGGACCACTGCGCGCGCGCCGGTACTTTAAAACCTGAAGAACATTTCATACTCGATGAACCCTATTACGAAAGCGTTGCCAACGCAGTTGAGATTTTCAATGCGGTGTATCGTAACCAGTTACCGGTGTTGCTGAAAGGCCCGACCGGGTGCGGCAAGACGCGTTTCGTCGAGCACATGGCGTGGCGTCTCAAGCGCCCGTTGATCACAGTGTCATGTCATGATGATTTAACCGCGTCGGACTTGGTCGGGCGCTTTCTGATCACCGGCGGCGAAACCACCTGGGTGGACGGCCCGCTGGCACGCGCAGTGCGCCACGGTGCGATTTGTTATCTGGACGAAATCGTTGAGGCGCGCCAAGACATCACCGTGGTGATCCATCCGCTGGCCGACGACCGGCGCGTGTTGCCCATCGACAAGCTCGGCGAGCTGCTGCAAGCCACGCCGAAATTCGCGCTGGTGATTTCATTTAACCCAGGTTATCAAAGCGTATTGAAGGACTTAAAACAAAGCACGCGGCAACGTTTTGTTGCTCTGGAATTTGATTATCCCGGTGCTGATATGGAGGCAAAAATCATCAGTGCGGAAACGCGCGTCGCGCACGACATTGTCTCGGCGACCGCTACGCGATTTACGGCTTCACCAGCCTGACGCACAAACGCTGCGAGGTGGTGCGCATCAAACGCTTCGACGAGGCGTA
>JANLTU010000132.1:0-5349 GCA_031363085.1 Gammaproteobacteria bacterium
AGGGGTCGACGGCACCGCCCAAGGTCAGCTCGACATTTTGCACCGTGAAGCCATTACGGCGGGGATCATGCCCCCCGCCTTGTAATTCCTGCACCGTTTTATCGGCTTCGCTCGCCGTGCCAAACGCAAACAAACTGGACAGCCCCATTTGCATGGGATTGCTCATTTGCATGGAAGTATTGGCGGATGGCTGCGAGCCAACGGTGCCGGAATCAGCGGCCAGACTTAAGGTGCCGTGTGTTAGCAAAGCAGTAGCGGTAACCGTAGCAAATGCCACGGCAATATTTTTCGTCGCCATAATAATGCTCCTGATTTCCCGACATCAAAATTGAATTTGCACGCGCAACACTCGGCGCGAATCACTGCCGGGCGTATGCCGATGGAAACTATTAACGGGGAATCAGAACGACGGAGGACCGCGTGCGAAGCGCGGCAGGTAGGATTTTGAACGAAGATGCGGTACCTGGGCTGCGACGAGCGGCGCAGCGCGCGTGAAGGTTGCCGCGAACAATACTTGGGCCGGACCGCCAGCGGAGGGCGTATGATTCAATCGGCAGACATTGCAGTGCTCGCCTATGTCCGACTGCACGTTGTGTTGCGACACATGCCACAACGCGAACAACATCGTAAATATCAACACCAAGCGTATGCCGCGCCCGCTGCGAAATCGTCCCGAAAGAAATTGCCGTTCGAACATACGCGTTATCATACTGCATTTCGTCGGCTCCGCAATTGCTTTGCTCGTGAACTTCAATGGCCATGGCGGTGATGGCCGTCCGGGTAGTGTGGATGGCTGTGCGACAGCGGTGAGTGCTGGTGGTGATGCGTGTGCGGTTCGTCGCCGCTCCAGGAGAAATCGTGCTCGTGTTGGTGGTGTTCGTCGTGCACGTGACGATGTGCGTGAGCGAGCGACTCGTGTTCGTGCGGATGCGCGTGGCGCTCGGTGAGATGTAACCACACGCCCAGCGCCATCAATGCTCCGGCGATCAGCAACTGCATATTGACCGCTTCGCCCAGCAACGGAATCGCCAGCAGCGCGCCGAAGAACGGTGCAACCGAGAAATAGGCGCCAGTTCTTGCCGTACCGAGATGGCGCAGCGCAGTCACAAATAACGCAAGACTCACCCCGTAGGCGAAGCAGCCCACCAGCAGTGTTCCCGCAACATGGATTAAGGGTGGCCAACTCGCACCGAGTAGCACCGCCAGCACGAGGTTCACGCTTCCTGCGGCCCACCCTTTGACCGAGGCGATCCAAGTGGCGTCAGTGAGTGACACTTTACGCGTGAGGTTGTTGTCGACGCCCCAGGCCAAGCAGGCGCCGAGCACCGCGAGTGCCGACCACAGGCTGGCGATTTGCGCATCGCCCGGCCAACTGAGCACCACTGCACCGGCGACGATGGCGACCATGCCGAGCGCAATGCGCCGGTCGAAGTTTTCGCGAAATGCAAACCACGCCAGCAGCGCCGTGAACACGGCTTCGGCATTGAGCAGCAACGATGCGCCCGATGCTGACATGCCGCTGAGTCCGAACATTAGCAACACGGGACCGATCACGCCGCCGGAGAAAATTGCCCCTGCAAACCACGGCCACTCGCCTGCTGCCAGCCGCACCGACGGTGCGCGCCGCACCACACGGTACAGCGACAGACCCAGCCCGGAACCAAGATAAAGCAGACCCGCCAGCAGCCAAGGACTGACGTCGGACAACAACCCCTTCGCAAACGGCGTGCCCCCGCCGAACAACAGCGCCGCGCCTAACGCAGCCGCCACACCGGGTGAGCGCAGAGTGAGGCGCCAGGTCATGGCGATTCAATTAAATCCGGGGGCGGTGGGGCCTTGCGCATGATCAAAACTTTGTCCACCCGGTTGCGGTCCATGTCCATCACTTCAAAGCGCCAGTCGCCGTAGTTGAAATGTTCGCCCGCATGCGGGACGCGACGGAGCATGTGCATGACGAATCCACCCAGGGTATGAAAAGCGCTTTCTTCCTGCCCCGGCAAATCGTCGTCGACGGAAAGCACCGTTTTGACACGCTCAATAGTCACGTCACCATCCATCAACCAGGAGCCGTCATCGCGCTGCACGATATCTTGTTGATCGGCAGTTTCCGGCAGGGCGACTTCGCCGACGATGGCGGTCAGCACATCGGTGAGCGTCACCATCCCCTGCAAATCGCCGTATTCGTCGACGATCAGCGCGAACTTGAGTTGTGCGCGGCGAAAATTTTCCAGCAACTGAGTGGTGGTCATGGTTTCAGGTAAATACAGCGCAGGCGTTACCGCTTTCTCCACATCCTCACGCCGCAGCAGTTGGCCGAACAATGATCGCTTCAACAAATTGCCGACCAGCAGTACGCCCACGATGTGGTCGAGCCCGTTGCGACACACCACAATGCGCGAGTGCGGGCTGACCGCGATCCGCTCGCGCAGCTCGTCGTCCGGTGCGTCGAGGTTAATTGCGTAAATATCTTTGCGCGGCGTCATGATGGCGCCGACGCGCTGCTCGTCCAGACGCAGCACGTTGGAGACGATTTCTTGCTCGCTCTCGTGAAACACGCCCGCTTCAGCGCCCTGTTCCATCAGCACGTTAATTTCATCATCGGTGACCGGCGGCTCGTCCTTGCGCCGCGCGCCAATCAAGCGCAACAACAGGCCGGACGACGACGACAGCAGCCACACCAGCGGCCGCGCCGCGAGCGCCAGCCAGATCATCGGGCGCGCAATGCGCGAGGCGATGGTTTCTGGCGCCATCAACGCCATGCGTTTTGGAACCAGCTCCCCGATGACCACGGAAAAATAAGTGAGCCCCACCACCACCACGGTCAGCGCGATACCTCTGGCGTAGGGCTCAATTTCAGAGAAACCTGATAGCCACGCGGTGAGCGGATCGGCCAGTATTGTCTCGCCGATCATGCCGCTTAGAATGGCGACCGTGGTGATGCCGACCTGGACGGTGGACAGGAAACCGGACGGTTCATTGTTGAGTGCCAAGGCGGCATACGCGCCGGGATGGTGGTCGTCGGCGAGCCCCTGCAATCGTGCCTTGCGCGAAGAAACCACGGCAATTTCGGACATGGCGAAAACGCCATTAAGCAGGATGAGTAAAAAGATCAGTGCGATATCCATTGGATTGACCGTCCATCGCCGGGAAGGCGCGCGGCTCAGGAGTTAATCGGGAGCGGGAAATTCTATCACTACACGACGAGCGACTTGTTGCTCATTATTCGGTTGTCGGGTGCGGGATATTTGCGGTCGCCGATGACCACACGCCCCGCATCAGCGGGACGTGTGGCACGACGCGTTACACGGTTTTATTTGCCCGTGAAGTTCGACCCAAGATAGTTACCGTCAAGGGTATAAAACACATACAGAGTTTGTTTGGCTTTATCGGTAACCGCGCTGTTCATGAATTCCAAAACCCATTCCGGGCCCTTTTCGAAGGCCTTCTGCTCCGTTTTAGTTGGCTTGAGGTTGTTCCAGCTCGGCTCAAGTTTTCCGTTCGCCACCAAACCGGCGATGTGTTTGGTGGCTTTTTCTTGCGCCACTTCCGCCGAAACCGGTCCGTGTGAATGGGAGTGGCCCGGGCCATCCGCACCAGAAAATGCGGGGGTAGTGACCAGGCTCAGGGTGCACAACGTAACAGCGATCATGGTTTTACGCATACTCATCTCTCCTTATGGGTGGGTTAATCAATTGAATCGTGAACGGCTTCCGAACGAAGTTTGGCGGCGCGCTCCTTCTCCATATTCATATGCTCGTGAATATGATTGTCGGAACTGAAGCCAAACTCATCTGGAGTTTTGACATGGGAATACCCATGCATCTGCATCGCAAACAGGAACACGCCGGCGAAGATCAGCGCGACATTCGAGACCGAGCTGAAGGTGTGAAACGACTTCGCCTTGCGCCAGCCCATCAGTAACAGCAGCATGGCCGACAATGCGATCACCTGCCCCACTTCGATGCCGACGTTGAAAGAAATGATATTCAGCAGCAGCTCGTTCTGGTTCAACGGCAATTCCTGCAGCCGCGTGGACAAACCGAAGCCGTGTACTAAACCCAGCAACGCGATCATCGCCAGCGTATTGGGCGGTGTGACTTTCAGATGTTTGCGGAATCCGTCCAGGTTCGTGAACGCGATGTAAGCCACGCTCAAGCCGATCACCGCGTCGATCAAAAAATAATTGAGCTGGATCTGATTGAACGTGGCGAAGATCAGCGTGACGCTATGCCCCACCGTGAACGCCGTAATGTACTTCACGATCTCCTTGAACGTGGTGAGAAAGAAAATGATTCCGAAGATGAACAGCAAGTGATCGTATCCGGAAAGCATGTGCGTGACGCCCAGCGATAAAAACCGCAAGTTGCCGCCGTCGATAATCGCCTGTTTGTCCGCCAGCGACATGCCGTGAGCGAACACTTCGGCGGGCGCCAACAGAACAGCTAGGAGCGCCAGCAAAAAAAGCCGGGTTGTAAGGGTAGGCATAAGTGATCCTTAAAAAAACCAAAACATGAATTCAATGCATCGTCGGCCCGCGACAGTGGGCGACAACATTTCAACGGGAACAGCGGGTGGGTCAGCGCGGCGGGGCGCGTGCTTGCAGAGGGGAATAATGCGGATCGGAACGATGAAGCGTGGTGCGGAAGGGAACCCGATATTCACGGCGAGACGGAACCGCCAACAGGAATAGCATCGCCGCCACGATGGCAGCGATATCCAGAATCTTGTAGACGCCGGTGGTGCTGGCTGCGTCGTCAATGTCGACGGCAGTCGCGTCCGAGGCGGGGTCGTCAAAACTGTCATAACCGGATTCGAAATGGGCGAAATGAATTTCCGTCGCGTGGCTATGGAGATCCGGTCCAGCGTGGCTTTCCGGCAAATGCACGTGCGCACTCATTAGCGACGCCATGATCATCGTGACGACCAGATAACCAATCATCGTTCGTTTGAACAGGGCGGAAAGAAAAACGTGCATGTTCGGTTACTGAGGCTTGTATCGTAAGGTGTGGGTGATTACCGGAACGGCGAGCAATTTAATCCCATCCGTCATTGACGGGTCAACAAAATTCATCGAAATCGAACATGCTAGTATCGCCGCGCCCTTTGCGCAGCACCATCGGCACGGCGCCGGTGAGATCGACAATCGTCGTCGGTTCGGCCGAGCCCAATCCGCCGTCGATAATGACGTCAACGCGATTGCGTAGTCGTTCTTTAATTTCATGTGGATCGGTGAGCGGTTGCTCGTCGCCCGGCAGTTGTAAGGTGGTGCTGATCAGGGGCTCACCCAGCAGCTCCAGCAAGGCATCAACGATGGGATGGCCGGGCACGCGAATGCCAATGCTCTTGCGC
>JANLTU010000178.1:0-19672 GCA_031363085.1 Gammaproteobacteria bacterium
GTTGCGCATCCAGCACAATCTCTACCCCAAACCACCGTGGATGACTCAAGCTGGGAGCCGGATGGTGTAACGCACCCAGTCCGGTTCTGCGAGGGCAGCGCAACGTATCAATCCACCGAGATTCGCGCTGCTACTCTCCCACCGCAACACAAATTTTATTTGGCGGCTATCGAAATCGCATTCCGCCGTTATCTGAAAATCGCTAAGGTCGCCTTCTGGCGCCGGGTGCGACGGTCACTTAATCGATGAATACGGACGTCGCATCCCAGGAATCGCTACAGGTCCGGTTTTCTACTGCCGTCCTCGCCAATAGCCGGGACGGCGGCTATGGTGCGCCACCGCCAGGATGCGAATCTCCTCACTGGAGACCGCATAGATGAGCGAATACGGAAAGCGTTGCATGACGTAACGACGTTTACCGTTCCGCTACAGCGACCCCACCCCGGATGCTCTAACATGACGCCCACCGAACGCTCGAATTCGCCGAACAAGGATTGCGAAAGCGCAGTGCCCGCATGTTGTCGATAAAATTCGGCTGCGTCGCGAAGGTCCCGCTCCGCCTCCGGGTGCAGCGAATATCTCATCGGAACTCGGCCCTTAATTTTGCCAGAGTCTCGGGACCGGGAAGCAGTGCAACGGCCCCGCTTTCGATCTGCGCATGGCGCCGCTCGACTTCGACGGCCCATGCCTCTTCTACTGCGGGGTCGGCATCGAGGCTGGCGATGAGCCGCTCGACCAGCCGCGCCCGTTCGGCCACCGTCAATTGCAAGGCTTCGGCTTCCAGTGTTTCTACGCTTGTTGACATGACCGCCTCCCGATTTTTGAACGATTCAGACTCATCTTAGGGTGCCATAATACAGACGCCCGGGCCATTTTTCAGGCGACGGCAGCCGGTATTCGCTTTGACCAATAATTCAGGTCACCTGCTGGTCGGGTCCGACAGTCACTTATCGATGAATACGGACATCGCATCCCAGGAATCGCTACAGGTCCGGTTTTCTACATCTTCCCGTATCAAGCTGGCCGGATGCTGTAAGAATGAATTGCGTGGTGATCTAAGTATTTAGATTATTCTCAAATGAAGCCGCTATTATTCATAGGTTCAAGCCAGGATGATTTACGCGATTTCCCGTTGGAGGCCGGAAAGGCGGCCGGATTTGAGCTATGGCAAGTTCAACTCGGCTTGGAGCCTTCCGGCTGGAAACCCATCTCCGGTATCGCTCCGGGAGTGAAGGAAATACGCATCCATGTATTGGGCGAGTGGCGGGTGATGTAGGTCGCCAAGTTCGCAGATGCGATCTATGTGCTGCACTGCTTCCAAAAGAAAACCCAGAAAACCCGACGCGAAGACATTGAACTGGCACAGCGGCGTTTTAAATTGATCGGAGCATGACATGGCAAAAAAAAGTACCACGATGACCAAGAGCTCGGGCAATGTTTTTATCGATTTGGGATTCCCGCCGGAAGAAGCCACGATACTGGCAATGCGCGCCGACCTCATGGGACGTTTGCGTCTGCTGATCGAGAAAAAGGGCTGGACTCAAGCGCAAGCGGCTCAAACGCTCGGCGTATCCCAATCGCGCGTGTCGGATTTGGTGCGCGGCAAGTGGGATAAATTCAGCCTGGACATGCTCATCTCCCTGGCTACCCGTGCGGGTATGCGGGTGCAATTACGAATGGCGGCGTAGTTTTAAAGCGGGGAGACGCACATATTTCGAGGGTCCGTTTTTCGTTTTACACCACCGAACCAAGATTCCGCCGCGCAGCAGGCGCGCGCAGGAGGGGGGCAAGTCTTTGCATAGCAGCAATGGCGAGTAAAGCTGCGGCCACCGACAGCGCGATGCGTCCGCCGCCGTTGAGCAGATTCATCCAGTTCACCAGCGGCGCGAACCGAAGTGCGTCCGGTGCGGCATTGGATAACACCAGGTCCTGCAAACTGCCCAGCAGCACCAGCGGTACATCCAGCAGTTCGACTACGACTAGAAACGGAAGCGCCGCAAGTGCGTAGAAAAACTTGTGCTTAATGCTGGGGGTTGGCCACGCCAGCACGATCAGCAACATCACGATGGGATGAACCAGCACGTGGCCAAGCAGGGTGGAGCTGGTCATGGGCACAGCGCGCTCAAAAAAATAGCCGCCGAACACCGATCCCGGTCGTGTTTCCACAGTGAGCGTCACCACGCGTTCGCCTTGCGGCGCGCTGATCTTAACTTCGCTAATGTCAAGCTCAGGAGCCAGCAGCCCGATCTCGCGTTGATACAGCGGCACCCATAATGCTCCGTAACGCGGCGCCTGCCATAACAACAGGGCCACCAACATGAGGTAGGCGAGCAGCAGCGCCAGTGCGGATTTAAACATGGGAGGCCGAAGCAGCGGAGTGTCTGGGTATCTGCTTCAGCCACCAGTAAAAAAACCCGCAGGCGAGCAGCACGATGAGCGTGGGCCCGAGCGTGCCATGGATCAAATCGAACAAACCTTTGTCGGCGCGAAAGCTGTAATACAGCGCGACAATGCGCATCTGGTTGAGGACGTACACCAGCCCAATGCCCAATAAAGCGCCGAATAACTTATGCCGCCACGGTGCGGCGAATGCGCTGATGGCGGCCATCAGCAGAAACATCGCTTCGGTGCCTTCGCAGCCGTTCAGCACCGACAGGCGCGCAAACGGCGACACCAGACGCGGGCCCTGCGCGCTGACGTGTTCGTCCGGCGTGAACCAGTTGATCAGCGCGGCGCTGGGCTTGACGGTCAGCGTGTCGATGAACACCCGTTCAAAGTCGGTGCCACGGCTTTGCATATACAGCGTTTCGCAGCCGAAGAACACCGCAACGAATAACGCTACAAAAACCAGTAAACGCGTATTTGACATGCTCAGGCGCCTCGATATGAAATCCGCATGTGTGCGAACCGTGATGCGGCATGGCAGCAGAACCTACGCCAGTTTCATTTTTAAACATGCAGGCATCGTCGCGAAGCACGGCAACGCCTGCATGGGTCGTGTCGATGAGGGCGACGCTTACTCGGCGCGCGCCTCAAACACCGTGGAAAGATCGGTGACGTGCGCATCGCGCGCTCCCAGCGGAGCGAGGTGGTAGCGATGTTCCAGCGTCGCGAGTATCGACGTCGTATCGTGTGCCGCGTGATCGACGACGAAATCGCCGTGCAACTGCGGCGCGATCACCAACGCCGGGATGCGTGTTCCCGGCCCCCATTGATCGTGCGGGCCGTGCTCGTTGCCTTGCCCGGGCGGTGCGACATGATCCCATTGGCCGCCGAATTCGTCGTAGGTCACGATGATCATGGTGTCTTGCGCGCAGGCGCCGTTCTCGACGGCTTGTAGCAGGTCCACCAAGTGGTAGTTGCCGGTCGCGACACTGGCGTAGCCGGGATGTTCGTTTTCCGCGCCCAGGGGTTTCACGAAACTCACAGCGGGCAGATGGCATTCGGTTTTCGACGACTGCGCCAGGTGCAGGAATTCCGTTTCGTCGCGCAAGTGTTGCTTGCGTGCGGCGGTGCCGGCGCCGAAGTTTGCAAAATAGTTAAACGCCTGGTGGTGGAACTGGAACAGCTTGTCGGCGCAGTACGGAAACGTGGCGTTGTTGCTGGTGCGCGCATCGGCACACTTCGGGCCGTCACCGTTGCTCCAGCCGGGTTCGCCGACATTGCCGGCCGCATTCGACCATCCGCCGGAATACCACGCCCAGCTCACGCCTTTTTCGCTGAGCGCGTCACCGATGGTTTTGCCCGGCAACGGCGGTAAGCGTTTCGCGTCGATGACGCCGGGCGCATACGGTTGTGAAAATGGCTGCGTGGTGTTGATTGCATAATCACCGCACACCACGCCCACGGGCAGGGTGTCCGCACACATCGCGGTCAACGACGCATCTTTTACCGCAGCGGTGGTTTTGTACAACGGCGAGTTTGCCGGCATGCCGTTGGCGTCGACGACCGAATGCAAATCGTTGCCGCCGCTTTGCGGAGCATGGGCAAATATCGGCGTTGCGGCGGCAACCAGCCATTGATGATTCAGGAATGAACCGCCAAATGCAGCCTGGAAGAAGTTGTCGGCAATCGCATAGTGCGGATGGGAATCCGCATGCAGGTAGCGGTAGATCGGCAATTCCTGGGTGCTGTAGTAGCCCATGGCGAGACCGACGGCATCGCTCCCGGTCACGTAGCGGTCTTGCTTGCCGCCGTCCAGTTGGTATTGCTCCTGATAGAAGCGATGCACGAGGTCACGCGTGCAACCGCCGGGCGCGCCAGCCGCTGTTCCATTCGGGCAGGTGTTTGCAGTGGCGGGAATATAAGTGTCGATATTAAACGGAGCATTTGCGAACGCGCTGTGGATGCCATGGACGGTATCCTGACAGGTGGGCGCGAGCGGCAGCGGTGAAGTAAGATTGGCGTCGTTCTGCAACAGGCAAGCGAAACTTGCGCCGCTCTGGCTGACCTGTTGGGTATGCGCGGCATCGGCTTGATTTCGACCATTGACCCCTTCCCAGCCGCCGTACAAATTGTCGAAGCTGTGGTTCTCTTGATAGATCACAACGAAGTGCCGGATATTTTCCAAGGCGTCGTCATCAAGCTCCTGCGTGCCCGCTAGACATGCGGTTGCGCCCAAGCCAAGCGCGCCTGCGACCACCAGCGCGGTTTTTCCGTGTCGAAATATTTTTGTGCTCATTACGTCTCTCCAATACCTCAGGTTCAGGAATGCAGCACCTCTGTCAGAAGGCGGCCTATGTCTATTAAGGGCGCCGTTGTTGACTTAATAATGGTGTGCGCAGTGCGCTGTCGAAATTCTTAGGTCGCGAGTTGAGGCGGCTCTTTCGATACACCAAGAAATATTCGGACAACTGCTGAAGCCTATTGATCCTGCATGACACGGTGGTGACACTTAATCGGTGGATGGCGTGCGGCAGCTATAACAGGGCAACACCGCACACGGCGTTCAATTTTCCGCACCGTGCCGATGTCACTTTCTTGTCACAAAAAATAGCAATAGTGTGCCTTGCGGCACAGGGCAAGCGGTCGAAGATCGGCGGCGATCATCGTGACCGCTGCATGCAGCGGTGCTCATCTCAACATGTGGAGGTTACGATGGCGGTTGGATTGCTCGAAGTGCACGGCAGCATTGACATCAGTCAATTCTGGCCCACCGGCCGTTCAGACGCCGATACCGCAAAGGTGGTGGTGCAGCTTGCACAAGACGCGTTTCAATTCCGCCCGCATCCTAACGCGCCGTTCCACACGACGGCCTTCTGGCAGGGCGCCAAAGTAAAAGGCAGCATCGGGTTGAAGGCGCCGATTGATAACCACGACCGCCTGACCATCCGCTTGCAGGGCATCGACGCGCCCGAATTGCATTACCAACCGCATCCCCTGACCAAACTGGAACGTAATGAGTCAAGCGCAGAAGCGCTGGCGCGATACAAAGCGCTCAATCATTTTTACCGCCAGCCGTTCGGTGCCACCGCCACCGATGCCTTGCGCAATTTGCTGGTGATGGTGGGCCAACCGCTCATACCCTGCCGTGTGTGGACGCAGGTGGCTCATCCCAGCGAGATCTTCGACACCTATGCCCGGTTCGTCGGCAATATCGACGTGACCATCGGTGGCAAGAGCTTGGATCTCAATTACTGGCTGATTGAACAGGGCTGGGCTTTTCCGGCGTTCTACTCGTCGATGAGCCACGAAGAAATTGTCACGGTTAGCGGTTTCACCAAGACCGCCCGCAGCAAAAAACATGGCGTCTGGAAATACCAGGCAAAGACCATCGATGCATTCGACTTCAACCTGCTGGAGCCCGCCGCCGGCGATACTAGCGTGCTTGAGCAAGACCAGGGCCAGGTCTTGTTTCCTAAATTATTTCGCCGGCAATGCAGTTGGGCCACCCGCAAGAAAGCCGGAATCAGCAAACAAACCCTGCAGCAGTATCTTGAAGCGAACGCCGATGCCTGTTTCAAGACCTCCGAATTTTTGACGCAGTCCATTCATTCCGCACAAACCTACCCGTTTGCGAGTTTCATCAAAGCGGGTAAAAGCGTTTTGTTCGAGCCAGATGACTTGGTATTCCAGGAGCTGCCGTCGAAGTTGCTGGGCGCCGATGGAAAAGAAGTTGTTAGCTTTTAGCGTGGTTTATGGCGCCGCGTATTGATAATAAGGTCGATAACGTCAGTCGACCGCCATGGTGCATCTGCGTCCCAGCAAGAGCGCGAAAAAAAAGGCCCAGCGATTAAGCCGGGCCCAAAATGAAGTACAGCGACTGCAAGAAGCAAATTATGCAGGCAATGCTGCCAACAGATTTTTCTTACGCTTGCTGGCTCCGAACAAGCCGATCAAACCACTGCCCAGCAACCAAACGGCGGCAGGTACGGGGATAACAGCAGTACCGGCGACGCTATTATTTTCCCAGCTCTTGGTCCATCCCGAGGTGGGAAAACCATCGACGTTAAAAAACAGCCGCTCAGCCTGGCTACACCAGCCCAAGTCGCAAGCCTTGCCCGAAAAAGCGGCGGTGGCAAATTCAAGGCGATTTCCAGCAGCACTCCAACCGACGTCGGTTAATTTGCCGCTAAATAAATTTCCCCAAGTGTTCGTCCCATTTTTGTCTTTCCCAAAACCAAAGCTGGCATCGTCTGAAAGGATGGAAAAAGAATTGGCGTTGCCCTGCAATTTACCAGACGCGTCGATCAATGCATTCACTTCGAATTTACCTTTGAAGCTTTGCGCGCTGTGATCCGGTTTGTACAACATGAATGTTGAACTTGCCTCGGATTGTCCTTCAAATTGCCCTCCCAACTTCGCTGAATCCTTCTCGTACTCAAGGGCGAGATGGGTCATATCGATCCGCGGAAAAAAAGGTGCATGGGTGTAGTAGTTAGGATCAAGAGGGCTCTCGGCGATTGTCGCCGACCACGCGCTACTTGATACCACCAGCAGCGACGCCGCCAGCAGTCCCAGTCTGGTTTTTATTGCATAGTTTTTCATTTGATTCTCCATGAAAGATTAAGTGACGATTTAACATATCGGAGGTTCAACAATTTAAACAGCGCAGTTTATTCACCGCTCTGATTTAAATGGTCGAGCCGGTACTTAAGGCTAAAAATGCACGCTTGATGATGACTGGAGTGAAGAGAAGATCTCATCTAAAATCTTCTTAAGCCTAAGTTAATAAGCATTCATGACCGATTCATGGCAGAAATGTGAAATTTGCATCCGCCCCGCAACTTTTGCTTTATTTGTGGACTGATATTGCTAACAACGTCAGTTGACCGCGCTGCGTAACCCACCCGGAGCACAAAAAAGGGCCCAGCGATTAAGCCGGGCCCTAAATGAAATACAGCGACTACGAGAAGCAAATTATGCAGGCAATGTTGCCAACAGATTTTTCTTACGCTTGCTGGCTCCGAACAAGCCGATCAAACCACTGCCCAGCAACCAAACGGCGGCAGGTACGGGGATAACAGCGGTACCGGCGACGTTATTATTTTCCCAGCTCTTGGTCCATCCCGAGGCGGGAAAATCATTGACGTTAAAAAATAACCGCTCGGCCTGGCTACACCAGCCCAAGTCGCAAGCCTTGCCCGAAAAACCGGCGGTGGCAAATTCAAGGCTCTTTCCCGCCGTACTCCAACCGACGTCAGTTAATTTTCCGCTAAATAAATTTCCCAAAATGTTGTTCCCATTTTTGTCTTTCCCAAAACCAAAGCTGGCATCGTCTGAAAGGATGGAAAAAAAATTGGCGTTGCCATTTAATTTACCAGACGCGTCAATCATTGCTTTCATTTCAAATGTGCCTTTGAAGCTTTGCGCGCTGTGATCCGGTCTGTATAACGTAAACGTAGAAGTGGGCTGGGATTGTCCCTCAAACTTCGTCAAATTCACCTTGTATTCGAGGGCGAGATTGGTCATATCGATCCGTGGAAAAAAAGGTCCATGGGTGTAGTAGCTAGGATCAAGAGGCTGCTCGGCAGGGTTGGGGTTGATCGTCGTCGCCGACCACGCGCTACTCGATACCACCAGCAGCGACGCCGCCAGCAGTCCCACCGTATTTTTTATTGCATTGTTTTTCATTTGATTCTCCATAAAGAGTAAGTGACGATTTGATATCGCGGAGGTTCAACAATTTAAAAAGCGAGTGCATTGACCGCTCGCGTTTAATTTGTTGAATCCGCACTAAGGTTAACGATGCACGTTCAGCGACTATTGCAGCCGCACTGCGTTTCCAGGCAACCCAGCCGTCTCAGAACAAGACCCGTGGTTTTCCGAACCCACTTCACAGCGGGGGTGGCTTTATCTCTTGATAGCGATGATGACTAACAGCGCAACGACGAAGACCTCATCAAAAATCTCCTTGAGCTAAGTTAACGAGCGTTCATGACCGATTCATGGCGGAAATATGAAATTTACATCCGATCCGCAATTTTTAATTTCTTTGTGGATGGAGGGTTTAATTTTCAGGGCAACGTGGTGTTGATAATGTATTGATATGGCGCCTATTAAGTCTGGCGTTGCGAAAGCGCTGTAATCGAATTTCATGTTGGGGTGCGGACCTGCGTGCAGCGTCACAAAAAATTCACCAAACTGAAAACTCAGTGTCATTCAAAGCATCGAAGATTCAGCACACCACACGCAGACATACTCAGCGCTTTGATCGCAGGGATACAAACTCGACGATCTGCGGGCACATACCACTCTGCTGCGTGCGGCATACATCAGGAACATCGCGCCGTCCCCACGAGCGCGAAGGGCCAAGGATTGGCTGCCTTTTACAACGCGCAACGAAACTGGCGTGAGGCGGGCGTCGTATCCTTTAGCCTACTGCCGTAACGCAGCCCATGGTCGCACCTCTCCGTAGTATCACTGACCCCGCCTGAGTAAATGCCGCAGTTGGTTTCCGCAATCATGCGAATGGCGGCTTGCCGTGCAGCTTGGCAGCATGGGTGCTGGCTGCAGACGTGGTGTTTGCAAGCAACGCAGATGAAACTAAAGCGTGTGAACGATCAACTGACAGGTTCGGAATTACCCACGCTAGCCCAGCACTTCGGGAATGATCGGAAGATCAATCTGGCCACGTACCCGAGTGCGCAGCGGCGTCGTATTGAGGAGATAGTTAGCCGTTATCCGCTGCTCGATGGCGATACGGTGGTGAGTTTTGGCGTTGAGCCGCAGCGTGGTATCAATCGTCATCTGGACGAGTTGTTGCAGGGCATCCGCACCCACCAGACTGGTGTGGCAGGCGAGTTGACGCTCGCGTTAGCCAAAAATATCAGGGCGATGAATCTGCCCCGCTTGCAACGCGAAGCGGCGGGGCACGACGGCCTCATGTCGAAGCTCGGCCAGCTTCCGCTGGTTGGCAAGTGGGCTTCGGCGCTGCGTTATTTTCAGTTGTCGAATCGCGAGGTCATCAAGCACTTGGCCGAGATCGAAACGCGTGCGCAGCGCGAGATGGCGAAGCTGAGCAGTGCAAATATCAAGCTTGACTCCTTGGCAGAAAAAACGCTCGCGGCGCTGCAAGAGCTGGAATTTCATCTGGCGGCCGGCCAGGCGATTTTACTGCGCGCACGCGCGCAGTTCGAGCGCGACAAGGGCGCCGCCGCGCACAGCGGCGACATGCTGGCGTTGACGCGTCTGCGCGATGTCGCCGAGTTGCTCAACGCGTTCGAAGCGCGCTTGCTGCGCATCCATGTCGCCTACACCGATGCGTTCGTGTCGGTGCCGCAGATTCGTCTCACGCAGCAGGCCGCGCGCATCGAGATGCACAACATCATGGACACGTTGCAGTTCGACATCCCACGCCTGAAGAGTGCCATTTTACGGGTGGCCGCGTTGCAGCAGATCAAGCAAGCCGCAGCAGCCAATACGGCACGCCGCAACCTCACACGCCGGGTCGGCCAACTCGGCGCGGATGCGCTCGAACAAGCCTACCTGAGCGCCAAGCAAGCTCAGGGCAACAGCGTGGAAGACATCGCACTGCTCGCCGCAAGCGCTGACAAGTTGCTCGACACGCTTGCCAAAGGCGCCGCGCTGAGCGCAGAGAATCGGCGCCAATACGCGCAGGCGCAGGAGCAACTGGCCGGCATCCGTTCGAAGTTCAGCGACGGGTTGGATGTCGCCGCTGCCAAGTTCACCCGCCATCACACTTAGGAGGAATATATGGAATTCTCGCTTGAATCGCACTACAACCCGCACCTGCCGACGGGCGCAGAGCAGTTGCATACGGTGTTGACGGTGAGCGCGCAGCACACGGAAAATGAAGCGCTGCAATTAAATGTCAAGAAGGTCTTCGGTTATCTGCTGGACATCTCGGGTTCGATGTCCGGGGAGAAGTTGCTGGCAGCCAAGTTGGCGCTGCACCGGCAACTCGATCTGCTCGCGCCCGACGATTGGTTTTTTATCGTCACCTTCACGAAACAGGCGTGTGTGCTGGTGTCGCTGATGCAAGCGAGCGACACGGCACGCTATCTTGCGCACGGCAAAATACACAGCATCGATGCCGGCGGCGGCACCGCCATGTCCGGCGCGTTGCTGGCGGCACGCGCGCAATTCATCCAGGCCGGCGAAGCTCTGGGCTATGCCCAGTTCGTGACCGATGGCCAGAACGATAGCGCCGATCGCGCGGCATTGGGTGCCGCGATTGAACGCTGCCAGGGGGTGTTTCAGTGCGACGCCTGGGGTGTCGGCGCCGACTGGGAACCGGCGCAGTTAAAAGAAATCGCGCACGCGTTGCTGGGCAGCGCCGACGCCGTGCCCGAAGCGCAGCAGCTCGAAACCATGTTCCGGCAAGCGCAGCAACGCGCGGCCGCGCGCGGCGTCGGCGCCGTGCAACTGCGGCTGCAACTTCCCAAAAGTGTGCGCATCGTTTCAATCCGGCAGCAAGCGCCGGAAATTCTCGACCTGACCCGTTCCATCCTGCCCAGTGCCGACACCCGCGAGTTTATCGTTCCGCTGGGTGCGTGGGCGCCGGAGACGCGCGACTACTACGTCGTCATGCGTCTCGAACCGCAAGCTGAAGGGGAACAGGTGATGGCGATGCGGGCGTGGCTCGACTGGCGTGATCAAGGTGTGCAGCGCAGCGTCGAGAGTGCGCGCGTGATCGCAACCTGGACCGCCGACACCGGGTTGTCCATGCGTATCCATGCGCAGGTCGCACACGCCACCGGCCAGCAGGAATTGGCCGTATCGATCCGCGAAGGTCTCGAAGCCAAAGAACGGGGCGACCTTGATCAGGCGACGCTGTTGCTGGGCCGGGCAGCGCGCTTGGCGCAGGCTTCCGGCAACGACGAGGTGACGCGGCGACTCGCCAAGGTGGTCGACATCGTCAGCGCTGAGCAAGGGACGGTGCGGCTGAAGTCGGGCACGAGCCGAAGCGCTGATTTGGAACTCGACTTGGGCGGCACACGCACCGTGCGCCGGCGCGCGACCAGCACGCTTACAGACACGGGGCCATCCGCACCGGCTTAAGCGGTAGGGGTGTCACACGCGTTGGAATCAGCGGAGGGTATGACATGGCACAACAACACGGTGCGCGCAGGGACATGCATCAAGCGATGCCGATTTCTGTTCGCAGTGCGGAGTTCGTATGGTCTTGACAATTAACACCACCACTCAGGCAGGCGGCATTTGCCCGGATTGCGGCAGCCTGCGCACACCGGGTGCGCGCTACTGCGAAGCCTGTCGCTATGACCATGAACAGGGTCAGGCGACGGTCGATGCCACGCCGCTTGCGAGTGCCGGCGAGGCCGACGCGACAGTAGTGTCAACACCTGCGGCGACAGGCAAGCTGCCACTTCCGCGCACCCGGCACGGCTACCTCGTGGTCACGGTTGATGCGCAACAGGCCGGTGAATACGATGCGCTTGCAGAGTGTCCGGTGGACCGCCCGGCACAAACTTTTCCACTCAAGCACGCCGAAACTCGCATCGGGCGTCGCAGCGCAAACCGTGGTCTCTATCCCGAGGTGGAGTTGGACGATGTCGGTGTTTCGCATCAGCACCTGATGCTGTTGCGGCACAGCGACGGTTCATTCGCCGTGCTTGAGCTCGGCTCGGCAAACGGCACGCGCCTGAACGGTCGTAACCTGCGGCAGGGCGTTGCAGTAACTGTCAAGACCGGCGACGAATTACGTCTGGGCGCCTGGACTCGTATCACGCTTGAGGAGAAATAGCATGCTCACCCGCCTGCTGGCACTGCCGGTGCTCGCTGCGAACGTTAGCAGCGGCGCGCGCCGTCTGGGGCGGCAGATTCGCTCAACCCGCGCGCTGCTGCTGGGTGCGCGCGCGGCGCTGCTCGTCACAGTGTGCGCGTTGATCTGGGTCGGCTTTGGCGTGCAGCATTATTACGGCGCCACTGTGCGGCTGATCGGCGTTAACAGCGGGCCGGCGATCATTGCGACTTCCAAGATGCGCACTTGGCTGGCGGACGCCAGTGCCTTGGCCATCGACGCAGGCTTGAGCGACGGCGCTAAGCGCGAACTGTTCTTGCATCAATACGCCGAAGCGATGGACCAAGTGCACGGCAGTTTGATCTCGGCCGCATTGAACATCACCTATGGGCAGGAGGAGCGCGAGCCGCTGTATCAGTTGATGAGCGCGCTTGCGGATTACGAACGCAAGATCGGCATGGCGCGCGCCGCCAAGGGGCCGCTGGTGATCGAGCACTTGCAGGAAGCGGCGCTGACGCTACAGGAGCGCGTGTTGCCGGAAGTGGCCGAGCTCGAAACTGTCAACGTGCGCAATCTGCGCAATGCATACCAGCGACATCGCGCCTCGGGCCAGCAGCAGTCGGTTGCGTTGCTTAGCTCCGGCGCGCTCATACTGAGTCTGATCGTGGTGGTGCAGTGGCTGCTGCTGCGTCGCTTCCGGCGCATTCTGAACGGGCCGCTGCTTGCCGCCGCAGCGGTTGTGGCCGGATATCTGCTGCTGGCGATCAACTTGACGCAGGCGACCGACCAGGCGCTTGAGGCGGCAAGTCATGACTCTTTCGAGCGCGTCCACGCGCTGATCGGCATCAAGTCGGCGGCCTTTGACGCACGCATCGCGGAGGGGCTGTTGCTGCTGACTCGCGGCAGCGGAGCAGGCGAGGCGGCGTTCGCGCGGATGTCGAGCGCGCTGCCGGCGGCGGAGCCAACCTGGTCGAACTATGTTTCGTTGCATGAGCGTGTGCTCGCGCTGCACGCGACAGGGCACCGCGAGGAAGCCATCGCGCTACACATAGGGCCTGAACCCGGCGAGTCTAATTGGGCGTTCGATCAGTTCGTCGCCGCGTTGGAGCAGCGTATTTTCAGCCAGCAGAACGATTTCGACGCCGCCATCACCCGCGCGGCGCAGCGCTTGTATTACTTCCCCTGGCTGCTGGCGGCGACGGCGCTGCTGATGGTGGTACTGATCGTGCTGGCGCTGCGACCGCGCCTCGCCGAGTTCCGATTTTAGGACATGAACATGAGCGAAATCTGCCAACGCAATTCCTGTGGCGGCCGTGTGGTGGAAGGTGTCTGCGACGACTGCGGCAAGGCACCTCCAGGAAAGAGCCTCTTGTCGACATTTAAAATCGACACGTCCTCGTCGACCGCGCCGGTCGCTGCTCCCAACCGAGCGACACACCGCCGTCGATCTGCCACCGCACCCTACACCCGGAGCAGTAGCAGGGGTGCGGGTGTGATCTCAGCGTCGGCACCGCCGGAGCGCGATCCACTCGCGCTGGTATTGCACAGTCCCGAGGTGCCTGCGCACAAACGGCGTTGTCCGGCCTGCGCCGTCAAGGTGACGCGTGTGAGCGGTTACTGTGCGCAATGCGGCGCAGCCTACGACTTCACGCCCAGGCTGCAAGCGGGTGAGGTGGTGCATGGAAAACTGTCGATACTTGGCCCAATAGCCTACGGCGGGCTGGGCTGGATTTATCTTGGTCGCGACACGTTGTTGCAACGCTGGCTGGTTTTGAAGGGCCTGCTCAACGGCAAGGACAGCGCCAGTGCAGCGGCAGCGGTGGCGGAGCGGCAGTTTTTGGCGGCGGTGAAACACCCGAATATTGTCGCGATTTACGACTTCATCGAACACGGCGGTGCCGGCTACATCGTGATGGAGTATGTCAGCGGTCGCACGCTCGAAGAACTGCGTGCACAACAAGACCGTGTCAACCTGCTTGATGCCGCAGGGGGTGCTCTGCAAACCGGTACGCAGCGCAGTGCGCTGACGCACAGCGAGACCTGCGCATCAGTCAAGCTTGCGTCCCGTGGGGTGCTTCCGGTCGCAGACGTGATCCGTTACATCCTCGCGATCCTGCCGGCCTTCGCCTACCTGCATGCGCAGCAACTGGTTTACTGCGACTTCAAGCCCGACAACCTGATGCTCGAACAGGGCGACGTCAAGTTGATCGATATGGGTGGCGTGCGGCGCATTGGCGATCCCGGCGGTGACGTTTACGGATCGCGCGGGTTTACTGCACCCGAAGCGCAAAATGACCCGCTCGCTGTTTCTGATTTGTTCAGCATCGGACGCACACTGGCAGTGCTGGTGATGGACTTCGACTACCAGCGCAGCCACGAAATCACGCTGCCAACGCCCGCCGAACAAGCGCTCCTGCAACAGCACGAAGCGCTTTACCGCTTTCTGTTGAAAGCAACTCACGCTGATCCGCAGCGGCGCTTCCAGAGCGCCGCCGCGATGGCCGAACAACTGCGTGGCGTGCTGTGTGAAATCACCGCGCAGCAGCACGGGCCGCAGCATGTTGCCAGCACGATCTTCGGCGGCGATGCTCTGCAAGACAGCGAAGATGTCGAAGGCACCCGTCTGGCATTGGCGCGGTTGCTGCCCACACTTAAAGTCGACACCTGCGACCCGGCGGCGAACGATCTGCTGCAACGCGCCGCTACGCCCGGTGCGCCTTACTCCGAAGCGCTGCTGGCGGGGCTGCTGACCAGCTACGGCGATAATTCGCTGGAGTTGCCGTTGCGCCGCATTGATTTACTGCTGCAGCAGGGGAGCCTGGATCAGTCGCTGCTGCAACTGGAACACATGTTGATCGCTGCGCCGGGCGACTGGCGCGTGCATTGGTACCTCGGCAAGACTTATCTGGCAGCCGGTGATGGTGTGCGTGCGCGGGCCGAGTTTGGCAAGGTGTACTTCGAGCTGCCCGGCGAGATCGCCCCCAAGCTGGCGATTGCATTCGCCGCCGAGGTCGCCGGCGATACGGCGGAAGCGTTGCAGTTTTATCGGCGCGTCGCCAGCACCGATCCCAACCACGCCAGTGCCTGCTTCGGTTGGGCGCGCTGCGCGGTGCGCCGGAGTGATCTCACGCAGGCGCACACTGCGCTGACGCGGCTTCCTGCGACGCACAGCATGGCGATGCAGGGGCGCATCCTGCTGGCGGCATTGTTGATGGACGAGCGCACGGCGATGGACCAGCAACGCCTCGAACAGGTGGCCGAGGTGTTGCAGGCGGTCACGCTCGACAGCGCTGCGGTGCACCAACTCAAAGGCCGGCTTTTTGCCCACGGCCTCGATCTGCTGGCAACGGGCACAACCAGCGGCAACACCAGCACGACCTTGCTGGGGCTCCCGCGCGCAGCGCGCAGCCTGCGCCTTGCGGCCGAACGTGAGTACCGGCAGGCGGCGCGCTTGGCCGGAAGCGCCCATGAACAGGCGCGCTGGATCGAGCGCGCCAATGCGGTGCGCCCGCTGAGCATCTTCTGATAACGCAGGTGCGCCTGCATTTATGGGCAATGTATTGACACAATTAAGCTGGAGATTGCGATGCTAACAACAGGTTCGCTGGCTTGCGTCACGGCCTTGCTCGGGATCTTCGGCACGGCCGCAAGCTACGCCGAGGCGGTGCCGCTGCCGCTGGTCGTCGGGCAGGTGGTCTCGCTGTCGCAGAACGGCGCGGATATTGGTCAAGCCCTGCACCTGGGGCTCCAGATTTATTTCGATCACATCAACGCCAGCGGCGGAATCGGCGGCCGGCCGATCAAGCTGGTCACGCGTGACGACCAGTACGATCCGGCCCAGACGGTAAGCCAAACCCGCGACCTGTTGCAGACTGAACATCCGCATATTCTGGCCGGCTTTCGCGGCACCGCCAACGCGCTGGCGCTCATCAACGCCCGCGTTTTGGAAAACAGCGGCACGCCCTTGGTCGGCGTGTTCAGCGGCGCGGTGGAAATACGCGCGTCGTCGCTGATCTACCATACCCGCACCACGTTCAAGGAGGAGCTCAAAGCCTTAGCGCGCACCAGCCTTGATCTCGGGCAAACGCGCGTCGCGGTTTTCTACCAGGATGACGCCTTCGGAAAATCCGGCCTCAAGGCGTTCGAGGAAGCGGCCATCACCTACGGCCTCGACGTGCTCGTCAAGACACCGTATGACCGCAGCGCCGAGCAGTCGGTGCTGGCGGCGGCCGCCAAGATCAATGCCGCGCAGCCGCAAGCGGTGTTCCTGATCTCGGTCGCCGACCCGACTTACGCGTTCATCAAAGTATTGCGCACCGGCGGATACACGTCATCGATTTATTCGCTGTCAGTCGCAAGCCCGGAGCGCGCGGTCGAAGTGTTGGGCAAGGATGGCGCGCGCGGTGTGGCGTTTTCGCAAGTGTTTCCGTACCTGTATGCGCAGGGTTCACCCCTGGTCAACGAGTATCACTTGCTGCTGGCCCGCTACGCGCCGGGCGCGGCCCGCTCGTACTTCGCACTCGAAGGTTTCGTGAACGCAAAGATCGTCGTTGAAGCGCTGCGACGTGCCAGTCCTGCCCCCACCAGCGCGCACGTAAACGCAGCGCTGCGCAATCTGGGCAGCTTCGATCTGGGCAAGTTCATCATTCAGTTTTCGCCTGAAAATCACCAGGGCTCGACATTTACAGATCTGACCGTGCTGGACCGCGCGGGTCGGCTGAGGCATTAGCGTAAACAATTGACCCACAGCGCCAGATGCCTACACTTTAGCGAGCAGAAAACACGTGAGGTTGCAGTGCTCATGACAACGCATCATGAAGCTCCGGATTCAATGGGAACTTGCGAGGTTCATGCAAAGAATGACACCCCGAATGATCGCGCCAAGTGTGGACAATGCGAGCGGGATGTCGGCGCAATTGCTTGCTGCCCGGAGCGGGCGTCGGGTCAGTGTCCATTTGTTGAGAGGCGGACCAGATTTGTATTTAGCAGTTCGATATTGTTAATTTTCGTCGCTTTCTCGCTAGCAATAACTACGTCGCGACTAGGGATCGTGCTCGTGTGTCTAGTGATTGCGCTCGTATTGCTGGCAATTACTCGGGAAAAATTATTCTACAACACCCAATCGCATGTCCGACTGCAGCGCACAACCGTTGCCGGTGTTGAGTGGAGTTATCGCTGGAGCTGGGACGTCGGGTTGCACCGTATGCATATCGTGCTGACTCAACCACTGACTTACCCGCGCAGCATCTCCTCCTCTACGACGTGGTGAGGGCGGTGTATGAATAAGATCAGTCTAATCCACCCGCGTGGCTCGTTGTGGGGGGTGGTGGCTGCGCCTAGGCCGACCGTTTCATCGCCTTTCCCGGCTGCGAGCCGTTGTGCTGCTGCGGGCTACTCGACGGTTTCACGCAAGCATTCTTCATATGGAGGGGCGGCTGGGGTTACAGCCAAGCCTGTTTTGCGAAGTCGCCGTCACGATGTGTAAGCGCAGTGGGGGCGACGTCACCTGCGCCGTGCTAGTATCCGTCACGCGAAAAACCACCTGTGATTAGCACGCCTACATGTTTCATCCTCTCGCCCTGTTCATCGGTTTGCGTTACACGCGCGCCAAGCGCCGCACGCATTTTATTTCGTTCATTTCACTGACCTCGATGATGGGTATTGCGCTGGGCGTTACCGCGCTGATCACGGTGTTGTCGGTGATGAACGGCTTCGAGAAAGAACTGCGTCAGCGCATCTTGGGTATGGCGTCGCACGCCAGCATTCAGGGCTATGACGGCGGGCTGCGCAACTGGCACAACGTGATCGAAACCCTGCGTAAGGACCCGCGCATTATCGGTGTCGCGCCGTATATCCAGAAAGAGGGCATGCTTACGCTCGGGCAACAGGTGAACGGCACCATCATCAACGGCGTGTTGCCGGAAGAAGAGCCCAAGGTGTCTGAGGTTGGCAATAAAATGCTGTTCGGTTCGATGAACGATCTGCGCGCGGGCGAATTCAATATTATTTTAGGCAAAGAACTGGCACGTGCGCTCGGCGTGCTGGTCGGCGACAAGGTCACCTTGGTGGCGCCGCAGGCGAACGTCACTCCGGCGGGCATCTTGCCGCGATTGAAACGCTTCACCGTCACCGGCGTATTTGAAGTTGGCATGTATGAATACGACAGCGCACTGGCCTTGGTGCACATGCAGGACGCCGCCAAATTATTTGGCATGGACGACGCGGTGACCGGCGTGCGTTTGAAAGTCACCGACATTTTCGAAGCGCCACGCATTGTTCAAGACGTGGCACATGAATTGAGCGGCGACTATTTGGTCAGCGACTGGAGCCGCCAACACGCCAACTTTTTCCGCGCGCTTAAAATCGAGAAACGCATGATGTTCATCATCCTGTTCCTGATCGTCGCGGTCGCCGCGTTCAATATCATCTCCACCATGGTGATGGTGGTGACCGACAAAACCAGCGAGATCGCGATTCTGCGCACGCTCGGTGCCGCACCGCGCACGGTGATGCGAATTTTCATGGTGCAGGGCACCATCATCGGTGTGATTGGAACGTTGCTGGGTGCGGCGGGTGGTGTGAGCTTGGCGCTGAACGTGGCCACGCTTGTGCCGATGATCGAGCATTTATTTAGCGTGCAATTCCTGCCCGCCGACGTGTATTACATCAGCGATTTTCCGTCGGACTTACACTGGGACGACGTCATCTACATTACCACCACGTCGTTCGCACTGAGCTTGCTGGCAACGGTTTATCCTGCGTGGCGTGCGTCGCGCATGCAACCGGCCGAGGCGCTGCGTTATGAATGACACGCTGACCAGCATCACGCCGGTGTTGCGCTGCGTGAATCTGTCCAAGACTTTTAGCGAAGGTCCGCTGCACGTCGAGGTGCTGCGCAATGTGGATTTAAGCATCGCGGTCGGTGAGCGCGTCGCCATCGTCGGCGCCTCCGGCTCCGGCAAAAGCACGCTGCTGCACCTGCTCGGCGGCCTGGACTTACCCACCAGTGGCGGTGTTCACGTGCACGATCAAGACATTTCGCGCATGAGCGAAACGCAGCGCGGCCATATACGCAATCGCGTGCTTGGCTTCGTCTACCAGTTTCATCATCTGCTGCCGGAATTCACCGCGCTGGAAAATGTCGCCATGCCGCTGCTGATTCGCGGCGTGCGCGTGCCCGAAGCCAAACAAAAAGCACGCGCAATTTTAGAGCGCGTCGGTCTGGGTTCACGTATTGAACACAAACCCGGCGAGCTGTCCGGCGGCGAACGCCAACGCACCGCGTTTGCACGTGCGCTGGTCAACAATCCCGGCTGCGTGCTGGCCGACGAACCCACCGGCAACCTCGACCGGCGCAACGCCGAAGCGGTCTACCAACTGATGCTGGAACTGCACCGTGAATTCAACACCGCATTTATTGTCGTGACCCACGACCATAGCTTGGCGGCGAAGATGGATCGGGTGTTGCTATTGGAAGAGGGCGTGATTCGGCAACCGCCCAAAATGTAA
>JANLTU010000201.1:0-5346 GCA_031363085.1 Gammaproteobacteria bacterium
CCGAGTAACACTTGCGTGCGCTCAGGTTTTGGTAACAGCCGTACGGTGACCTCCACCACGATGCCAAGCAAACCTTCCGAGCCGGTGAACAATGCGAGCAGGTCATACCCGGCGCTGTCACAGGCGTCACTGCCGAGCGTGACAATTTCGCCATCGGCCAATACGACTTTGAGTTTGAGAATGTTGTGCACCGTCAGTCCGTATTTCAAACAATGCACCCCGCCGGAATTTTCTGCCACGTTGCCGCCGATACTGCACGCGATTTGCGACGAGGGGTCGGGCGCGTAATACAGGCCGTGCGGTGCCGCAGCTTGCGAAATGGCAAGATTGCGCACCCCAGGTTCAACACGCGCGCTGCGGTTGCGCAGGTCGATATCAAGAATGCGATTGAGTTTGGCCAGCGACAGCAGCACGCCTACCACGAGCGGCAACGCTCCGCCCGACAACCCGGTGCCCGCGCCACGCGCCACGAGCGGCACACCGAGCCGATGACATAGCCGTACGACGGCTTGCACTTGCTCGATATTTTCCGCTAATACGACAACCTGCGGCACCTGGCGATAGGCCGACAAGCCATCGCATTCATATGGACGCAATTCTTCATTACTGGCGAGCACCGCGTGCGCGGGCAGTAGGGCGCGCAGCGCGGTGATGATCATCGGTGTTGGAGCAATATCGGTGGTCATGGAAATTGAAGTTATAACGAGTGTTGTGACAGCCGATTGTATACGGTCGCCAGCGCATTCTCATCGCCGACGTTGCCGGGGAAAATCACTACCGGCAGATCCGGATAGCGCGGATGATCCGCCGGGCAGCGTACCATCGACACACCCGGCAGCACTTGGCCGAGCAGGCGCGCGGTGCGCAGCGCCAAACCGGTGCTGAGCGTATCGTTCGAGGTGATGCCACCTTTGCTGATGAGAAAACCCAAGTCGCGCGGCAGTTGTTGCACGATATCCATCAACACGCCCGAGACCCGAGCGCCGAAGGCGAGGCGTTCGCCCGGTGTGGCAAAATTGCGTTCGATGCGGCTGGTGTACACCACACTGGTGAGGCCGTCGCGATGATGCGCAGCAAGGCGCTGCAATGCAGCGTCCAGCACGGCCGCATGTTCCTCTGGCAAGCGGTTCACGTCCAGCTCGATCCCCGCAGTGCCGGGTTGTTGCAATAAGGCATGCAACTGCGCAGTAGTCTTCGCGACGTGGGATCCGACGATGACCGCGCCGGGCTTTCCCGCCCGCGTCCACTGCCCCATCTGTTCGGCGCGCACCGGTTGCGGCGGTAGCTGCGCCAGTGAGGTGAGCAGGCTTGCCGCGCTGCGGAACAGAAAGCGTTTGCCATGCGGTGCGGCGACCACATTTTTTAGCGCGGCGCAGAAATGGTCCAGATCGGACTGCTGTTCCGCATCCACCACACAGCAGGCATTGCCGTTTAGCATACGCAAGCGGGGTCCAACATCGCCGCGCACTTCAGCGAGCGTAAAGCGTTGCACTTCGCTGGCACGGATGCGGCCCTGGGTTTTTTCTTCGACGTAATCGGGCAGATAACTGTGCTGGTAGGCAAACAGCGAGTCGCGCGCGAATTCGGTTTGATGCACCGGCACCCATTCGTTCTCTACGCGCAAGTAGTGCACGCTGTCGCGGGTGACGCGACCGGCTTCGAAAAAAGCCGGTACTAAAAAATGCGCGTCGAACGGCCCAAGCTCTTGCGCGATGACATCGGTTTCCACCGGAGAGTGGCCGCGCAACGTGGAGTCCGAGCGGCTGACGATGAGCGGATGAATGGCCCGCCCCTCGCGCTGCATCATGTCAAGCACCGCGCGCAGGTTACCGCATACCGCGCGTGTAACCTGCGCAGCTTGCGTTGCAGAAAGGGCGCGCGTGTTGGTGAGAATGAAAAACAGCGGCGCGGCATCGTTGAGCGCCTCGCGCAGGGTGGCTTCGTCCCAGCGCGTGAGCAGCAGGCAACTGTGTACGGTTTGCGAGCCGGTCGGGTCGTCGTCGAGGACGATGATTTTGGTGGTGGCCATCACGGACTATCCAGCCAACATCATTGCCCGTTCCGCAATCGCCTGCGCGGTTAAACCATTGAAGTCCATCAGTTCATTCGGTGATGAGGTAGTCTCGCCGCGCTTCCAGCAGAGTGTGTCGCGTTTTGCTGCGCGGGTGCGCAGCAGCACCGGTTCCAGGCAGGCGCTGGGGCCACCGCTGATGGCGAGTAGCGCATCGCCGTCGAACAAGGCATTGAAGCGGTCCGCGTCGAGAAACATATTGTCAGGCTCGGACACCGTGTCCCACGCGATGTCGGTGGGGCGATACAAGCGGCGCGGATTCACAACCGCGACAATGCGCACGCGATAGCCCTGTTTTTCCAAGGCGTCTTTCGCCGCAAAGATCGGCAGGAACACCATGTCGCCGTTCGCCGCGAGCACCACGGTGCGTTGACCGGTTTTGCTTTCGTACAGCGGGATGGCGCCGTCGTCGAGCGCGCGCTGGCTGTCGGCAAGCGACGTATAAATTGGCAGCGGGCTTTTCGACGCGAAAATCACGACGCCTTTGTTACTGCTCTGTGTCGCCCACGCGTACGCGGTTTGAATCGAGTTGGCATCGCAGGGGAATAGCGGATAGACATTGCCGTTGCGCATCATCGCCGCAAAGTAGTTTTCCACTTCCGGACGCTGGTGCGTCCACCCGTTGCGGCCTTGTTCCAGTGCCCCGGCGGTGTACATGCACACGATCGACGGCGTCTTGCGGCGCAGTTCGGCCATTGCCTGCGTCACCGTCTGGATGATCGGCAGACCGTTGATGGCGAAACTTTCATACGACAGCCACAGCGCGCGCGAACCGAATAAGGCGAGACCCGCTGCCATCCCCGCGCACGCATCTTCATTGAGCGGTTCATACACGCGGCCGGTTGGACTCTGGTGATACAGCCCATCTGCGGTGGGATGGCGGATCTGCATCGCCGCGTTGATATTCTTCATACCGGACGCTTCGTTGCCGTCGGCGTTGCTCACCAGGTAACGCGGATCAGCTTGCGCCACGGCACCGACCAGCGTGCCCATCGCGGTCGACGGCACCTGCTTGTCGCCCAGCGCAAAATCGGTCAGCGGCAATTTGCCCAGTGCAGCAATCTCCAACACTTTTTCGGTCACCACCGTCTTTGCGGCGGGGCCGCCCCCGGCGCGTGCAAAGTTGTCGCGCACGATTTGCCACGCCTGCGCCGGCAACGCGCGGCGCACGAGAGCGTCGCGCATGTGTTGTGCATCCAGCGTATCCGCCGGATACAGGTTGTGCGACTTGGCGCCGGTGGTATGCACACCCGACCCCTTAAGTTGCTTGACGATACAGCACGACAGCGTGCCATCCAGCGCCGTGCGCGCGGCGCGATCCATCCCTTCGAGTACCGCTTGGGTAAAGGCCAGACGCTGCGGCAATGAAAAACAGGAACTGTCGACATAGGCGCCGTCTTGGCCGGAGTCGTCGAAATCTTTTGCATTCACCAGCACGATGTTCTTGAAGCCGTGGCCTTGCCAGTAGTTGATCATGGCCTGGTTACTCATCGTGGACACCATCGAATGATGCTCCTGCGAATAGCCGTTCCAGATCAGCACCGGCAGGAAATTGGTCGACTGTGGATAGGCGGTATTGAAATGCAGCATCGACGACAGGACATACGGCTCGCCCATACCGCCGTCGCCCACCGTGAACGGGAACAGTGTGCCCGGATGCAGCAACGCACCGGCCATCGCGAAATGCTGGCCTTGCCCGAGCGGCCCGGCGGGGGCGAGAACACCTGGGATTGCGCCCGACAGGTGCCCGAGCAAACCATGCTGTTCGCGGAAGCGCTCGCGCATTTGCTGCACGCTGTGGATGCCCATGTGTTCCAGCGAAGTATCGAGAAACAGCGCGCTGTAAAAGCCGGGAGCATGGTGGCCCACTTCGGTCAGGATGTTGGTGTGCCCGAGCATGACAAGCGCCGCGTAGGCTTCCGCGCTCGACGCAAAACCACCGGGATGGCCGGAGGCCTTCGCGCCGGTGACTTGCAGCGTGAGATAACGCAGTGCGTCGGCGCACAGCAGCGTCTGATACACAGCGCATGGATCAGCCGGATCGCTGATGGCTTTGTTACCGGGGCTGATGACTGCGGTCCCGGCCATGGAATCGAATTCCGGCCACGCTGCGCCGAAGTGGTCGATGCCTGCGCAGAAAGCGGGCATTGCCGGTGCGCTACCCGATGCGGTGTTGATGGCGGCTGGGGTCATGACTTTTTTCCTCGATCAAAATAGATGCTTGGCAACCACCGTAGCATCCGGTATGGTATTCTCACAATATAGAATCGTTTCCACATTGTGAGAATAGGGATGAGCGCCGAACGCCAATCTTCCATCCAGGTGCTGGACCGGGCCATGCTGTTGTTGCAGACCATTGCCGGCCAGCCCGACGCGGCAAATCTGAAGTACCTGTCCGCCCACACCCGGCTGCACACCTCCACGGCTTTTCGGATTCTCTCCGCGCTGCAAGCGCACGGCTGGATCGAGCGCGACGAGCGAGGTTACTACCGCGTCGGCGGAGTGTTCCGGCGCATGGCGGGGCACGCGGCGGCTGCGCCGGATCTGCGCGACGCCGCGCGCCCGGTGATGGAAGAGTTGCGCGACCAAGTCGGCGAAACGGTAAATCTCACCGTGCGCGAAGGCGATGAAGTGGTGTACATCGAGCGTGCCGTGCCCAAGCGCATGATGCGTGTTGAGCAAGTGATCGGTAGCCGTGCACCGTTACACACGACCGCCGTCGGCAAACTCATGCTGGGCGAACTCGGCGCCGATGCCTGCACCGGCTACGCACGCCGCACCGGGTTGCCGCGTTACACAGTCAATACCATCACGAAAGCAACTGTGCTGAAAAAAAGCGCAGCGGAGAGCGCGCAACGCGGTTACGCCTACGACAATGAAGAAGCCGAGTTAGGCGTGGGCTGCATTGGCACCTTGATTCGCAATGCGAGCGGACATGTGCTGGCGGGATTGTCTATTTCGGCGCCGATTGAACGCCGCCGCGATGCGTGGGTCGTATTACTGCAACAGGCCGTGAAACAGATCTCCCAGCGGCTGCGCTGAACACCGCGTGCGGCAGGAACTCGTGTAATATACGCGAACCGCTTTGGACGAATCGACACAGTTATTATGGGTGCCTTCGAATACACCGCACTAGATACCACCGGTCGCGAACGCAAAGGCGTGACCGAGGGCGATACCGCGCGTCAAGTGCGTCAAAGCTTGCGCGAACAGGGCATGATTCCGCTGAACGTGGAAGAAGTGCAGAAGCGCGAGGAGCGCGCGCAAAAATCCGG
>JANLTU010000059.1:0-4613 GCA_031363085.1 Gammaproteobacteria bacterium
GCGCACCTGGAACTCTACGCGCGCGACGACATCGGGCCGCACAGCGAAAACTACGGCACCGACGAGGAATTCATCTGCGACCAAGCCATCGCATTGGCCAACCTCGGCCTGTGGGCGGGATTGAAACTGCACACCAAGCACCGGTTGATGCCCAACGACTTGTTGATCAGTGCGTATCCTCCTATCGCCAAGTGAGAGCGTGTGATTCGGCGCCGTTCGCAACGAACTTGAGCTGGCGTCACGCGGTACCAAACTTGGTGTTCACCTGCACACCCATTTCTTTCAGCAGGCCGGTGGGGAGGATGCCGCCGGCGCTGACGATGATGGCGTCGTTGGCGAGCTCCAGGCGTTGGCCGGCGTGGTCGAGCACCACGTGTTGCGGATGAATTTCTTGCACGCTGGATTTGAGCAACACCGTCAGCCGCCCGCTGTTGACCGCCTGTTCCACGCGCAGGCGGTTTTTCTCCTTGGCGCGGCTGAAGGAGTCGCTGCGGTAAGACAAGGCCACCCGCGTGTCGGGCTGGTCGGCGATGCTGCAGGCGGCTTCCATTGCGCTATCGCCGCCGCCGACCACCAGCACGTGCTGGCCGCGATATTGTTCAGGATCCACCAAGCGGTAAACCACCTTCGACAGCTCTTCGCCCGGCACGTCGAGTTTGCGTGGCGTGCCACGTCGACCGATGGCAAGCAACACGGTGCGGGTATGGTATTCGCCGCGCGTGGTTTTCACCACGAAGCCTAAGTCGCTGCGCGTGACCGCCTCCATGCGCTCCTGAAAATTGATGGTGATGCCGGTGGTCTTGGCGGTGCTGATCCAGAAGTCAAGTAGTGCCTCCTTGCTGGTCTCGCGCAGTTTCACTAGCCCCACCAGCGGCAACATCACCGGCTGCGTCATGACAATTTTTCCGCGTGGATAATGCGACACGGTGCCGCCGAGCGCTTCTTGTTCCACGGTGCGGTAGCGCAGCTTGTATTGGTGCGCGGCGAGCGTCGCGGAAAATCCGGCCGGACCGGCGCCAACGATCACAATATCGAGATCGGCGCCCGTACCGATGCCGTCGTGCTTGCGGATGGCTTCCAGCGCCTGACGCCCCTGTTCCACCGCGTTGCGGATCAGGCCCATGCCGCCCAATTCTCCGGCAATAAAAAGGCCCGGCACGTTGGTCTCGAAATTCTTGTCCACGCTGGGGATGTCGACGCCGCGTTTTTCGGTGCCGAACACCAGGGTGATGGCTTGCACCGGGCAGGCCGCCGCGCACGCGCCATGGCCGATGCAATGCGTGGGGTTGATCAGCTCGGCGCGATGATTGATGAGACCGATCACGTCGCCTTCCGGGCAGGCAGCCGCGCAACTGCCGCAGCCGATGCAGGTTTCCGTGTCGATGTTCGGATGCAGCGAGGCGGGTTCGAGCAAGCCGGATTTTCGGTTTGCTTCCAGCAGGGCTTGCTGGCGCGCCGATGCTCGCCGCCGCGCCCAACTGCGCCACAGCAACACCAGCGCGATCGGAAGCAGATACAGAAACAGCAGGCCGTAGTCCTGAAGAAATTGCATTGGATTAACCACTTCAATTGATGGAAGATTCACGCCATGAAAGCGAGGATGTCCGACAACTTAATCCTCATCGAACGGCATGTCGATATAGTCGTTGCCGACTGGTTTGGTATCAACCTCTGCTGGACGCGGGTTGATGCGGAGAAACTCAATGTCGTTACAGAATCCGGTTACGGAAACGCCTACCACCGCAACACCCTCCACTTCGCCTGCGGCAAAAAGCGCGGTCGACAAACTCGCGCGGCGCGGCGAGCTGTGGCTTGCGCTGAGCTTGCCGCTGCTGTTTGCGGCGGTGTTCATCTACGGCCGCACGCATTGGAACGAGCGCATCTACACCGCCCAGGAAGGTCTGGGTTATTTTCTCGGCCTAGCCGGCGGCATCATGATGCTGCTGGCGTTGCTCTACAGTTTCACCAAACGGCTGCCGTTGTTGCGCCCCCTGCTGCGCTACATGCTGCGCATCCATATTTTTTTCGGTGTGGTGGGTCCGTTTCTGATCCTGCTGCATTCCACCTTTCACATCGGTTCGCTCAACGGTGGCATTGCCTTGGTGTCCATGACGCTGGTGTTTTTGAGCGGCGTCATCGGGCGTTACCTGTATTCCAAAATCCATTTCGGTTTGGATGGCCGCAAAGCGCAAGTGCGCGAAGTCATTGCCGCGTGGGATGCCGCCGGGCACGACATCTCCACGCCCCGGCTCAACACGTTTCAGCGTCGCATGCTGTCGCCGCCGGGCGACTTGCTGCAAGCCAGCCTGCGCGTGCTGCTCTATCTCTTGAGCAGCCGTTGGGTGGCATGGCACACGCGGCGCGAGCTCAACGAACAATTGCGCGACCAAGCGCGACGCGACGGCTGGGATGCGCCAACGCTGAGCACGCGCTGGCGCGACAGCAAACGCCGTTTGCGCACGCACTTCGCGTTGCTAAAGAAGGTTGCGTTGTTCAGCGCCTATGAGCGCTTCTTCGCGTTTTGGCTGCACGCCCATGTGCCGCTGCTGTATTTACTGTTGCTGAGCGGCATCGTGCATGTGATTGCCGTGCATCTGTACTAATTCATGCGAAGCATGCGCTGGCTGATCTGTGCGTTTGCGTTGCTGCATTTGCTGGTCGCACGCGCGGATTTTCTGAACAGCATGGAGCAGGCGCTGATGCCCGGTCCGCTGCACAAAAGCCACGCCAAATTCGAAACCGACTGCACCCACTGCCATGTGCTGCTGAAAAAAACCTTTCAAAACGATCATTGCCTGAAGTGCCATGACCACGCAAACATCGCGCGCGATATTGAGTCGGGCAGCGGATTTCACGGGCGCATCCCCGAGGTGAAAACACGCGAGTGCAAGGGCTGCCACAGTGAACATAAAGGCCGCGACGCAAGCATCGTGCTGCTCGACACGCAAACCTTCAACCATACCGCGACCGATTACCCCTTGCGCGGTCGTCACGCCACCACGCGGTGCAGCGCCTGTCATGCGGCCGACAAGAAATATCATCAAGCGGCGTCAGTCTGTTACGACTGCCACGGCAGCAAAGAGCCACACCACGGCAAGCTGGGCAAGAAATGCGAAGATTGCCACAATGAGTCAAGTTGGGCCGAGTTTAAATTCGAGCACGCGCGCACCAAGTTCGCGTTGCGTGGCAAACATAAAGAGGTTGCCTGTCGTGACTGCCATCCGCAAGAGCGCTACAAGGGCGCGCCGCTGGAATGCGTCGGTTGCCATGCGACGGTCGACAAACATCAGGGCAGCTTGGGTAACAAGTGCGCCGGATGCCACAACGAAAGCAAGTGGAAGGAGTTTATTTTCGATCACGGCCAGACCAAATTTCCGCTTGATGGCAAGCACAAGGGTGTGGCGTGCGCGGATTGTCATCCCAAACATAAGTACAAGGACGTGCCGGCCCAGTGCCATGGCTGTCATAAGAAAGACGACAAGCACAAAGGCCAGTTCGGCGAGAAGTGCAAGGACTGCCACAACACGCTGGGCTGGGCGACGCAGAAATTCAATCACGACAAAGACACTAAATTTCCGCTCGAAGATGCCCACGCGCGCGTGCTGTGCGCGCAATGCCATAAACCCGACGACAAGGACGCCAAGCTCAAGACCGACTGCTATTCTTGTCATAAGCTACGTGACGAACACCAGGGTTTGTATGGCGAGAAATGCAAGGAGTGCCACAACGTGAAGCAATGGAAGGAAGCACGTTTTGACCACGGTCGCACCAAGTTCGCATTGCGCGGCAAGCACGAGAAAACCAAGTGCAAGGATTGCCATCCTGGGCACCTGTACAACGACAAGGTGCCCACCAAATGTTTAGCCTGCCACCGTTCATCGGATGTGCACGGCGGACAATTGGGCGAGTTGTGTGAGCGTTGTCATAACGAAGCCGGCTGGTCGACGGATGTCAAATTCGATCACAATCTGGTACGTTTTCCGCTGCTTGGCGCGCATGCTGCGTTGGCGTGTGAGGAGTGCCACCAAAGCGGTAACTTCAAAAACGCAAAGCCAGGTTGCGCGACCTGTCATGATAAAGACGACGTGCATAAACACAAGTTAAGTGCGCGTTGCGAACGTTGTCATTTCGCTAAAGACTGGAAAGCGTGGAAATTCGATCACAGCACGCAAACGCATTTCGAACTGAAGGGCGCACACCGGGGCATCGTGTGTCAGGCTTGCCACAAGACGGCCGTGACCGACAAATTTGATACGCCGAAAGAGTGCGGCGTATGCCACGCGGATCAGGATGTGCATCAAGGCGCCTACGGACGTTTGTGTCAGCGCTGTCATGACCAGGAGTCGTTCAAACGCGTGGCGAAATAATCGGGCTAAATGCTGCATTTAGCGTAGGTGCGCGGTGCAGCGAACGTTTAGAACAGAGGGGTCGGCGATGAATAATCGAGCAAGGTTCGCGTTTCTGGTGGTGTGCGTGCTGGCAGGGTTCTGGGCTTCGGTCCAGGCGGCCGAAATCGACACACGCTTTGATCACTTCACGACCGGCTTTCCGCTCAGCGGTCAGCATGTGCGTACCGCGTGTGAAGCCTGCCATGTGAAAGGTGTATTCAAAGG